>NZ_JBEYUY010000035.1:0-94350 GCF_040643775.1 Streptomyces sp. NPDC047081 | reverse complement strand
CCCCACCCCCGCGTGTCTTGCGTGCTCCGCTCTCCTAATCATCCACCCCGCTCGCCCCCCCCCCGCCGGGGGGGGGGGGGGGGGGGGCCGCCGCCCCCCCCCCCCCCCCCCCCCCCCCCCCCCCCGCGGTGCTTGCCGGGCCTCTTTGCGGAGAGGGCCCGCCGCGATCCGGGGGGAACGCGGCGCGGTCACGGGGGACACGCGCGGACATGGGGGACACGTGGGGGGAGACCACACATGACAGTGCTCGGGAACGGGCCCGCGACGCTCTACGACACCGGGCCGGTGCCCGGACCCGGCGGCTGGCCGGTGACCTACGCGCAGGTCGCCACCGGCAGCCTGCCGGTCGTCGAGCCGTCGCTGGTGCCGCGGCTGAGCGCGGGGCTCAAGCTGCACGGTGAATACCAGGGCTCGGGCTTCACCGAGCCCAAGTACATCGCCCGCCGGGGGGACGGGCAGGTCGTGCAGCTGTCCCGGCTGCTGTATCTCGTGGCGTCGAGCATCGACGGCGTCCGGGACGTCGAGACCATCGCCTACCGCGTCAGCGCGCGGTTCGGCCGGGAGGTCAGCGGCGACAACATCCGCTACCTGGTGGAGAAGAAGCTCCAGCCGCTCGGGGTGACGGTCCCCGAGGGGCAGGAGAGCGACGAGGTCGACGCCCCGCGTTCCGACCTGCTGCTCGCCCTCAAGGGGCACCGGGTCATCTTCAACGAGAAGCGCACGGCACGGATCGCGAAGACGTTCAGCTGGCTGCACCGGCCGGTCGTGGTCGCGTCCGTGCTGCTCGGCGCGGTGGCCATGGACGTCTGGCTGTTCGGGTTCTTCGGGGCGATCGAGCCGGTCCTCCAGGTGCTCGACCAGCCGGTGCTGATCCTGATCGTCTTCGGGCTCACCGTGGCCTCGCTCGTCTTCCACGAGTTCGGCCACGCCTCCGCGTGCAGGTACGGCGGGGCCCGGCCGGGCTGCATCGGCTGCGGGCTGTTCCTGATCTGGCCGTCGATGTACACCGACGTCACCGACGTCTACCGGATCGGCCGGGGCGGGCGCATCCGCACCGACCTGGGCGGGGTGTACTTCAACGTCGTCTTCATGCTCGCCATGGCCGCGGCCTACTTCGCCACCGGCGCCCAGTTCTTCCTGGCCGCGGTCTACCTCGGGCACTTCGAGATCCTGGAGCAGCTGATGCCGGCCGTCCGGCTGGACGGCTACTACATCCTGGGCGACCTGGCGGGCGTGCCCGACCTGTACGGCAAGATCAAGCCGATCCTGCTCGCGCTGGTGCCGGGTGCGAAGGGGAAGGCGGCCCGCAAGGAGGTGGCCGGCCTCAAGAAGTCGGCGCGGCGCATCGTCGCCACGTGGGTGCTGACCATGGTGCCGCTGCTGGCCGGGGAACTGGGCTACGCCCTGTGGAACCTGCCGCGGATCCTCACCACCATGACCCGCTCGCTGACCGAGCAACTCGTCGGCACCTGGTGGGCGTTCACGGAGGGGCAGATCGTCGCCGGGCTCGTCGGGGTGATCGGCAGCATCATGCTGATGTGCCCGATGGCGGGCGTCGTGTACCTCTCGGTGAAGATGAGCGGCCGACTCTTCCGCGCCGCGAAACGCACCACGTCCGGCCGCCCGAAACTGCGGATCGCCCTCTGCGCGCTCGCCCTGGCCGGCCTGACCGGTCTCAGCTACGCGTGGGTGTCCGGAATGACCCCGCAGCCCCTGCCGAAGCAGCCGCCCATCGCGCCGATCCTGCAACCGGGGGTGTCGACCGAGGCCCCCGGCCCACAGGACGCCACGCAGGTCGGCGACGGCTCCTCGCAGGACCCGTCCGCCCCTGGCACCGCCTCCGCCTCGCCGTCGGCGTCCCCTGGCGCCTCCGGACCGTCCGACGGTCCTTCGGACAAGGCCTCGGGGAGTACGTCCGCCTCGGCCTCCGCGCCTGCGTCCGCACCGGAGTCGTCCCACCCGACCGACGGCACGACCAAGCCGGCCTCCCAGGGCCCGTCGGACGGTCCGACCTCCTCGTCCGGCACCGGAGGCGACCCGACCGACACCCCAACCTCCCCGACACCCTCGGAGAGCGCCCCGGCATCCCCCTCCGACGTGCCCTCATCACCGCCGGCCAGCCAGTCGCCGGGGGCGTCCTGAGGGGGCGGCGGGGTCGGCCGGCGGCGCCCCAAGGCGGCCGACAAGCCGGCCGGCGGGCTCCTGAGGGCGGACCGAACGGCGGTCGGGAGCCACCTGGCCACCAGCCGGCCGGTGGTCGGGAGCCACCTGACCACCAGCCAGCCGGTCACCGGGGGCCTGTTGAGAAGGACGGCGCGTTCCGTCTGCCGGTCCGGGGCGGACGTCCCCGGCTGGCTGAGGGGATGAGGCGCCGGCGCATCGGCGGTCCGCGTCGGCGGCACCGGCCAGCCGCGCCAGCGCACCGGTCGGCCATGCCGGACGCACCGGGGCACCAGCCGGCCGCGCCGGACACACCGGCCAACCACGCCGGGCGTCCCCCCGTCGGCGCACTTCAGGTGTCGTACCCCCGGCACCCGGCACTGCGCCCCCGCCATCCGCCACCCGGTAACCGAATCCAGACCCACCACCAAGGAGCTCCGTTGAGCAGTCATCGAAAACCACGAGCAGCCCACAATCCGCTGACCCGGCGTGCCCTCGGGCTCGGGCTGTTCGCCGCCGGTGTCGCCGGGGCGGCGACCGCCGTGCCGGCCCAGGCCGCGACCGGGCACGCCGCCTTCGCCTCGGACCATGTCTTCAGCCACGCCGACCGGCTGCACCACACCCAGGCCAAGGACTCGTTCACGATCCGGCAGTTCGGCACGGTGAACGCCGCCTCGGCCCGCAACCAGGCCAACGCGGTCTCCACGGGCTGCACGGCCGACGACGCCTGCCGCTCGGTCGCGCTGTCCTTCCAGATCGTGACGATCGCCGGTGAGCACACGCACCTGAACGCGGTGAACCTCAGCGACGCCGTCAACAAGGAGTGCACGGGCTGTCAGACCCTCGCCGGGGCCTACCAGTTCGTGGTCTCCACCCCCAGGCCGCTGACCCTCGACGCCACCGCCAAGCGGCACCTCGCGGACGTCCACCGCAGGCTGGACGCGCTCAGCCGCTCCAAGCTGCCCGCCGCCGACCTCAGGACGAAGGTCGACGCCCTGGCCGCCGAGGTCACCGGCATCCTGCACGACGCCGCCGCGAAGGCCCCCAAGGGCGAGGACAAGCCGGACGTCGCGGTGCACCGGCACATGGACGGCTGGCCCCCGGCCAAGTGACCAAGTGACCGCACCGGTGGCCGGCCGCCGCACCCGTCTCCCACGGGCCCGCGGCCGGCCACCGGGCCATTGACACGGAGTGGAGCCGGGCGCAGACTCACCACCGGAAGTAGTTGGTGAAGTAAATTTCACTGGACGAACAAAGGATGCGAGATGCGCACCACCGTCGGCATCATCGGCGCCGGCCCCGCCGGCCTCCTCCTCGCCCGGCTGCTGCACAACGCCGGCATCGACTCGGTCGTCCTCGAAAGCCGCGACCGCGCCTACGTCGAGCAGCGCCAGCGCGCCGGGATCCTGGAGCAGGGCACGGTGGACGTGCTGCGCGCGGCCGGCGCCGGCGAGCGCATGGACCGCGAGGGCCTCCGGCACGACGGCATCGAGCTGCGGTACGAGAGGAAGAGGCACCGCGTCGACTTCCCCGCCCTCACCGGCGGCCGGTCCGTGATGGTGTACGCGCAGACCGAGGTCTGCAAGGACCTCATCGCCCTCCAGTTGAAGGAGGGCGGCCCGTTGCTGTTCGAGGCCGAGGCGCTGGCCGTCGAGGGCGCCGACACCGACAGCCCGAGCATCCGGTTCCGGCACGAGGGCCGCGAGCAGACCCTCACCTGCGACCACGTCGTCGGCTGCGACGGCTTCTGGGGCGTCGCCCGCAAGGCGATCCCCGCCGAACTGACCCGCGTCTTCGAGCGGACGTACCCCTTCGGCTGGCTCGGCATCCTCGCCGACGTGCCGCCCTCGCACGACGAGCTGGTCTACGCCCGCCACGAGCGCGGCTTCGCCCTCCTCTCCATGCGCTCCCCGTCCGTCTCCCGCCTCTACCTCCAGGTCCCCGAGGGCACGGACGCCGAGTCCTGGAGCGACGAGGAGATCTGGGACGAGCTGGAGCGGCGCTTCGAGACCGAGGACGGGTGGCGGCTGGAGCGCGGGCCGATCACGCAGAAGTCGGTGACGCCCATGCGGTCCTACGTCCACGAGCCCATGCGCCACGGCCGGCTGTACCTGGCCGGCGACGCCGCGCACATCGTCCCGCCGACCGGCGCGAAGGGGCTCAATCTGGCCGTCGGGGACGTCGTCACCTTCGCGAAGGCACTGACGTACAAGAAGGACACCGGATCGGACGAGCTGCTCGACGCCTACTCCGCGACCTGCCTGCGCCGCGTCTGGCAGGCCGAGCGGTTCTCGTACGACATGACGACGATGCTGCACCCGGCGCCCGAGGCGACCCCCTTCGACGCGCGGCTCCAGCTCGCCCGCCTCGACCGGATCGCGACCTCCCGCGCGGCCGAGACCGATCTCGCCGAGGGATACACGGGCTTCGCGTTCGATTGAGGGGCCGTGGTGAGGGGAATCACCGGCCCGCGTAGCGTGTTGCGCAGCACGACGAGGGAAAGATCCTCCCCAAGCACTAGGGTCAATCCTTTGCCTACCTATTACTCTTGAGCCAAGGCCGCGACGTGTGGCCATGGAGGAGTGAAATGAGGAGCAGAAACCCGGTCTTCTCGCGACGGGGGTTCAGCCGCGACAACGGCTACGCGGGCTTCAACACCGCGCCGCAGGCCGGGGGTCCCGCTGTCGGAACGCAGGCCAACCCGTACGCGGGCGGCAATCCCTACGCGAACAACCCGTACGCGCAGCAGGGCCTCCAGCAGGGCGCCCCGCCGCAGGCCCCGGCCACCACCGGCCGGATGACCATGGACGACGTCGTCCTGCGCACGGCCTCCACGCTCGGCACCCTGGTCGTCACGGCCGCGCTCGCCTGGGCGCTGCTGCCGGTCGACGACGCCAACATCAACCGGTCCTACGGCATCGCCGTCGTCGCCGCGCTGATCGGCATGGTCCTGGCGTTCGTCCAGTCCTTCAAGCGCACGGCCACGCCGGCGCTGATCCTGTCGTACGCCGCGTTCGAGGGCGTCTTCCTGGGCGTCCTGTCCAGCATCGTCGACAACCGCATCGCGAGCGGCGCGGCCATGCAGGCCGTGCTCGGCACGATGGCGGTCTTCGCCGGTGTCCTGGTCGCCTACAAGGCGGGCTGGATCCGGGTCAACCGCCGCTTCTACGGCTTCGTGATGGCGGCCGCGCTCGGCTTCATCCTGCTGATGGTCGTGAACATGCTGTTCGCGGTCTTCGGCGGCGGTGACGGCCTCGGCTTCCGCAGCGGCCCGCTCGGCATCTTCTTCGGCGTCGTCGGCATCATCCTCGGCGCCTGCTTCCTCGCCCTGGACTTCAAGCAGGTCGAGGACGGCATCGCCTACGGCGCGCCGAAGCAGGAGGCGTGGCTGGCGGCCTTCGGCCTCACGCTGACGCTGGTGTGGATCTACCTGGAGTTCCTGCGGATCATCGCGATCCTCAACAGCAACGACTAGCGGTCCAGCCGCTGTCGCGAAGGGCCCCGGGCACGCGGCGGTAGCCGCATATGGGTACAGCTCACCCGGGGCCCTTCGGCATGTCTTGGTGCGCGCTAGAGCAGTTTGCGCGCGGCCCTCCTCAGGTCGTATTCGTGGACGATCGCCTTCGCGTGGCCGTACGCGAGGTTGTGCTCGTGGCGGAGCCAGCTGACCTTTTCCTCGAAGCGGAAGAGGGCGGGGCCTTCTTCGACGGTGCGCAGCCAGTCGGCGACTTCACGACCGGTGCAGTGGGGAATGCGGGCGAGCATGTTGCGGTGGGTCTCCTCGGAGAGGACGTGGGACATCGGCGCCTCCAGCGAAAAGGGGATGTAAGCCGGTCCTTCAGGTCACGGTGCCTGAGCGTTCGCCTGTTGGCAACAGTCCTGCGGCGCCGCGTACGCTCGTTCTGTGGTTGATACGACGCCCTTGACGCGAGCCGTGGATCACTTCGCCGACCGTCTGCGCGCCGCGCCGCAGAGCCGATTGCAACGGGGCGGGGCCTCCGAGGCTCTTGAGCTGGCCAGGGAGTTGTCCCGCCGGGCCCAGCTGCTGGAGGAGCCCGCGGCGGAGCCCAGGGTCATGCCGGACGCGGGGATGTTCGCGGCGGCCGACCAAATCACCGTCGCCGCACACGACTTGGCCCTCGTACTCGATGACGAGGGCCAGTTGGAACAAGCGGTCGCGCTGGTGGCGGAGGCCCAGCAGCGGGCCGGGGTGTGACTACAGGGACGCTATGACCCGGTCGGCCAGGATGTACACGTTCTCCTCGCCGCACTCGAACGTCAGCGTGTACGCGCCCGAGATGCCCGAGCCGCCCAGCAGGACCGGGGTTTCGCCCGCGCGGAGGGCCGCCGAGAGGCGTTCCGCCGTTTCGCGGTGGCCCGGGGTCATGCACAGGGTCGTGCCGTCGGCGAAGACGTAGACGTCCAGGGTGCCCAGCGGGCCCGGGCGGACGTCGGCCAGTTCGACGCGGGACGCGGCGAGTTCCTCAAGCGTGGCCACCGTGCGCTCATGGTCGCCCACGGCCGGTGACTGGACCGGTACGAAGTCCGGGTGGGAGGGGTGCCGGCGGCGGGCCGCGGCCAGTTCGGGGGAGTCCCCGGCGAACTCGTCGGCGTCGGCGCCCGTCTCGGTCACCGGCTCCAGCGGCTCCAGGCCCACGAAATCGCTCTGCCGGGGCAGGAACAGCTCACTGTCGGGCAGGCCCAGCAGGGACGGCGCGTCGGAGGCGTCACGGGCCTCCTGGGCGGCCCAGAAGGCGCGCGCCTCGGCCAGTTCGCGCTCGCGCTCCTCGGCGAGGGCCTCGGCCACCGCGGCGCGTATCTCGTCGGCCTCGGCGGCGGGGCGGGCGGCCGGCACGAGAGCGTGCGGGACGTGCTGTGCGGCGAGCTGGGTGTGCAGGGCGGCGACCTCACGACGCAGCACCATGAGGGTGCGCAGGACGGCGAGGCCCACGGCGCCCGTGGCGGCCGTGATGACCAGCAAGGCGATCGGCATGGCGCTCACTGACGTACTCCCGGTTCAAAGTCGACCCCCGACTTCCTACATCAGCTTGAAGGGCGGACTAACCAGCTGTCAGTGCGTAACGTCACGAATCGGGCAGGACTTTGGGCCCGGGGTTTAGTGGTGGTGCGGCACTGACCTGCATGGATCCCTTCGCTAAGGGAGATAGGTCACATCCTGGGGGAGATTGGATCACAAAACGGCCCGGAGTCCGGAAGCTTCCCGGACTCCGGGCCAGAGGCTCACGGTTGGTGCCTCGGTGGTTACGGAACGCGTCAGCTGAGGCGCTCGATGACCATCGCCATGCCCTGGCCGCCGCCGACGCACATCGTCTCCAGACCGAACTGCTTGTCGTGGAACTGGAGGGAGTTGATGAGCGTGCCGGTGATGCGGGCGCCGGTCATGCCGAAGGGGTGGCCGACGGCGATGGCGCCGCCGTTCACGTTCAGCTTCTCCAGCGGGATGTTCAGGTCGCGGTAGGAGGGGATCACCTGGGCGGCGAACGCCTCGTTGATCTCGACCAGGTCGATGTCGTCGATGGTGAGGCCGGCCAGGCGCAGGGCGCGCTGCGAGGCCTCCACCGGGCCGAGGCCCATGATCTCGGGGGAGAGGCCCGAGACGCCGGTCGAGACGATGCGGGCGAGCGGGGTCAGGCCCAGCTCGCGGGCCTTGGTGTCGCTCATGATGACGACCGCGGCCGCGCCGTCGTTCAGCGGGCAGCAGTTGCCGGCGGTGACCAGGCCGTCGGGGCGGAAGACGGGCTTGAGGCCTGCGACGCCCTCCAGGGTGACGCCGGCTCGGGGGCCGTCGTCCTTGGAGACGACCGTGCCGTCGGGCAGTGTCACCGGGGTGATCTCGCGCTCCCAGAAGCCGTTCTTGATGGCCTCTTCGGCGAGGTTCTGCGAGCGGACGCCGAACTCGTCCATGTCCTGGCGGGTGACGCCCTTGATCCGGGCGAGGTTCTCGGCGGTCTGGCCCATCGCGATGTAGGGGTCGGGGACCAGGCCGTCCTCGCGCGGGTCGTGCCAGCTGGTGCCCTCCTGCTGGGCGACCTCGGCGGTACGGGCCTCGGCCTCGGCGAACAGCGGGTTGTGCGTGTCCGGGAGGCTGTCGGAGTTGCCCTTCACGTACCGGGAGACCATCTCGACGCCGGCCGAGATGAAGACGTCGCCCTCGCCGGCCTTGATGGCGTGCAGGGCCATGCGGCTCGTCTGCAGCGACGAGGAACAGTAACGGGTGATGGTGCAGCCGGGCAGGTGGTCCATGCCCATCTGCACGGCGACGATCCGGCCGAGGTTGTTGCCCTGCTCGCCGCCGGGCAGACCACAGCCGAGGTGCAGGTCGTCGATGTCGCGCGGGTCCAGCTCGGGGACCTTGGCGAGGGCGGCCTGGATGATCGTGGCGGTGAGGTCGTCCGGGCGCAGATCCTTGAGGGAGCCCTTGAAGGCGCGGCCGATGGGGGAGCGGGCGGTCGAGACGATCACTGCTTCGGGCATCACGGCTCCATTGGCGTACGGGGGTGTTCTGCTAGGCAGGGCTGTCTGGGAAGTTACCCGTACGTATGGCCAGGGTCACGTGGGTGGCGGTGTGACCCTGGCCGCAGTTTTCTAAGCGCTTGCTTTTTTCGTTGTCCGGCCGGCCCCGCTCACGGAGTGCGCTGGGTGGAGGGGACCGCGGCAGGATGCGGCTCGGGTTCCTGCACCCGGCGCCGCTTCCTCCGCTTGAGCAGCGCCCAGGGCCCGCGCGGACCGGTCGGCATCGCCGCCGCGACCTCCGTACCGGCCTCCGAGGCCGCCTCCGCCGCCGCCCGCGCCACCGGCAGGAAGCCCTCGCGCCGGGACGCGTCCGGCCGCTCCTCCTCCGCCGGCCACAGCGCCAGGGCCGCGCAGACCGTCGGCAGCACCGCCATCGCCGCCGTCGCGTACCCCTCCGCGGAGGGGTGGTAGTTGTCGGGCCCGAACAGCTCGCGCGGGTTCGCCTCGAACTCCGGGCCCAGCAGATCGCCCAGCGACACCGTCCGGCCGCCCTGCTCGACCGTGCCGATCGTCTGGGCCGCCGCCAGCTGCCGGGAGGCCCGGCGGGCCAGCCAGCGCAGGGGCTGCCCGACCTGCTCCACCGTGCCCAGGTCGGGACACGTGCCGACCACCACCTCCGCGCCGGCCGTGCGCAGCCGCCGTACCGCCGCCGAGAGATGGCGGACCGAGCGGGTGGCCGGCATGCGGTGGGTGACGTCGTTCGCGCCGATCATGATCACGCAGACGTCCGGCACCCGGGCGGGGTCGGCCAGGACCAGGGCCACCTGGCGGTCCAGGTCGTCGGACGTGGCCCCCGGGAGGGCCACGTTGTGGAGTTCCACCGGCCGCTCGGCCACCGCCGACAGGCCCGAGGCCAGCAGCGCGCCCGGCGTCTGGCCGGCCCGGTGCACGCCCTGGCCCGCGGCCGTGGAGTCGCCGAGCATCGTCAGGCGCAGGGGAGGTTCGTCAGGGACGGTGTACGTGGTGCCGTACCGGCCGTCCGCCACCGGGACCCGGCCGCTGCTGCCGTTGCCCACATGGCGCTTGGCCAGTTGCGCCTCGGCCAGCAGCAGACCGACGGCGGCCGCACCGGCCAGCCCGATCCCGCCGCCCCCGTATGCCGCACCGGCCGCGATCCGCCGGGCCACCCGTGCCCTCGACATCCTCGTCATGCGCCGCCGCCACCTCCTCGTTGCCGTACATCCACTCCTTGCCCCGTACAGACCGTCCACCAATCTCAACGTGGAGTGAACGAACCGCGCGGGCCGTAGGCTGGCGGAACCACTACGACCACTTCTTTTGCAGCATCCGGAGACAACGGTGCAATTCCACGACTCGATGATCAGTCTCGTCGGCAACACCCCGCTGGTGAGGCTCAACAGCGTGACCAAGGGCATCAAGGCGACCGTCCTGGCCAAGGTCGAGTACTTCAACCCGGGCGGCTCGGTGAAGGACCGCATCGCCCTGCGCATGATCGAGGCGGCGGAGGAGAGCGGCGCGCTCAAGCCCGGCGGCACGATCGTCGAGCCGACCAGCGGCAACACCGGCGTGGGGCTCGCCATCGTGGCGCAGCAGAAGGGGTACAAGTGCATCTTCGTGTGCCCCGACAAGGTGAGCACCGACAAGATCAACGTGCTGCGGGCGTACGGCGCCGAGGTGGTCGTGTGCCCCACCGCCGTGGACCCCGAGCACCCGGACTCGTACTACAACGTCTCCGACCGGCTGGTCCGTGAGACGCCGGGCGCGTGGAAGCCCGACCAGTACTCCAACCCCAACAACCCGCTCTCCCACTACCACTCGACCGGCCCCGAGCTGTGGGAGCAGACGGAGGGGCGCATCACCCACTTCGTCGCGGGCGTCGGCACCGGCGGCACGATCTCCGGCACCGGCCGCTATCTGAAGGACGCGAGCGACGGCAAGGTCCAGGTGGTCGGCGCCGACCCCGAGGGCTCGGTCTACTCCGGCGGCTCCGGACGGCCGTACCTGGTCGAGGGCGTCGGCGAGGACTTCTGGCCGACCGCCTACGACCGCACGGTCGCCGACGAGATCGTCGCCGTCTCCGACAAGGACTCCTTCCAGATGACCCGCCGCCTCGCCAAGGAGGAGGGCCTCCTGGTGGGCGGCTCCTGCGGCATGGCGGTCGTGGCGGCGCTGCGGGTCGCGGAGCGGCTCGACGAGAACGGCGTGGTCGTCGTACTCCTCCCGGACAGCGGGCGCGGCTACCTCTCCAAGATCTTCAACGACGAGTGGATGGCCGACTACGGCTTCCTGGAGGACGAGGGCCCGAGCGCCCGCGTCGGTGACGTCCTGAGCGACAAGGAGCACGGCGCCATCCCCTCCCTCGTCCACATGCACCCGGACGAGACCGTCGGCGAGGCGATCGAGGTGCTGCGGGAGTACGGCGTCTCGCAGATGCCGATCGTGAAGCCGGGCGCCGGCCACCCCGACGTGATGGCCGCCGAGGTCGTCGGCTCGGTCGTCGAACGCGAGCTGCTCGACGCCCTGTTCGCCAAGCGGGCCTCCCTGGAGGACCCGCTGGAGAAGCACATGTCGCCCCCGCTGCCCCAGGTCGGCTCCGGCGAGCCGGTCGGCGACCTGATGTCCGTGCTCGGCGCGGCGGACGCGGCGATCGTCCTGGTCGAGGGCAAGCCCACCGGCGTGATCAGCCGCCAGGACCTGCTGGCGTTCCTCGCCAAGGGCGGTAAGTGACGGCAAACGTCCGGTGAACCGCCCGTGGCCGCGTCGAACTTGCGGTGATCATCTGGGTTCGTGACTTCGCGGAAGTGGTACGAGCGCGTCACGTCCACGCAGCACCCGCTTAACACGGGTCCGGCACATTAGTGGATGTCGGCAGGGCGGGAGCGGCTCCCCGCCCGAGCCGGCACCGAACGTCCAAGGACCTCCGGAGCGGCTCCCGGACCTCCATGGACGCCGGACGCGAGACCCGGC
Organism: Streptomyces sp. NPDC047081; assembly: GCF_040643775.1. Taxonomy (NCBI): domain Bacteria; kingdom Bacillati; phylum Actinomycetota; class Actinomycetes; order Kitasatosporales; family Streptomycetaceae; genus Streptomyces; species Streptomyces sp. NPDC047081. The sequence goes on along the minus strand of NZ_JBEYUY010000035.1, from coordinate 82,728 downwards.
CCTGACCCGGTCAGCGTCCCTCGCGGGGACCGCCGTCGTCCCGCCCCCCGGTAACGGGGGTGCGGCGGTCCCCGCGCACAATCTTTCTCACGCGCCCGTGGAGGCCCAACTCCCCAGCAGCGCAAGCCTCTCCGCGGTCTCCGAACCCCGCTCCGGTGTGTACACGAGCAGCGTCTGGTCGCCCTCGCCCGGGACCGCCAGGCTTTCGTAAGGGAGCGTCAGCAGGCCCGCCACGGGATGGCGGAGGCGTTTGACGCCGTACGCGCACTCCTTGACCTGGTGGTCGGCCCACAGACGGCGGAACTCCTCGCTCTTGAGGGAGAGCTCGCCGAACAGCGAGGTCAGTTCACGGTCGTCCTGGTGGTGGCCGGCCAGGACGCGCAGGTGGGCCACGTTCTGCGCGGCCACCGCCTGCCACTCCGGGTAGAGGTCGCGGGCGGCGGGGTCGAGGAAGACGTGCCGCGGCATGCTGCGGGCCCTGGCCGCCTTGCCGCCGAAGCCGAAGACCGCGTCGGCCAGGGCGTTCCAGGCCAGGACGGTCATCCGGCGGTCCATCACCACGGCCGGCGTGCGCTCCATGCTGTCCAGCAGCGCCTGGATGCCCGGCCGGACGCGTGGCGTCGCGGGGCGCTCGCCCTGCCGGCGGGGGCGGGCCACCGCGTGCAGATAGGCGTGCTCGGTCTCGTCGAGGCGCAGCACCCGCGCGATGGCGTCGAGCACGGCGTCCGACACGCTCGGGCCGCGCCCCTGCTCAAGCCGGATGTAGTAGTCCACGCTCACGCCCGCGAGCTGCGCCACTTCCTCGCGGCGCAGGCCTGGTACGCGGCGGCGGCCGTGCGAGGCCAGCCCCACCTCCTCCGGCTGGATGCGGGCGCGGCGCGAGCGCAGGAAGTCTCCGAGATCCCCGTCCATGAGTTCGATCGTAGGGGAGCGGCGGGATTCCAACCTGGTTCTGCCAGACCCAGGAAAAGCTCATCCCTGGGTAGGCCGCGCCGGGCGGCGCAGGGTGGTGGACGTCGCCGGGAGACACCGGGCGACTTCACCACCGAGGAGCACTCATGTCGTACGAGAACCTGGCCGGCCGTACCGCCGTCGTCACCGGAGCCGCGAGCGGCATCGGCGAGGCCGTCGCCGTCGCGCTGGCCGCGCAGGGCGCGAAGGTCGCGCTGCTGGCGCGGCGGGCGGAGCGGCTGGAGGCCGTCGTCGGGAAGATCCGGGCGGACGGCGGGCAGGCACTGGCCGTGGTCGCCGACGTGACCGACGGGGCCTCCGTGGACGCCGCCGTGGAGCGGATCCACGAGGCGTACGGGAGCGTCGACCTGGTCGTCAACAACGCCGGCGTCATGCTGCCGAACCCGATCGAGGACGCCCGCGTCGACGAGTGGCAGCGGATGATCGACACCAATGTCACCGGCGTCCTGCGTGTCATCGGCGCCTTCGCCAAGGACCTGACGGACGCGGCAGCCCAGGGGCGCAGCGCGGACCTGGTGAACGTCTCGTCCATCGGCGCGCACGTCACCGGCTTCACCAACTACGCCGTGTACGGGGCGACGAAGGCCGCGGTCACCCACCTCTCGGCGCTGCTGCGGGGCGAGTTCGGGCCGCGCGACGTGCGGGTCACCAACATCGAGCCGGGGTTGACGGAGAGCGAGCTCGCCTCGCATATCGACAACGACGGTCTGCGTGAGCAGGTCGGCGGGATGGTCGAGGCGATGGGCACACTCGCGGCCGGGGACCTCGCCGACCTCGTCGCCTACGTCACCAGCCGCCCCCGGCACGTCAACCTGCGGCAGATCGTGGCGCTGCCGACCCGGCAGTCGTGAGGGCCGGGTGACGGCCGCAGGAGGCCCCGGAAGCCCCGGGAGGTCACTCCTCCCAGCGGTCGCCGTCCTTGGCCTGGCGGCGGTGGTGGCGGCCGGTGAAGAGGTTCGGGTTGGCGCGCACCGCCTGGAAGGCGTTGACGCCGACGATGCCGGCCCAGGTGACGAACAGTCCGGGCAGGTGGGCGATGCCGCCGCCGATCGCGGACAGCGGGATCGCCAGGACCAGCGTCACGATGCCGAAGCCGAAGCGCTCGCTCCAGGAGTCGGTGGCCTTCGGCGCCCGCGAACCCCGGGCCACCACCATCTGCTGCTCGGCCATCTGCCGCCGCACCCGCCGCTCGACCGCGCCGTCGATGCGCGCGTCGACCTTCTCCAGGAACGAGTCGACCAGCGCGGACTCGTACTCCTCACCCAGCTCCCTGCGGGCCTGCAGGGTGGCGTTGAGTTCCTTCTTGAGCTCGGCGTCCCGCGCGTCCATCGTCGTCTCCGTCCCCATCGTCATGAAACACCACGTTAGGGAGCCGGAGCGCCCGCCGCACTGGGGATAGCCCCCCTGTCGGGGAGGGGGTTGGCCGGGAGCGGGAGGACGCCCAGGGACTCGAGTACCCGGCGGTGGCCGTGGTCGACGCCGGTGATGCGGACCTCGATGCCGCGGTCGCGCAGGTCGCCGACCGCGTCCTTCAGCGCCAGCGCGCCCGTCGCGTCCACCGCGGTCAGGCCGGACAGCCGCAGGTCGACGCGGGAGACGCCGTTGATGCCGGCGAGGGTGCTGCGGATGCGGTGCGCGGCGGCGAAAAGTAGTGGGCCCGTACAGTGATATGTCACATTGCACAGGCCCGGCAGCTCGTCCGACGCCGCCCGCGTCAGCCGCGCCCCCCGCACCGCAGCCCGCAGCGCCAGCAGCACCGACACGCCCAGCCCGATCAGCACCGCCCGCACCAGATCCAGGGCGAGCGTCGAGGCCGCGGTGAGGACCAGCACCAACGCGTCCCCGCGGGTCGCCCGCGCCATGGCCCGTACCGCATCCGTCTCCACCATCCGCACGGCCGTCGCGAGCAGTACGCCGGCCAGGGCCGCCAGCGGGATACGGCCCACCAGCGGGGCGGCCAGCGCCACGATCCCGGCGAGGATCACGGCGTGCGCGAGGGCGGCCAGGCGGGAGGAGGCGCCGGTGCGGACGTTGACCGCGGTGCGGGCGATCGCGCCCGTCGCCGGGACGCCGCCGAAGAGCGGGGCCGCGAGGTTGGCGATGCCCTGGCCGAAGAGTTCCTTGCCGGGGTCGTGGCGCTCACCGGGGCGCATCGCGTCGGCGACCGAAGCGGACAGGAGGGATTCGAGGGCCGCGAGGGCGGCCACCGCGGCGGCCGGCGCGAGGAGCGAGGGGACGCGGGAGACGTCCAGGAAGGCGAGGGACGGTGCCGGGAGCGAGGCCGGGAGCTCGCCGATGCGGGTGACGTGGAGGTGCAGCGCCTCGGCCACGGCGGTCGCGGCGGCGACGGCGGCCAGGGAGAAGGGGACCGTCGGCTTCCAGCGCGCGCCGGCCAGCATCAGCGCGGCCGACCCGAGGGCGAGCAGCAGGGCGGGCCACTGCGGAGCGGCCCCGAACTCCTCCACCGCCCGCGCCGCCACGACGGCCACCTGTTCGCCGTGCGGGAGCGGCACGCCGAGCGCGTTCGGCACCTGCTGGAGGGCGATCACGCAGGCGATGCCGATGGTGAAACCGGCGATCACCGGCGCGGGCACGTACGCCATGGCGGCGCCCGCCCGGGCGAAGGCGAGCGCCAGCAGCATCACGCCGGCGAGCAGACCGACCGTCAGCACCCCGTCGGCGCCGTAACGGTGGACGATCGGGACGAGGACCACGGTCATCGCGCCCGTGGGCCCGCTGACCTGGCGTGCGCTGCCGCCGAACAACGCGGCGAGCGACCCGGCGACGATCGCGGTGGCCAGGCCGGCGGCGGCCCCGAGCCCGGAGGTCACCCCGAAGCCGAGGGCGAGGGGGAGCGCCACGACGGCGACGGTCAGGCCGCACAGGAGGTCGCGGCGAGGGTTGCGGGTCATGGAGCGCAGGTCGGCGGCGGAGGGCAGGACGGAGAGGGCACGCGTGAGGTTCATGGGGGGTTTCTCGAAGTCTGCTTCTGAAAGTGCGCTTCTGGGTGGGGGGAGTTCAGGGCTCAGGGCTCAGGGCAGCAAGGAGACGATCCCCGTGTCGAGGTCGAACCTCGCCGCCGTGACGTGCGCCGACGTGAAGGACGGGTCCGCGCGGATCGCGTCCCGGACCCAGGCCGTGTGGGCCCGCATGGTGTGTTCGGCCCAGTCGCCGGGGAGGGCGTGGGTGCGGCGGGCGGCCGGGGCGATCTCGTCGACCAGGAGTTCCAGGTGGCCGGGGACGGGCGCGCCGGTGCGCAGATGGTCGAGGGTCGCCGCCACCGCGCCGCAGCGCTCGTGGCCGAGGACCAGCACCAGTCGTACGCCGAGCTCCTCGACGCCGTACTGGATGGAGCCGAGCACCGCCTCGTCCAGGACCTGGCCGGCCGTCCTTATGCACAGCAGGTCGCCGAGGCCCTGGTCGAAGACCAGCTCCGGCGGGACGCGCGAGTCGATGCAGCCGACGACCACGGCGAAGGGGTGCTGGGCGGTGGCCAGGGTGTGGCGGCGGCGGAGTTCCTCGTCGGGGTGGCGGGAGTGGCCGGTGGCGTAGCGGCGGTTGCCGGCGAGCAGTTCGGCCAGGGCGGCGCGGGCGGTGGCCGGGGGGTGGGGGCGGCTGTCGGCCGCCGCCGGGGAAGGGGCGGCGGCCAGCGCGGCGGCGGCCGTGGCCGTCAGAAAGGCCCTGCGGTTCGAGGCCATGACGCTTCTCTCAGGTGTGGAGCCGGTGACGCCCCATCACCGTATGCACCTGATCGCTCACCCTGAGTGCCCGTTTAACGACACTTGGGTGATTCGTATTCAGATCATCGACCGTGCGATACCGCTTCTTGATCAGCTCAGCCCGTGCTTCTTGGCGTAGTCGTTCGCCACGTCCTCCGGGTCCTTCTTGTCCTTGTCGACCAGGCGGTTGAGCTCGGTCAGCTGGGCGGTGGTGAGCACGTTGCCGATCCTGGCGAGGGCCTTGCGGACCTTGTCGTCGGCCACGCGGTCGGCGATCAGCGGAACGATGTGCTGACTGGGGATCAGGTTCTTCGGGTCGGTCAGCACCACCCAGTCGTTGGCGGCGATGTCGGTGTCGGTGGTGAAGAGGTTCGCCACGTCCACGTCGCCCTTCTTCAGGGCGCCCTTGACCAGCGGCCCGTCGGAGTCGAGCGACTTGAACTCCTTGAACTCGACGCCGTACACCTCCTTGAGCCCGATCTCGCCCACCCGGCGCTTCTTCACCTCGGGCGCCGCGCCGATGACGAGCTTGCCGTTCTGCTTGGCGAGGTCGGCGAGCGTGGTCAGGCCGTACTTCCTCGCGGTCTCGCGGGTGACGACGAAGCAGTCGGAGTCGGCGGCCTGGCCGTACGGCAGCACCTGGAGGCCGCTGGGCATGGCCAGCGTGAGGGCGTTCTGCATGGTGCCCGGCTCGGCGGAATCGTCCTTCGGGGCGAGGTAGTTGAGGAGGGCGCCCTGGTACTCGGGCAGCAGGTCGATGTCGCCCGCCTTGAGGGCGGGGATGACGATCTCGCGGGTGCCGAGGTTCGGCCGGACCTTGACCTTCACGCCGGCCTTCTGGAGGACGGCCGCGTACAGGTAGCCGAGCACCTGGTTCTCGGTGAAGTTGGCGGTGCCGATGGTGACGCCGCCCTTGCTGGAGCCGCCGCCACCGGACGAACTGCCCTGGCTGTCCAGGGAGGTGATGCCGCTCGCGCAGGCGGAGAGGGCGGGGACGGAGGCCGCGGCGAAGAGGCCGCCGAGGAGAGTGCGTCGGTTCATCGGAGAATCCCTAGGCGGTGCGGTGGCGGAAGAGGAAGCGCTGGAGGCCGGACAGCAGCAGATCGAGGGCTACGGCGACCACGGCGACCAGCACCGCGCCGCCCAGCACCTGCACGAGATCGCGCTGGGCGAGGCCGTCGAAGACGTAGCGGCCGAGACCGCCGAAGGAGACGTACGCGGCGATCGTGGCCGTGGCGACGACCTGGATGAGAGCCAGGCGCAGGCCCGTCATGATCAGGGGGAGCGCGAGCGGCAACTCGACCTGGAACAGCACCTGGTGGCCGCGCATGCCCTGGCCGCGGGCGGCGTCGCGGACCTCGGGGTCGACGGCCGTCATGCCGGCGTACGTGTTGGTGACGATCGCCGGGACCGCGAGGGCGACCAGGGCGACGTACACCGGAAGCATCGACAGGCCGCCGGCCAGGAAGACGAGCACGACCAGGCCGACGGTCGGCAGCGCGCGCCCGAAGGACGCGAGGTTGATGGCGATGAAGGCGCCCTTGCCGGTGTGGCCGATCAGCAGGCCGAGCGGGAGGCCGATCGCGGCCGCGATGAGGGTGGCGAGCAGCGAGTACTGGAGGTGCTCGGCCAGGCGGTGGGCGATGCCGTCCGAGCCGGACCAGTTGGCGCCGGTGGTCAGCCAGGTGCCGAGGTTCTTGAGGAGTTCGTACATGTCAGGCTCGCCTCCGCCGCCACGGGGTCAGGACGTACTGCACGGCCACCAGCAGCGCGTCCGCGACCACCGCGAGCAGGATCGTCAGGACCACGCCGGCGATCACCGGGGTCGGGAAGTTGCGCTGGAAGCCGTCGGTGAAGAGCTGGCCGAGGCCGCCGTCGCCGATGTAGGTCGCGACGGACACCAGGGAGATCGACATGACCGTGGCGATGCGGACGCCCGCCATGATCACGGGGAGCGCGAGCGGGAACTCGACGGTGAGCAGCGTGCGCAGGGGGCGCGTGCCCATCGCCTTCGCCGCCTCCTTGGTCTTCGCCGGGACCGAGTCCAGGCCCTCGACGGTGTTCCGCAGCAGCACGACCAGCGTGTAGACGGTCAGGCCGATGACCGTGGTGGTGCGGGTCAGGCCGCTGACCGGCAGCAGGAGGACGAAGATCGCGATCGACGGGATCGTGAAGAGCACGTTCGAGAGGCCGAGCAGGAAGCCGCGCAGGGGGCGGATCCGGTGGGCGATCACCGCGAGCGGGAGCGAGATCAGGACGCCGAAGAAGACGGCGGTCATGGCCGCCTGGAGATGCGAGAGCGTGAGGCTGGTGAGGTCGTCGGTGTGGTCGCCTATCCACGACCAGTCGATGGTCACGCGGCCACCCGCGCTTCCGAGTGCGCCTGGCCGGCGTGCCGGTGGATGTCGTCGCGGGAGGTGACGCCGGTGAGCACACCGGCGGCGTCGACGCGGGCGACCAGGCCGGTGGGGGAGGCGATGGACTCGTCGAGTGCGGCGAGCAGGGAGTCGCCGTCCCTGAGCGGTCGTACGGGTATCTCGGCGCCGTCCTTCGAGGCCCAGTGCAGGGGCTTGTTCGCCGCGTCGAGTGCGAGGGTCCAGGCCTCGCCCTCCGGCGCGGGGCCCTGCGGGACCTCGGCGAGGGTCTTCAGCGAGAGCAGCTTGAGGCCGCGCTCGGCGCCGAGGAAGTCGGCCACGAAGTCGTCGGCCGGGCGGGCCAGGAGCTCGGACGGGGAGGCGCACTGGACGAGGTGGCCGCCGGTGCGGAAGATCGCGATCTGGTCGCCCAGGCGTACGGCCTCGTCGACGTCGTGCGTGACGAAGACGATGGTCTTGCTCAACTCCTTCTGCAGGCGCAGCAGTTCGTCCTGGAGCTGGGTGCGGACCACCGGGTCCACGGCGCCGAAGGGCTCGTCCATGAGCAGCACCGGCGGGTCGGCGGCGAGGGCGCGCGCGACACCGACGCGCTGCTGCTGGCCGCCGGAGAGCTGGTGCGGGTAGCGCTTGCCGGCGTCGGGGGCGAGGCCCACGGTCTCCAGGAGCTCGGCCGCGCGGGCCCTCGCCCTGCGGCGGCCGTGCCCGAGGAGCAGCGGCACGGTGGCGACGTTGTCCAGCACCGTGCGGTGCGGGAACAGGCCCGCCTGCTGGATGACGTAACCGATGGAACGGCGCAGCTCGGCGGCGTCCTGCCGCGTCACGTCCTTGCCTCCGACGCGGATGGTGCCCGAGGTCGGCTCCACCATCCGGTTGATCATCCTGAGGGTGGTCGTCTTGCCGCAACCGGAGGATCCGACGAGGACGGTCACCCCGCCCTCCGGCATCCGGAGGGTGAGGTCGTGGACTGCTGTCGTGCCGTTGGGGAAGCGCTTGTGGACCGCATCGAACTGGATCATGAGTTGTCCCTTGCCCGGCTGTATAACGTCATGCAGAGTTCTTGGTATCTGAATAGCTTGTCAACGGTTCGGTGTTAATCCGAGGTAACGGATGACCACAGAGCAAGATCTAATGTCCGTATTTAGGAGGGTTTGGGCTTGATGTCGTCTCGGATTGTGGACACGCCTGATTCCGTCCACACGGGGCTCGTCGTCCTCGACGGGATCGGTCTCGGTGTCGCGGACGTCGTGCGGCTCGCCGACGGGAGTGCGCGGCCGGTGCCGGGCACCGACGCGATGAAGCGGGTGACCGAGTCCTGGGACGCGGCCCGGCAGATCGCCGCGACCGGACGCGTCTACGGCCGCTCGACCGGCGTCGGCGCCAACCGGAACGAGCCGGTGCCCACCGAGGCGGCCGCCGAACACGGCCTGCGGCTGCTGCGCAGCCACGCCGGCGCGATCGGCGACGAGCTGCCGGCCCGGCAGGTACGGGCGATGCTCGCCGTGCGCGCCAACCAGCTGCTGGCGGGCGGCGCGGGCCTCAGGCCGACCGTGGTGACCGCCCTGTGCGAGGCGCTGGAGAGCGGGGCGTACCCGGTCGTCAACGAGTTCGGCTCGGTCGGGACGGGGGACATCGCGGCGCTGGCCCAGGTGGGGCTGGCGTTGGCCGGGGAGCACCCCTGGCGGAAGGGCGAGGGATCCGGTGGGCACGGCCTGGGCGGCTCGGGCGTGGCCGGCGCCCCCGAGCCCCAGCCCCTCGACAACAACGACGCGCTCGCCTTCATCAGCTCCAACGCCCTCACCCTCGGCCAGTCCGCGCTCGCCCTGCACGAGCTGCGCGGTCTCGTGGAGGCCACCCAGGTCGTCGGGGCCTTGTCCCTGCTCGCCGTGGACGGGTCCCACGAGGCGTACGCCGCCCCTGTGCACGCCGCCCGGCCGCACCGAGGCAGCGCCAGGGTCGCCCGCCGGATGCGGGAGCTGCTCGGCGCCGCCGACCGGCCCACCCCGCCGCTCGGCCGGATCCAGGACCCGTACGGCTTCCGCTGTCTGCCCCAGATCCACGGCCCGGCGCACGACGCCGCCGACGCCCTGGAGGAGGTGCTGGCCATGGAGATCAACGCGGCCAGCGAGAACCCCCTGATCTCCCCCGAGGACATGGCCGCCTACCACCACGGCGGCTTCTACCAGGCCGGACTCGCCCTCGCCCTCGACCACTTCAGGCTCTCGCTCACCCAGGTGGCCCGCCTGTCCACCTCCCGCCTGTCCACCCTCAACGAGCCCGCCTTCACCCGCCTGCGCCCCTTCCTCGCCGACCCCGAGCCCGCCTCCTCCGGTGTGATGATCATGGAGTACGCCGCCGCGGCCGCCCTCGGGGATCTGCGCGCGTTCTCGGCTCCCGCCTCGCTCGGGCACGCTGTACTCTCCCGGGGCGTCGAGGAACAGGCCAGCTTCGCCTCGCTCGCCGCACGTCAGACACTGCGCGCCTGTCGCGCGTACCGTCTCGTCGTCGGCTGCGAACTCGTCGCGGCCGTAAGGGCGCTGCGCCAGCGTGACCTCAGGCCCGATCCGGAACTCCCGGTGGGCCGGGCGCTGGAGCTCGCCGAGTCGGTGCTCGACGAGGAACAGGCCGACCGGCCGCTCACGGAGGACGTGGCCAAGGCGGCCGTACTCCTGGACCGGTTCACGGACATCTGGAGGGGGAGCGAGTGATGGGCGCGGAGAGGGGCGGCGACGTGGACGCGGGTTCCGGTGCGGAGGCGGGTGTGAGCGGAGGCCCGGCGGTGGGTCCCGGGGTGATCGACACCCCGGCCGCACGGCTGCAGGCGCTGTTCGAGGGGCATCGGCTGACGCCCACCCAGCGGCGGATCGCGCACAGCATGGTGCGGCGGGCCTCCGACGTGCCCTTCCTGTCCAGTGTGGAACTGGCCGAGCTGGCCGGGGTCAGCCAGCCCTCGGTGACCCGCTTCGCCGTCGCCCTCGGCTTCGACGGCTACCCGGCGCTGCGCAAGCACCTGCGCGAGGTCGCGCCCGCCGAGCAGTCGGCCGAGGCGGGCTCCTACAACGAGTACCAGCAGGCCGTCGAGGCCGAGATCGAGAACCTCCGGCACCTCGCCGAACTGCTCGCCGACCCGCGGCCGCTGCAGAAGGCGGGCCGGCTGCTGGCCGCCTCCCGCCCGCTGCCCGTCCTCGGCCTGCGCGCCGCCGCCTCCCAGGCCTACGGCTTCTCGTACTTCGCCGCCAAGGTCCACCCGGACGTCCGTCTCCTCAACGAGGGCGGCACGATGATCCACGACCGCATCGAGGCCGCCGTGCTCGCGGGCGCCACCGCCCTGCTGTGCTTCGCGCTGCCCCGGCACCCGCGCGAGGTGGTGGACACGCTCGCCTTCGCCAAGGAGGCCGGCCTGACGGTCGTCACCGTCGCCGACTCCGCCTTCGCGCCGGTCGCCAAGGTCTCCGACCTGCTGCTGCCCGCCGCCGTCGGCACCGGGCTCGCCTTCGACACGGCCTGCGCGCCGATGCTGCTCGGCCGGGTGCTGCTGGAGGCGATGTGCGACGACCTGCCGGACGCGCAGGCCCGCCTGGAGGAGTTCGACGCGCGGGCGGCGGCGCGGGGGCTGTTCGTGGAGTAGGCGGGTGTTTTCAGATCCCTCTCACGTTGTCCGGTTAGCGTGCGTCTCACGGATGCCGTACAGACGTGAGACGGGAGGACGGACGTGGCACGCGGAGAGGGCAGGGCCCAGGGGCTGGCTCGGGTGGCCGTCGTCGTACGGGCCGGAGCCGCACCTCTGTGGTGGGCCGGGGTGTTCGCGGCCGGGGTCGGGGTGCTGGTGCCCGGCGTCACGGGCCGGCGGATCGGCGTCATGGCCGGCGCCGCTCTGTTCATCGTCGCGGTGGCCGTGGTGGCGTACACCCGCCGCAAGCGTTACACCGACCTCGCGCGCTCGGCCGCCCGCGCCGGCAAGCATGACGTGCTGCAGGACCGTGCGGTCACTGTGCGCAACTGGCGGCGCGGACACCGCTGGTGGCTGCTGCTCGCGTTCGTGGTGGCGCTCGGCGCCTCCTTCGCCGTACCGGCCGCGGGCGGGATGCTGCTCGCCGGGGCGGGTACCGGGCTGCGGTTGAAGGCGGCCTGGCTCGGGCGGCGGGAGCGGGCCCAGGACGCGCTGCTGTGGGTGCGGGTCGACTGGCTCGCCGGCAACGGCGGCCGCCCGGCCGGCAAGGCGGTCAAGGCGTACCGCAGCACGGGCATCGCGGCGGGCGACGCGGCCCCGGGTGGCACGCGACGCCGCACCGCGGCGCTCGTCTAGCGATGCTCGTTCAGCGGTGCGCGCCCGTCACACCTCCAGGTCCTCCTCGATCTTCTTCAGCTGGTGGCGGGCCATGGCCAGGTTCGACCGCTTGGCGTCCAGCACCAGGTAGATGAACAGGCCGTTGCCGCCGCGGCCGCTGATCAGACGGATCAGGTGGTACTGGTCGGAGAGCGTGATCAGGATGTCCTCGATCTGGCCCTTGAGGCCGAGGTGCTCCATGGTGCGCATCTTGGCCCGCACCACGTCGGTGTTGCCGGCCGCGGCCACGCTCAGGTCGAAGCCCTTGCTGCCGCCCATCGTGCCGAGCGCCATGCCGCTGGTGTAGTCGACGAGCGCGACGCCGGTCGCGCCCTCGATCGACGCGAGCGCCTCTTTCAACGAGGTTTCGGTGTTCGCCATGACTGTGCTGTTCCTCTCAACTTTCCGTGGTGGTGCGCGCGTTGGTGGTCGTGGTGCGTGGTGCGCGCGGGGTTCTGGTCCGAGCGGTGGTGGTCTTCGCGGCGGCCTTGGTCTCCGGCTTGGCCGCCCTGGCCGGCTTCGGGGATGGCGTACGGCTGTCGACGAGTTCGGCGACACGGGCGGCCGCGCGGCGCCCCTCCAGCAGGAGCCGGCCGAGGTTCACCCGGTCCTGGGCGAGCAGGGTCAGTACGGCGGTGCTGCTGCCGGCCGCGAAGGTCGCGACGTAGCCGTACATCCCGCGCACCAGCAGTTCGCGGAACTCGCCCTGGCCGGTCGCGTCCGCCAGCTTCGCCGCGGTGCCGTGCGCGGTCTCGGTGAGCGTGGCCATGGCCTGCGGGTCGACGCCGGGGGTGTCCTGGGCGAGGATCGCGCCGTCGACGCCGGTGGTGAGGGCGCCGGTGAGCTGGGGGACGCGTGCCCTCAGCCGGCGGAGCTCGTCGAGGATGTCGGGGTCGGCAGCCATCCGGGGTCTCCTCTCAAAGGGCCTCCAGCGCATCTCTGAGCCTCTTCAGCAGCGTGATGTGGGGATCGGCCGGAATCTCTCCGGTGGGGCCTGAGGTCTCGTCGCCGAGCGAGGGCCCGGTGGCCGTGCCCACCCGTTCCGGTACGCGGAACGGCTGCTCACTGCCTGGCTGCGGCGGCCGACGGAGGCCGTCGGGCGGCTCTCCGCGGGTCGGGGGGCCGGGCCGGCCGTGCGGCGGGGGGCCGGGTTCGCCGTGGGGCGGGACGCCGGTGGGGGCCGCGTGGCCCGGGATGCCGAAGGGGGCGCCGGGGATCGGCAGGCCGGTGGGCTCCGGGAGGGTGTGTGGATCGGCCGGTCCTCCGCGAGTGGGCAGGGCGGCCGGCACTGTGCGGGAGGGCGGCTCGGCGTGCGTCGGCAGGACCGGGGCCAGCACCCCCGCCGCCGCCAGTCTGCGTACGTCCACCAGCGTGTGGAACGTCAGGTGGCCCAGGCGGCGGGCTATGTCCGTCGCCGTGCGGGTGCCGTCCACCTCGGCCAGTACCTGTCGCTGGCGGTGGGTGAGAGTGGGGGCCGCCGGGAGGTCCGTGCGCACGAGCGGGGTGTCGTCGGTGGCCGGGCTGGGCCAGATGCGGTGCAGGAGGTCGCGGCGGCGAAGGGTCTCGCGTTCCAGGGCGGCCACGGGCACGGGGGTGAGGACGCCGGGGCCCGGTGCGGTGCCGTACCGGAAGCGGCCCGGCGTGCTGCTGGGGGCCAGCGCGAAGTACGCGGCGTCGTACAGGGCCGTCAGATGGCACAGCTCCAGCGCGCCGAGCGCGAGCCGCCCGGTGTCGACGAGCTGCCGTCCGGCCCGGTGCCGGTCGCCCGCCGCGGTGAGCGCCTCCTGCCAGGCCTGCGCGGTGAGCACCCCGCGCGCCGTGAGCAGCGCGTCCAGGCCGGTCGCGAACGGGCTCTCGGCGAGCACCACCTGCCCGTCGGCGAGGTGCAGCGTGCCGCGCTCGCGCATCAGGACCCCGGTGGCCCGCTCGGCGGCCAGCCGGGTCAGCATCGGCGAGACCCCGCCCCAGCCCCGCTCGGCGGCGGCCGCCTTGTCGCGCACCGGCAGCCGCGGGGGCTCGGCCGTACGGAGAACCGTCATGCCAGCACCAGCCGTTCGGCCATCTCGCCGAGCCGGATGCGGGCCAGCGCGAGGTTCCCCTCGGTGCGGGCCAGCCACAGGTGCAGGAACACGCTGCCGTCGAAGGACGCCCCCACGAACCGCAGCACGTGATAGCTGTCCCGGTTGCTGACGATGAGGTCCTCGACCGGCGGATCCGCGTCGGCCGCCACCCCCGCCTCGGGGTCGTCGTCCGGCGCGAAGGCGTGCTGCTCGGCGGCCAGCCGCGCGATCTCGGCGGCCTCCACCGCGGCCGTCTCCTGGTCGCCGCCGGGGGACTCGCCCACGGTGCCCAGGGCAAGTCCGCTCGTCCAGTCGATCAGCGCGGCGCCGCGGGCACCGGGCAGTCGCATGGCTTCCAGCAGACACTCGTCGATTCCGGGCACCGTGGTTCCCCTCCCGCCTGGGGTTCGGCTGAGTGACGCCGAAACTACGCAACGTGAGTGCGACGGGTGAGGGTTCTGGCATTTTCCGGTGGAACATGCGACGAGGGGACTAAGGTGGGTCGACTTGCCTGGTTTTCATGGCAGTTGAACCGCAGCCGCCCCGGCGTGCGTCAACGGCGCCCGGGTGCCCGCAGGGTGGTGAGCGCGACGGCGTGCGCCCCTCCGGCCTCGGCCACGATCTCGTCGAGCGTCTGCGCCGCCCGCACGGTCGCGAAGTCCACGCCGCCCGAGCCGTCCGGTGCGAAGCCGTAGATGCCCGGCCGGGCAAGGGAGTTGTACGCGTAGTGGTGGGCGAAGTAGTACGCGCCGGTGTCCAGCGCCGCCGCGTAGTCCCCCTGCTCCAGCAGCGGCAGCGCCCGCCCTTCGGCCAGCAGATCGCCCGCGAAACAGGCCGGCCCCGCCACGTCCTGCACCACCGCCGGCCCCTCCTTGGGCCGCCCCTTCGCGTCGTACGCGGCGATCCTGAGCGGCCACGACCCCGGTACGTACACCGTCCGCGTCGCCACCTGCACCCCCGCGTGCGTCACCGCGACCGGCCTCCCGCCCGCGCTCTTTGCGTACTCCACCCGCGCCACCACGGTCCCGTGCTTGGCCAGCAGCGACCGCCCGAACTCGGTCACCAGCCCGTACCGCCCGGAGAACAGCCCCGGCACCGCCTCGCCCAGCAGCCGCGCGTACTGCGCGTACGTCGGGGTCGACTCGTCCGAGCCGAAGTTCACCGGCAGCCCGCCGCCGATGTCCAGCGTGTCGATCTGCCGCCGTCCGAGCCGCCCGTTGATCTCCTCCGCGAGCGCGTACACCTGGGCCACGCCCTGCGCCATCAGCGACAGCGGGATCCCCTGCGAGCCGGTGTGCGCGTGCAGCCGCGTCAGCCACGGCCGCTCCGCGTACGCCCGTACGACCCACTCGCGCGCCCCCTCGTCCCGCAGCGCCACCCCGAACTTCGAGGTCGCCGTGGCCGTCGAGGTCGCCCCGATCGACCCGCCGCCGACCTGCGGATTCACCCGGATGCCGAGGGGTGAGCGGCTCTCGGCCGACCGCATGAGGGCGTCGATCCGCGCCAGCTCCTGCGGATTGTCCGCGTTGACGGCGATCCCCAGCGCCAGCGCCTCCCGCAGCTCGGCCGGCGTCTTCGCGGGCGAGTCCAGGACCGTCCGGTGCGGCGGCACCCCCGCCGCCCGTGCCAGCGCCAGCTCACCCGGGCTCGCCACCTCGGCGCCGAGCCCCTCGTCGTACAGCAGCCGCAGCACCGGCACCAGCGGGGTCGCCTTCACCGCGAAGGCGTGCAGCACGGGCGTGCCGGGCGCGGTGACCGCGTCGAAGGCCGCCCGCAGTTCCCGCGCCGACTCCCGGATGCCGGTCACGTCGAGCAGGCCCACGATGGGGGTGCCCGCGCCCAGCAGCCCCTGCTCCACGGCGGCCCGGACCGCCTCGTCCCGCCGCGCCGCCCGCTCCCCGTCGACCTCGGCCCTGTCCCTGTGCATACCGTCCACGACTTCCCCCGTAGTGCAGTTGCCCGCGTTCGTACATCCAGCCAAACATCCATGGTCCGCCCGCGCTGGCGCAAGAACGTATTGACTAGTTCTATTCAGGACGCCAGGATGTGAATAACGGCAGAAAGAATCCGCTAGGAGGCAGACCATGTCAGGACCCCGCCCCGTACGAGCACCGCGCGGTACGGAACTGAGCGCCCTGGGATGGCAGCAGGAAGCCGCCCTGCGGATGCTGCAGAACAACCTCGACCCCGAGGTCGCCGAGCACCCCGACAAGCTCGTCGTCTACGGCGGCACCGGCAAGGCCGCCCGTGACTGGCGCTCCTTCGACGCGATGGTCCGCACCCTCAAGGGACTGAAGCAGGACGAGACCATGCTGGTCCAGTCCGGCCGCCCGGTCGGCGTCATGCAGACCCACGAGTGGGCACCGCGCGTCCTCATCGCCAACTCCAACCTCGTCGGCGACTGGGCCAACTGGGAGGAGTTCCGCCGCCTGGAGGCCCTCGGCCTGACCATGTACGGCCAGATGACCGCCGGTTCCTGGATCTACATCGGCACCCAGGGCATCCTCCAGGGCACCTACGAGACCTTCGCCGCGGTCGCCGCGAAGAAGTTCGACGGCACCCTCGCCGGGACCATCACCCTCACCGCCGGCCTCGGCGGCATGGGCGGCGCCCAGCCCCTCGCCGTCACCATGAACGACGGCGTCGCCATCTGCATCGACTGCGACCCGCGCGCCATCGAGCGCCGCATCGAGCACCGCTACCTCGACGTGAAGGCCGACAGCCTGGAGCACGCCCTCCAGCTCGCCGTCGAGGCCCGTGACGCCCGCCGCCCGCTCTCCATCGGCCTGCTGGGCAACGCGGCCGAGCTGCTGCCCCGCATGCTCGCCGAGGGCGCCCCCATCGACATCGTCACCGACCAGACCTCGGCGCACGACCCGCTGGCGTACCTGCCGGTGGGCATCGACTTCGACGACATGGCGGACGCGGCGGCGAAGGACCCGGCGGGCTTCACGACCCGGGCCCGCGAGTCCATGGCGAAGCACGTCGAGGCGATGGTCGGCTTCATGGACGCCGGCGCGGAGGTCTTCGACTACGGCAACTCGATCCGCGGCGAGGCCCAACTCGCCGGGTACGACCGGGCGTTCGCCTTCCCCGGCTTCGTCCCCGCCTACATCCGCCCGCTCTTCTGCGAGGGCAAGGGCCCCTTCCGCTGGGCGGCCCTCTCCGGCGACCCGGCCGACATCGCCAAGACCGACAAGGCGATCCTCGACCTCTTCCCCGAGAACGAGTCCCTCGCACGCTGGATCAAGATGGCCGGCGAGCGGGTCCACTTCCAGGGCCTGCCCGCGCGTATCTGCTGGCTGGGCTACGGCGAGCGGGACAAGGCCGGCGAGCGCTTCAACGACATGGTGGCGAGCGGGGAGCTGGCGGCGCCGCTGGCGATCGGCCGCGACCACCTCGACTGCGGCTCCGTCGCCTCCCCCTACCGCGAGACCGAGGCCATGCTCGACGGCTCCGACGCGATCGCCGACTGGCCGCTGCTGAACGCCATGGTCAACGTGGCCTCGGGCGCGTCCTGGGTCTCCATCCACCACGGCGGCGGCGTCGGCATGGGCCGCTCCATCCACGCGGGCCAGGTCACGGTGGCCGACGGCACGAAGCTGGGCGGCGAGAAGATCCGCCGCGTCCTGACGAACGACCCCGGCATGGGCGTCATCCGACACGTGGACGCGGGCTACGACATCGCGGAGTCGGTGGCGGACGAGCGGGGCGTGCGGGTGCCGATGCGTGAAGGTGAGACGGCGTGACGAGGAGCGGGGACTCTTCGGTGGGGGCTGAGCTCTCGTCGCCGGGTGCGGGTCCGGCTGTGCCCACCCGCCCCCACTCTCAACTTCGTTCGAGCGGGGGGACCCCCATCGCCCTGCGGAACGACTGCCCACAGCCTGTACCTGGTACGACTTCGTTCCACTCCATGTGGCGCGAGCTGCTGCCCATCGGGCGGCACCCAGACTCCCGTGGCTACCGCCGGTTCGCCTGGACCGGGGCCGACACCGAATGCCGGGCCTGGTTCCAGGAGCAGGCCCGGACTCGCGGACTGACCTACGAGGTCGACCGGAACGGGAACCAGTGGGCCTGGCTCGGGGATCCCACCGCCGGGGACGCCGTCGTCACGGGGTCGCATCTCGACTCCGTGCCCGACGGGGGTGCCTTCGACGGGCCCCTCGGTGTCGTGTCCTCCTTCGCCGCGCTCGACGAACTGCGCCGCAGGGGAGTGCAGTTCAGCAAGCCCCTCGCCATCGTCAACTTCGGCGATGAGGAGGGCGCCCGGTTCGGGCTGGCCTGTGTCGGGTCGCGGCTCACCTCCGGGCAGCTCTCCGTCGAGGCGGCGCACAAGCTCACCGACGGCGACGGGATCAGCCTGCCCCGGGCCATGGAAGCCGCCGGCCACGACCCCGCCGGCATCGGCGCCGACTCCGAGCGGCTCGCCCGCATCGGTGCCTTCGTCGAGCTGCACGTCGAGCAGGGCCGCGCGCTGGACCTCTCCGGCGACCGCGTCGGCATCGCCAGTGCCATCTGGCCGCACGGGCGCTGGCGGTTCGACTTCCGGGGCGAGGCCAACCACGCCGGCACCACCCGGCTCGTGGACCGCCGCGACCCCATGCTGTCGTACGCCGAGACCGTCCTCGCCGCCCGCCGCGAGGCCCGACTCGCCGGCGCCGTCGCCACCTTCGGCAAGATCGCCGTCGAGCCGAACGGCGTCAACGCCATCCCCTCCCTGGTGCGCGGCTGGCTCGACTCCCGCGCCGAGGACCAGGCCACCCTCGACACTGTCGTCGGCGGCATCGAGAAGGCCGCCCGCGAGTACGCCGAGGCGCACGGCATCGACCTCGACGTCGTCCGGGAGTCCTTCACCCCGGTCGTCGAGTTCGACCACGCCCTGCGCGACGAACTCGCCCGCATCCTCGGCAAGGACACCGGCATCACGGTTCCCGTGCTGGGTACCGGGGCCGGACATGACGCCGGGATCCTCTCCGGGACCGTCCCGACCGCCATGCTGTTCGTGCGCAACCCCACGGGCGTCTCGCACTCCCCGGCAGAGTTCGCCGCCGAGGACGACTGCGTGGCCGGAGTGCTCGCCCTCGCCGACGTACTGGAAGGACTGGCCTGCCGGTGACCACGCGGACCTATTGGCTGGAGCACGCCTGGCTCGACACCCACGTCGAGCCGGGCGTCGCCCTGGAGACACTGGACGGCCGCATCACCGCCGTCCGCCAGGACGTCGACACCCCGCCCCCCGGCGCCGAGATCCTCCGCGGTCTCACCCTCCCCGGGCTCGCCAACGCCCACTCGCACGCCTTCCACCGCGCCCTGCGCTCCACCGTCCAGGTCGGCTCCGGCACCTTCTGGACCTGGCGCGAGGTCATGTACTCCTTCGCGGACAGGCTGACCCCGGAGACGTACCACGCGCTCGCGCGAGCCGTGTACGCCGAGATGGCGCTGGCCGGGGTCACGAGCGTCGGCGAGTTCCACTACGTGCACCACGCCCCCGGCGGCACCCCCTACGCCGACCCCAACGCCATGGGCGAGGCCCTCATCGCGGCCGCCGCCGACGCCGGCATCCGCATCACCCTCCTCGACACCGCCTACCTCTCCGCGGGCTTCGGCGAGGCGCCCAACACGCATCAGCTGCGCTTCTCCGACGGCAGCGCGGAGGCCTGGGCCGAACGCTGTTCAGTTCTCAAGGAACGGGATCACGCGCGGATCGGGGCGGCCATCCACTCCGTACGGGCCGTGCCCGCCGCCCAGTTGGCGACCGTGGCGAGGTGGGCCGAGGAGCGGCGGGCGCCGCTGCACGTCCACCTCTCCGAGCAGACCGCCGAGAACGACGCCTGCCAGGCCGCCCACGGCTGCACGCCCACCCGGCTGCTCGCCGACCACGGTGTCCTCGGGCCGCGCACCACCGGCGTCCACAACACCCATCTCACCGACGAGGACATCGCCCTCATCGGCGGCAGCTCGACCGGCACCTGCATGTGCCCGACGACCGAGCGCGACCTCGCGGACGGCATCGGACCCGCCGTCGCCCTTCAGCAGGCCGGCTCACCACTCTCACTCGGCTCCGACAGCCACGCCGTCATCGACCTGCTCGAAGAGGCACGCGCGATGGAGCTCGACGAGCGGCTGCGCACCCGCACCCGCGGGCACTGGACGGCCGCCGCGCTGCTGCGCGCAGCCTCCGCCGACGGTCACGCGGCCCTCGGCTGGGACGAGGCCGGCACCATCGAGGCCGGCGCGCTCGCCGACCTCACCACCATCGCCCTCGACTCGGTCAGGACGGCGGGGCCGCTGCCCAGGCTCGGCGCCGAGACGGCCGTATTCGCCGCGACGGCAGCGGACGTGCGGCACACGATCGTGGGAGGGCGGCACGTCGTACGAGACGGGGCGCACACGCTCGTGGCGGATGTGCCGCGGGCGCTGGCGGCAGCAGTGGAAGCCCTGCGCGCCTGACGGCCGCACCGAGCCCGGAGAAGGACGCCATGAGCAGCACACTCATCACCAACATCGCCACGCTGGTCACCAACGACCCCTCCTCCGGTGACAGGTCTCCCCTCGGTCTGGTCCAGGACGCGGCCGTCGTCATCGAGGGCGACCGCATCGCGTGGACCGGTGAATCAAGCAAAGCACCCGCCACTGACAATCGGGTCGACGCGGGCGGCCGGGCCGTCCTGCCCGGCTTCGTCGACTCCCACTCGCACCTGGTCTTCGCGGGCGACCGCACGCAGGAGTTCAACGCCCGGATGTCCGGGCGGTCGTACACCGCGGGCGGCATCCGTACGACGGTCGCGGCCACCCGTGCCGCGAGCGACGCGGAACTGGAGGCGAACCTCACGCGTTACCTGTCCGAGGCGCTCCGCCAGGGCACCACGACCTTCGAGACCAAGTCCGGTTACGGCCTGACCGTCGCCGACGAGGCCCGCGCCCTGCGGATCGCCGCCGCGCACACCGACGAGGTCACCTACCTCGGCGCCCACATCGTCTCGCCCGACTACGCCGACGACCCCGCCGCCTACGTCTCCCTCGTCACCGGCGAGATGCTCGACGCCTGTGCGCCGTACGCCCGTTGGATCGACGTGTTCTGCGAGAAGGGCGCCTTCGACGGTGAGCAGGCGCGGGCGATCCTCACCGCCGGCAAGGCCAGGGGCCTGCACCCGCGCGTCCACGCCAACCAGCTCTCCTACGGCCCCGGCGTCCAACTCGCCGTCGAGCTCGACGCCGCCAGCGCCGACCACTGCACCCACCTCACCGACGCGGACGTCGACGCCCTCGCGAACAGCGACACGGTCGCCACGCTGCTCCCCGGCGCCGAGTTCTCCACCCGCGCCGAGTGGCCGGACGCCCGCCGCCTCCTGGACGCCGGCGTCATGGTGGCCCTCTCCACCGACTGCAACCCGGGCTCGTCCTTCACCTCGTCCGTCCCCTTCTGCATCGCGCTCGCGGTACGGGACATGGGCATGACCCCGGACGAGGCGGTCTGGTCGGCGACAGCGGGCGGCGCGGCGGCCCTCCGCCGCGACGACATCGGCCGCGTCACCCCGGGCGCTCAGGCCGACCTGCTCCTCCTGGACGCCCCGAGCCACGTCCACCTGGCCTACCGGCCGGGCGTACCGCTGACGGCGGGGGTCTGGCGGCGGGGCGTACGGGTGGTCTGAGCCGCCCCGGCCACCGCCTGCCGTCGCCTCACCCGCCGGCTGCCGTCACCGCGCCCCCGCCCGCCACCGCTGCTCCCCACCCCCGCTGAGCGGTTCCAGCGCCACACCGTCCCCGCCCTCCGGCGTCACCGCCGTCTCGATCGCGATCGCCGGGCGGATCACCCCGTCGGCGTCCACCGTGAACCGCAGGTTCTGGCCGTGGTCGCCGTCCACCGAGCCGCAGTCCCAGATGCCCACGCCCTTGTCCACGTCACCGCGGCTGTCCAGGCAGAAGTCCGAGTCGGCGTACGACTGGACGACCCCGCGCGCCGCGTCCACCCGCCAGCGCTGGGTGCGGGACGAGGAGCAGGGGGCCGTGACGACGTCCGTGCCGTTCGAGAGGTCGCCGTCGCGGATGTCCAGACAGCGGCCGGTGGAGACGTTCACGATCTGCGCGTACGTGCCGTTGGGCGCATGGGCGGGGGAGGGGGACGGCTTCGGCGACTTCGACGGTGACGCCGACGGGGAGGAACTGTGCGACGGGGAGGGCGACTTGGTGCTCGGCGTCACGGAAGGCGCCGTGGAGACCGTCGCCGTCACGGTCACCTGCGGCGCGCTCGTCGGCGTACCCAGCGCCCCCGCCGCCTGCTGCGACGGCGACTTCGAACCGCCCGTCTGCGACAACAGGAAGACCAGCAGCGGGGCGAGGGCCACCCCGAGCGCCACCCCGGAGATCAGTAAACGCCGTGACGTGGGCCAACCCGCCGGTCCGGCAAGTGCCTTGGAGCGCGGGCCACGCGCCGACGCCCTCCTCGAAGCCGACGCCCCCTCCGCGGCGGACGTCCGCCTCGAAGCCGACGTCCGCCTCGATCCCGAACCCGCCCCCGCCGGCTCAAAGCCCGCCGCCCGCTCCTCGCCCGCCCGCTCCCGCAGCGCATACGCCGTCCCCGCCCACGGCAGCAACCCCTCCGCCAGCGCCGTCCGCGGCGAGTCCCGAAGCGCCGACAGTTCCTCGTACGCCGCCGTGCAGTGCACGCAATGCACCATGTGGGCCCGCAGATCGCTGCTGGTGCGCGGGCTGTCGGGCCGTACCGACTCCTCGATCAGCCGGCCGAAGTTGCCGCAGCGCGGGTCCGCCGAGGCGGCGAGGCGGGTGCGCAGGCAGGCGTGGCCCAGGGACTGGAGCGCAGCCTCGGTCTCGTGGGTGACGTCCTCGCGGGTCAGGCCGAGGAACACCGCGGTGGTGCCGGCGGGTTCGCCGTCGACGATGCCGTACCAGACCAGGCCCTGCGCGCGGGACGGGAGGGACTGGAAGGCGGCCAGCATGGGCGGGACGGGGCCGTCGGGGCCCGCCGTGCTCAGCACCAGCAGCAGGCCGGGGTCGAGGCCCGCGGACCGTTCGTCACCGGCCCAGGTGGCCGTCAACCGCCCGGTCAGCAGCAGGAGTTGGTGGCGCAGCGGCACGGTCGGCTCGGTGCCGCGCGCGGTCTGACGGGCCGCCAGCGTGAAGGCCTGCGCGGCCAGTTGGCGGGCGGAGGTGTCGCTCGCCGTGCACAGCCGGGCATACGCGAGCACGGCCGGCTGATGCCGCGCCCTCACCTCCTGCAACGCCGGATAGGCGGTGGAGGTGCTGCTCCGCAGCAGTTCGACCAGCCGTGGGTCGGAGGTGCGCGCGTGCGCTCCGAGGCCGTCTCTTTCCTCGACGTCCTCGGCCCCTCCGGCATCGACCCCGTTGTCGGTCCGGTCGGCCCGAGCCATCGCCACCCGCCTCCTTGCGCCGCGCGCCCCGCCGCAGCTCTGGCCTACCGGCGGGTATGGAGGCCCATAGTGATGGACGGGAACCTCTGGGGAAAGGGTTTCTATGAGTAACCCAGGTGACAGCCGTGGTCACCTGGGTCACTTGTGACAATCGAGGCTCGGAGGAAGCGCTTGCCGCCGGGAAATCACCGACATGCGCACGTCACTCCTCCAGCGTCAGCCCCTTCCGCAGCCGCACCAGCGTCCGCGACAGCAGCCGCGACACATGCATCTGCGAGATGCCGAGTTCGTCCCCAATCTCCGACTGGGTCATGCCCGCGACGAAGCGCAGGGAGAGGATCTTCCGGTCCCGGGGCGGGAGTTCGGCGATCAGCGGCTTGAGGGACTCCACGTACTCGATGCCCTCCAGCCCGTGGTCCTCGTAGCCGATCCGGTCCGCGAGCGCACCCTCCGCGTCGTCCTCCTCCGGCTGCGCGTCGAGCGAGGAGGCCGTGTACGCGTTCGACGCGGCCATGCCCTCGACGACCTCGTCCTTCGTCAGACCGAGCCGCTCCGCGAGCTCCGCGACCGTCGGCGCCCGGTCCAGCTTCTGGGCCAGTTCGTCACCGGCCTTCGCCAGGTCGAGCCGCAGCTCCTGCAGTCGGCGCGGGACGCGCACGGACCAGGAGGTGTCACGGAAGAAGCGCTTGATCTCGCCGACGATGGTCGGCATCGCGAAGGTGGGGAACTCGACTCCCCGCGAGAGCTCGAACCGGTCGATCGCCTTGATCAGGCCGATCGTGCCGACCTGGATGATGTCCTCCATCGGCTCGCTGCGCGAGCGGAAGCGGGAGGCGGCGAACTTGACCAGGGCCAGGTTGAGTTCGACGAGCGTGTTGCGGACGTACGAGTACTCGTACGTCCCTTCCTCGAGCGACTCGAGCCGTTCGAAGAGCGTCTTGGACAGGGCGCGGGCGTCGACCGGGCCCACCTCGGTGTAGGGCGGGATATCCGGAAGCCCGGCAAGTACGTCTGCGTCGGTGCTCTCGATGGGATCCAGATGTTCCGGAGGGGGTGTCGACGTCGCCTGCTGGGTATGCGGTGCGTCGAGCCGGGGTGACATGATGTCCTCCATCGTTCTCGGCATATGGCTGCCGAAGCCGTGTGCGTGCACTGCGGTGTGCGGCGCCTCCAAAGCCGGCCGTGTCGGTTACGTATCTCTACTAGCCCTACCCGCTTTCCCACGCCCGCCGCAAGTGCGTTACGTGCGGTTATGTCCGTTTGTGGGCGGTTGTTCGGGTGTCGGAGAGTGTGAGGAAGGCGTAGTGTTCGAGGGCGTACGTCAGCAGCCACGACGTCGGGAGAAGAGACGGCATGGACCGCGGGACGGTCGGCAGCGCACAGTCTGGCCGGCTACTGGTGGAGGTCAGGGAAGAGGGCTCCAGCGCCGTCGTGACCCCGGCCGGTGAGTTGGATCACCATACGGCCGATCTGTTGCGCGAGCCGCTGGAGGACTGCCTCGCCAAGGGGTTCAAACGGCTGGTGGTGGACTGCTCCCGGCTGGAGTTCTGCGACTCCACGGGGCTGAACGTACTGCTCGGCGCACGTCTGAAGGCGGAGGCGGCCGGCGGCGGGGTCCATCTCGCGGGCATGCAGCCCGTGGTCGCCCGCGTCTTCGAGATCACCGGGGCCGAGGCGGTCTTCACCGTCCACGACACCCTGGCGGCGGCCCTGGCCGACGAGACCGGCTGAGCCGGGCCCGCCGTCGGCCGCGCCGCCATGTCCGCGTCCCAGTCGCCCCTGTGTGACCGGCACTTTCCGGGCGTCACGCCTTCCGTGCCGAAACAAGGGGTGTTCTGCCGGTTCGCTCGGGCAGGAGACATCCTGAACATGTCGGCAGGCACACCGACGGAACGGCCGTCGGGATACGTACTGACTTTTGAATCGTGAACTGGTGAATCGGTGAGGTGAAGCGCTGATGAGCACCACCCGGCCTTACCCGCCGGGCGACCGCGGCCCGGAGCCGAGCGGCGCTTCCGGGACCTCCGAGGGGGGCGCCGCCGCGACCGGGGCGTCCGAAGGGGACGCCGCCGGATCGTCGGCGGCAGCCGTGTCGTCCGCGTCCCCCGCGGGCCGGCAGGTCCGCAGGCTCGGCTTCGACGGCGAGAGCGGTGTCGTGCCGCTCGCCCGCGACTTCACCCGCCAGGCGCTGTACGACTGGGGCTGGCTGCCCGCCGCCACGGCGGACCAGCGGGCCGCCGCCGAGGACGTGCTGCTCGTCGTCTCCGAGCTGGTCACCAACGCCTGTCTGCACGCCGAGGGCCCGGACGCGCTCGGGATCACCTGCGACAACAAGGTGATCCGCCTGGAGGTCTCCGACCGGGGCGCCGGCCAGCCGGCCCCGCGCACCCCGCACCGCGCGGGCCGCCCCGGCGGCCACGGCATGTTCATCGTGCAGCGGCTCTGCCTGGACTGGGGCGTCGTCCGGACGCCGGGAGCCTCCGGCAAGACGGTCTGGGCGGAACTCGGCGCACCGGCATAAATCGTTTCCGCGCACCGGGCGGGGCCCTCTACCCTTCCCTGCAACACGTCGACGGAGACAAGTAGCCCGGTGATCCGGGCGAATCCACTCCCGAGTGCGGGGAGGAAATGCCCCGCCGGCCGGCCCCCGTCACAGGGCCCAACGAGACCGTCGTACGACGTCCGCGGATTCGTCCGTTTCGTCGGTACGACGGTGAAGGCGTGGTGGCACCGCGAGCACCCTCTCGCCCACGCCCCCAGGGGACAGCCCCCGGGGCGGTGCGTGCCGCTCCGGACGACCTTCCCGGAGCACGGCCATGATCGACATCACCCTCCTCCGACAGCACCCCGACCGCGTCCGCGCCGCCCTCGCCAAGCGCGCGACCGACGCCGACCTCACCGGCTTCCTCGCCCTGGACGCCGAGTTCCGCGAGACCCGCACGGCCGTGGAGCGGCTGCGCGCCGAACGGCGGCGCGTCTCGGCGGACATCGCGGTACGACGCCGGGCCGGGGAGCCGGCCGACGAACCGCAGGCCGCCGCCAAGGCCGTGGCCGACGAACTCGCCGCGACCGAGACCCGCCTCGCCGAACTCGCCGCGGAACACCAGGAGTTCCTCGACGCCCTGCCCAACCTCCCGGACGACGACGTGATCGCGGGCGGCAAGGAGAACAACGAGGTCGTACGGATCATCGGCGCCCCGCCCGCCTTCGACTTCGAGCCGAAGGACCACGTACAACTCGCCCAGGACCTCGGGCTGGTCGACTACAGGCGCGGCACGGCCCTCGCCGGCAACGGCTACTGGATCTACCGCGGCGACGGCGCCGCCCTGGAATGGGCGCTGCTCAACCACTTCCTCGACGCGCACCGCCGCGCCGGGTACGAGTTCGTGCTGCCGCCGCACCTGCTGACGTACGAAGCGGGCTATACGGCCGGGCAGTTCCCGAAGTTCGCCGACGAGGTCTTCCGCACGGACGACGGCCGCTTCCTCCTGCCCACCGCCGAGACCGCCCTGGTCAACCTGCACCGCGGCGAGACCCTCGACGAGCGCGAGCTGCCGTTGAAGTACGTGGCCTACACGCCCTGTTACCGCAAGGAGAGCGGCGGCTACCGGACCGCCGAGCGGGGCACCCTGCGCGGCCACCAGTTCAACAAGGTCGAGCTGTTCCAGTTCACGCGGCCGGAGGACTCGGCGGCGGCGCAGCTCGAACTCCTCGCCCGCGCCGAGGAGTTGGTGACCGGCCTCGGTCTGCACCACCGCACCACCAAGCTCGCCGCGGCCGACATCAGCCCCGCCCAGGCCAAGACGTACGACGTCGAGGTCTGGCTGCCCAGCGTGGGCGCGTACGCAGAGGTCAGCTCGGTGTCGAACGCCCGCGCCTACCAGGCCCGGCGCGGCGGCATCCGCTACCGGCCGGAGGGCGGCGGCAAACCGGCTCACGTCCACACCCTCAACGCCTCGGGCCTCGCCACGAGCCGACTGCTCCCCGCGATCCTGGAGCAGCACCAGCGGCCCGACGGGAGCGTCGCGGTGCCCGAGGTGCTGTGGCGGTGGGGCGCGCCGGAGGTGCTGCGCATGGCCTGACCCTGAGTTACCCCGGGTCACTCTCTCCACCCGACGCCCCTGTCGTGCGCGCCGGATCCCCACAACTCCGGCGCGCACTGTCCCTTCCCTCCTCACGACCCCGGGCGTACCTTGACGGCCGAATCTGATGTGTCGTCAGGAAACCGAGAGGGAGCGGAAATCGTGTCGTACCGGAAACGAACCGCCGCGCTCGCGTCCGTCGCGGCCCTGGCCGGCTCGGCGGTGCTGATGACCGCCCCCGCCGCTCGGGCCGAGGTCGTCGACGTCAACTACCAGTGCAAGACGCCGATCGGTGCGAAGAGTGCCGTCTCGCCGATCGACATCAAGGGCGTCAAGAGCGGCAGCGGCTACAAACTCACCATGTCCTGGCAGAAGGGCGTCTCCTCCAGCCCGGTCGAGCTGGGCAAGGGCGCGATGAATCCGAGCGCC
Organism: Streptomyces sp. NPDC047081; assembly: GCF_040643775.1. NCBI lineage: Bacteria > Bacillati > Actinomycetota > Actinomycetes > Kitasatosporales > Streptomycetaceae > Streptomyces > Streptomyces sp. NPDC047081. The sequence goes on along the minus strand of NZ_JBEYUY010000035.1, from coordinate 55,378 downwards.
ACGATCAAACTGGGGGGTGCGGACAGTGGGACCGTGGCTGTGTCCGGGCCCGCCAACCAGGCCGCGATTCCGGCCAACACCCCTATCAAGATCAATGACTTGACGGGTACGTACACGCCGAAGAAGACGGGCAAGGTGACCTTCACGCCGGGGGTCCTCACGATCAAGGCGCTGGGTACGACGACGACTTGTACGCCGTCGAACAATCCTGGGCCGGCGTTGACGCTGGATGTGACCGCGGCGGGTGGGTCTTCCGGGGGGACGAGCGAGAACGGTTCGGATTCCGGTAGCTCGCTGCCGCAGACGGGGCCGGACGACTCGGCGATCGCGTTGGGGACGTTGGGTGGGACGGTGCTGCTCGTGGGGGCGGGGGGCGCGTTGTGGATCACGCGTAGGAATCAGGCGGTTCGGCGTTGAGGGTGCCGTGATGGGTTGTTGGGTCTCTGACGCGCCGTTGTGGCTGGTCGCGCAGTTCCCCGCGCCCCTTGGGGGGTTGTCCCTTGACTGGTGGAGCTGCTGATGCCGACTGCCGCTCGTGTTCTGCTCGTGTCCCTTCTCCTCGTGTTGGGTGCCGCGCCGGTTGCCGTTGCCGCCGATGGATGGTCGGTGGCGCCTTCCGGTGGTGGGCGGCCGTCCTTCTATGCCGAGGGGGCGCCCGGGGCTGTGCTGCAGGACGTCGTGTCCGTGACCAACCGGAGCTCGCGGGCGGTGACCGTGCGGTTGAGCGGCAGTGGGGTCTCCGTCGTCTTTGCGAAGAGCCGGGTGAGGGTGCCGGGGCGGACTCGCGCCGACGTGCCGTTCACCGTGCGGGCGAGTGGCGACCGCGGCGGCGAGATCGTCGCCCGTGATCAGGACGGTCACCGTGCCACGGTTCCGATCCGGCTGCGGGCGGGGGTTGCCGCGCTGTCCGCGCTGACCGTCGAGCACGTCGTCGTGCACGGTGACCGCATAACGTACGACCTGGTCAACCGTGGTACGACCGCCCTCGTGCCGCGGCTCGCCGTGCGCGCGGACGGGCTCTTCGGCCGGGTCCTCGACCGTGCCCCGCGCACCCTGCCCGTCCGGCTCGCGCCCGGCCGGCGTCTGCGGCTCACCGAGCCGTGGCGCGGGCACCCGGCGCTGGACGCGGTCGATGTGCGGCTCACGGTGACGGCGGACGGCGGGGCGCGGGACACGGCGACGGCATCGGCGCGGTTCGTGCCCTGGGGTGCGGTGGCGGGGGTCGCGGGGGCGGTTGCGGCCGGGGGTGCGCCGCTTCTCGTACGGCGTCGCAGGCGTCGTACGAGCGAATTCGCATCCCGATCGCCGGACGCGGAAGTCGAGTTGACGGGAGCTGTGGCGTGAACGGCAAAGTGCGGACCGCGGCGCTGTTGGCGGTGTTCGCGCTGCTTCTGCTGCCCCTCGCGGGCATCGCCGCGGCGGCGGACGGACCCACGGTCAAACTCTCCAAGTCCCAGGCGGGGACCGGGGGTTCGATCACGGTGAGCGGCAGCGGATGGCGTTCGCACGCGCTGCTGATGATGCTGATCTGCGGCCAGGCCACGCCCGCTCGCGGGGTGATCGGCGGCACCAACTCCTGTGCCAACGCGGACGGCAGGGCCGTCACCACCGACGACAAGGGCGCCTTCAGCAAGCAGCTGCCGGTGTCCGAACCGCCGGTGCCGTGCCCGTGCGTGGTGCATGTGGCGACCGTGGAGGGCGCCAAGGCGCAGGCCGACGCGGTTCTGCGGGTGGCCGGACACGCGGTGGAGCCGCTGCCCGCGGAGGCGACCGGTGGGCGCCTGTCGATGCTCACCGATACTCGACTCGACGGTTCCAGCGGCCTGTTGACCTGGTTCGGCGCCCCGCCCTCCCGCACGCTCGTCTTCACCGTCGGCAACGCGGGCACCTCCCCGATCAAGAACCCGGTCTTCCAGGTCGGCACCTCGCACGGCGTGTTCGCGCCGGAGTGGGAGGACCAGGAGTGGCGCGGCACCCTCGCGCCCGGCAAGAAGGCGCAGATCAAGCTGCCCGTCGAGCTGTCGGCGGGTGCGCACGGCGACTACACCGTCTCCGTCAAGTACGGCGGCAAGGTGCTCGCCGAGCAGCCCTGGGGCGTGGGCCGGCCCTGGGGCGTGACCCTGTTCTGGGTGCTGGTCTGCCTGGTGGTGCCGGCGGCGGTGTTCCGCGCCGGGATGGCGATCGTGGACCGGGTACGGCCGCGCAAGGCCGGCGGCCTGCGCCACCGCGGCCTGCATCTGCCCGAACTGACCCTGCGCCTGCCGAAGTTCACCACCCCGAAGCTCACCACCGGCGCGCGGGAATCCGCGCCCGCCACCACCTCGACCCTGCCGTGGTTCACCCCGGACTCCGATCCGAACGCGGCCGGCCGGCTCTCCGCACCGCACGACGACAGCCCGACGAGTCCTACGACTCCCACCAGAAAGGGACCCCCGTGAGCAAGCGAAGGAGAGTCACCCCGGCCGCCCGGCTGAGAGCGGCCGCGGCGGGCACCGCCCTGGTGCTCGGCGGGGCGGGGGCCCTGCTGGGCCTGGCCGCCGGGGCCGCGCAGGCGGCGGAGGTGTCGTTCGCGACGCACTGCGTGCCGCCCGCCGGGGTCGCCGATCCCGTCGACGGCACCACGAAGGTCGAGATCACCGCGCCGGCCACGGCGAAGGTGGGCGACACGGTGGACGTCGTGTGGAAGTTCGTCCAGGCCGCTTCCAAGAACCCGGACATCATCGACCTGCCCGCCAACTCCGTACAGCCGTCAGGGGTGTTGAAGGCGGCCGGGGCGCAGACCGCGGACATCGCCATGCAGGGGCCGCGGGAGAACCCGGCGATCCCCAAGGGCGGCGACATGGTGCTGTCCGACATGAAGGGCAGCCTGAAGCTCACGACGGCCGGCGAGGTGACGCTGACGCCCGACGCGTACACCGTCAACGCGTACTCGACGGACACCAAGTGCACGCCGTCGGAGACGGTGCAGAAGGCGGCGACGATCGAGGTGTCGCCGGGTGACGGGAGTTCGTCGAGTACGACACCCGACCCGACGGACTCGACCTCGCAGTCGGCGTCGCCGTCCGAGTCCGAGTCGGCGTCGGAGTCCGCCTCCGCGTCCGCTTCGGCGAGCGACGGCACGGGGGACGGGCAGACCGACTTCACCGGCAAGGCGGTCGACATCCCCTACACCTGCCAGTCGCCCATCGGTGAGAAGAAGGCGACCTCCACGATCCAGATCAACGCCAAGAAGGACGGCGGGAGTTACGGCATCACGGTGCAGTTCAAGAACTCGCCGATGGACAGCCCCGCCGACATCCCCGCGGACTCGGTGAAGCCGTCCATGGAGGTCACCCTCGGCGGCTCGGACAGCGGCTCGGTCCATGTCGAGGGACCGACCAACTCCAAGGCCATCAAGTCCGGCGACCCGATCGAGATCCCCGACATGACGGGCACGTACAAGCCGGGCGCGACGGGCGAGTCGACGCTCTCCCCGGGCGTCCTGACCATCGAGGCCCTGGGCACGACGACGACCTGCAAGCCGGACAAGACGGCGGTCTCCCTGACCCTGGACACGACGGAACAGGCGAGCGGAGCATCGGGCTCGTCGACGTCGGGCGGCTCGTCATCATCCTCGTCGGCGAGCGGCGGCCTGGCAGCAACGGGCTCGGACGACCACGGCGCACTGAAGGCATTGGGCCTGGTGGCGGGCACGGCGGTGCTCTTGGGCACAGCGGTCTTCACCTTCATGCCTGGCCGGAGGGCAAGGTGACCGACCTTCTTTAGGGGCGCGGGGAACTGCGCGACCAGCCACGAACGACCCGCAGACGACAGGGCCGCCGCACCCCCGTGGATGCAGCGGCCCTGTCGGCGAAGCCAACCGTCAGTGAACGTCGCCCATGAGCTCCCGCACCCGCTTCCGGTACATCCACACCGCCGCACCGGCGAGCACCGCGAGAACCGCCTGCAGGGCCACGATGCCCGTCTTGTTCAGGTCGACCCCGGCGATGGACAGCAGACCCGTCGTCGCGTCGCCCGCCGTGACCGCCAGGAACCACACGCCCATCATCTGCGAGGCGTACTTCGCCGGCGCCATCTTCGTGGTGACCGACAGACCCACCGGGGAGAGCGTCAGCTCGCCCACCGTCTGGACGAAGTAGATCGCGACCAGCCACATCGCGGCCGCCTTGTGACCGCCGTCGGCGATCGTCAGCGGGGCGAGGAACAGGAAGAAGGACGCACCGATCAGGACCAGGCCGGAGGCGAACTTCACGGCCGTGCTCGGCTCCTTGCCGCGCCGGTTCAGCGCCAGCCACATCCAGGCGAAGACCGGGGCGAGCGCCATGATCATGACCGGGTTGACGGACTGGTACCAGGAGACCGGGAACTCCCAGCCGAAGACGGTGTTCTCGGCGGAGGAGTCGGCGAAGATCGACAGGGTCGAGCCGCCCTGGTCGTAGATCATCCAGAAGACGGCCGCGGCGACGAAGAACCAGATGTACGCCGACATCTTCGACTGCTCGACGCGGTCGAGCTCCTTGTCGCGCTTGATACGGCCGATGACCATGACCGGGATGACGAGGCCCGCGATGGTGATCGGGACCAGCAGCCAGTTCAGGGTGTAGTGGCCGGAGAAGCCGACGACGGAGTAGAAGACGACCGCCACGGCCGCCCACAGCCCCGCCTTGCGCAGCGTCGCGCTCTTCTCGGCGGCGGACAGCGGCGTCGGGACGTCGTTCGAGCGGGCGCTGAGGTGACGGCTGCCGAGCAGGTACTGGGCGAGGCCGAGGGCCATGCCGAGCGCGGCGAGCGCGAAGCCGAGGTGCCAGTTGACGTTCTCGCCGACGGTGCCGATGACCAGCGGGGCCGCGAAGGCGCCGAGGTTGATGCCGACGTAGAAGATGGTGAAGCCGCCGTCCCGGCGGGCGTCGTCGGCGCCGTTGTAGAGGTGGCCGACCATCGTGGAGATGTTGGACTTCAGCAGGCCGGAGCCTATGGCCACGAGGCCGAGGCCGGCGAAGAAGGTGCCGGCCGAGGGCAGCGCCAGGGTGAGGTGGCCCAGCATGATGATCAGGCCCGCGACGGCGACGGTCTTACGGGGGCCGAGCACCCGGTCCGCGAACCAGCCGCCCGGCAGGGCGAGCAGGTAGACGAGGGACACGTACACCGAGTAGACGGCGGTCGCTGCGGCCGCGCTCATGTGCAGGCCGCCCGGTGCCACCAGGTACAGCGGGAGTAGAGCCTTCATGCCGTAGTAGGAGAATCGCTCCCACATCTCGGTCATGAAGAGAGTGGCCAGTCCCCGGGGGTGGCCGAAGAAGGTCTTCTCGGTGCCGGGGGTGCCCGGGGTGACCGAGTCCTTCGTCAGGCTGGACGCCATGGTCGATCCTTGCTGGTGGGGGTTTACCGCACACAAAAGAGACCTTCAGCGTTTGTCCGCCGAAGGTCCCCGCAGTGCTACAGGCGTTGTTTTTTCACCATACGGCAGGGTACTGCCGGAAAAGGAAGGACTTGAGACACGGATCACAGGTGTCGAAGGAACCGTACACCCCTTTTCCAAGGTCCCCGCGAAGATCACACCGCAGATCCACAGGTTCGCCTCACCGCGTGCGAAGGTAAGAATCACGCGCGCCGATCACACCCCAGCACATGTCAAGAGCGGTCTACCATCACCTCATGACCCGTGTACTGCTCGCCGAGGACGACGCGTCCATCTCGGAGCCGCTGGCCCGCGCCCTGCGCCGGGAAGGCTACGAGGTCGAGGTGCGCGAGGACGGCCCCACCGCACTCGACGCCGGAATGCAGGGCGGCGTCGACCTGGTCGTGCTGGACCTCGGTCTGCCCGGCATGGACGGCCTCGAAGTCGCCCGCCGGCTGCGCGCCGAAGGCCACACCGTGCCGATCCTCATCCTGACCGCGCGCGCCGACGAGGTGGACACCGTCGTCGGACTCGACGCCGGCGCCGACGACTACGTCACCAAGCCCTTCCGCCTCGCCGAACTGCTCGCCCGCGTCCGGGCCCTGCTGCGGCGCGGCGCCGCGGAGCCGGCGCAGCCGCCGGCCACGCACGGCGTGCGGATCGACGTGGAGTCGCACCGCGCGTGGATGGGCGACGAGGAACTCCAGCTCACCGCCAAGGAGTTCGACCTGCTGCGGGTCCTGGTGCGGGACGCGGGGCGGGTGGTCACCCGGGACCAGCTGATGCGCGAGGTGTGGGACACGACCTGGTGGTCGTCGACCAAGACGCTCGACATGCACATCTCCTGGCTGCGCAAGAAGCTGGGCGACGACGCGGCGAACCCCCGGTACATCGCGACCGTCCGGGGTGTCGGCTTCCGGTTCGAGAAGAGCTGACACCCCCGCCGCCCCCTAGACCGACCCAGGTACAGAGGACATGCGCCGTCGACTGATCCAGTCCACGCTCGCCGTGGTGCTCGTCGTGATCGCCGTCTTCGGCGTGTCCCTGGTCATCGTGGAGACCCGGACCATCAGCAACAGCGCCCAGGAACGGGTGAGTTCCGAGGCGCAGCGGCTCGCCAGCATCGTGGACAGCCGGCTGGTCAACGCCGGTGCCGTCAACGCCGAGGTGCTGCACGGCCAGGTCACCGGCGACCGGTTCGCCGTCGTGCGGATCCCCGGCGAGTCGGTCATCGAGCTCGGCACCCGGCCCGAGGGCGAGGTCATCCGGGGCCACGCCAGCGGCGAGGAGGGCGAGACGGTCGTCGTCGAGGAGCCCCGGTCGACCGTCAGCGCGGAGGTCGGGCGGACGCTGCTGATCATCGGCCTGGTGGCGCTTCTCGCGGTCGTGGCCGCCGTACTCCTGGCCATCCGGCAGGCCAACCGGCTCGCCTCCCCGCTCACTGACCTCGCGGAGACCGCCGAGCGGCTGGGGTCCGGCGATCCGCGGCCTCGGCACAAGCGGTACGGCGTCCCCGAGCTGGACCGGGTCGCCGACGTCCTCGACTCCTCCGCCGAGCGCATCGCCCGCATGCTCACCGCGGAACGGCGCCTGGCGGCCGACGCCTCCCATCAGCTCCGTACGCCCCTCACCGCCCTCTCCATGCGGCTTGAGGAGATCACCCTCACCGATGACCCGGACACGGTGAAGGAGGAGGCGAACGTCGCGCTCACGCAGGTCGAGCGCCTCACGGACGTGGTGGAACGTCTCCTCACCAACTCCCGTGACCCCCGGGCCGGCAACGCCGTCACCTTCGACCTCGACGAGGTCATCCAGCAGCAGCTCGCCGAGTGGCGGCCCGCGTACCGCAGCGCCGGGCGGGCGATCGTCAGCTCGGGCAAGCGGCATCTGCAGGCCGTCGGCACGCCGGGCGCGGTCGCCCAGGTGCTTGCGGCACTGATCGAGAACTCCCTCATGCACGGCGGCGGCACGGTCGCCCTGCGCACCCGCGTCACCGGCAACCAGGCGGTGGTCGAGGTCACCGACGAGGGACCCGGCGTCCCGGCCGACCTGGGCGCCCGCATCTTCGAGCGCACGATCAGCGGCCGCAACTCCACGGGCATCGGCCTGGCCGTCGCCCGGGACCTCGCGGAGGCGGACGGCGGCCGCCTGGAAATGCTCCAGACCAAGCCCCCGGTCTTCGGCCTGTTCCTGTCCCGCACACCTCCCCTGAAACGCCCGGAAACGGAAGAGGAACCGACGGTCCGCTGAGGACCGGAGGCGCAAGAGGCCTCGCCGATGTGCTGAGGGCGGCCGGGGGGTCCGGCTGAGCGCCGCCGACGAGGGCAGATGAGCCGCCGGTCCGTCGAGAGCCGGAGACGGAAGGGCCTCGCCGGTCCTCTGAGTGTGGCTGAGGACGGGCGAGCGCCCGGGGGTCCGGCTGAGCGCCGCCGGCGACGGCGGAGGAGTCGACGGTCCGCTGAGGACCGGAGCCAGAAGAGGCCCCGCCGATTTGCTGAGGGCGACCGGAGACGGACGAGCACCTGGCGGTCCGGCTGAGCGCCGCCGGCGACGGCAGACGAGCCGCGGTCCGCCGAGGGGCCGGAGGCGGAAGAGGCCTCGCCGGTCTGCTGAGGGCGGCTGGGGATGGATGAGGGCCTGGCGGGTCCGATTGAGCGCCGCCGGAGACGGCAGACGAGCCGCGGTCCGCCGAGGGGTCGGAGGCGGAAGAGGCCTCGCCGGTGCCCTGAGTGTGGCCGGAGATGGATGAGGGGCCGACGGCCCTCTGCACGCGGCCGGCCGACTGTCCGCTGAGCGTGGCCGGAGATCGAAGAGAAGCCGACGGTCCGCTGAGCGAGCGGGGCCGGCTGCGCGAGCTGAGGCCCGTCGGACACGCCCTGGCTGTGAGCTGAGGCCCGCCTGGCATGCCCTAGGGATCAGCTGCCCGGACCACGCCCCAGGGGTCAGCTCCCCCCGGACACACGTCCCAGGGGGCAGCTCCCCCCAGGGACACCCCCAGGCGTCAGCTGACCCGCTGTTCCGCCTTCGGTAGTGTCTCCGCCGCCTCGGCCTCCTCCAGGAACGATTCCGCGTCGGCCACCGCCTCCCGCGCGGGCAGCGTCTTGAAGACCCACGTGCGGTACGACCAGAACCGGAACAGCGTGCCGAGCCCGATGCCGACGACCTTGAAGACGTTCCGCTCCAGCGAGCTCTCCCAGCCGAAGCCGTAGATCGCGGCGAACAGGATGCCGTTCTCGATCACCAGCCCGACCGCGCTGAAGGCCAGGAACAGCGAGAGCTCCTTCGTACGGGCGCTCTTGTCGCGGTCGCGGTACGTGAAGTACCGGAAGCCCAGATAGTTGACGCCGATCGCGACGACCGTGGCGATCACGTTGGCGCGCACCGCCTGCAGGCTGGTCAGATGCCACAGCAGGTTGGAGACGCCGAAGTTCACGACGGTGCCGAGCGCACCCACCGCACCGAACTTGGCGATCTCGTGTGCGAGCCTTCGCAGCCCGGAGGAACCCTGTTCCATGGTCCTGAAGGCCCCCGTCCGGTCGGTGGTATCGGCGTTTTCGTCAACTCAGCCATGCTAACCACCCCCCTTCATAAACTCCTGTGGATGAGCTCACAGGTCGGAAACAGGATGGGAAGAGCGGGGGAAGAGGCGGAAAAGTCCGGGAAGAGTGCGGTAAGAGACCCCGGAATCGGCCGGAAATCGGTCGCGTCGGCGCGGCCGATACCCTAGGGGCGTGACGTTCCCGGTAGTCGGCATGGTCGGCGGAGGCCAGCTCGCTCGTATGACACACGAGGCAGGCATCCCGCTCGGCATCAGGTTCAAGCTCCTCAGTGACACCCCTCAGGACTCCGCGGCGCAGGTCGTGAGCGATGTCGTCATCGGCGACTATCGCGATCTCGACACGCTCCGCGAGTTCGCGAAGGGCTGCGATGTGATCACCTTCGATCACGAACACGTACCCACCGAGCACCTCCGGGCGCTGGAGGCGGACGGCATCCCCGTACGCCCCGGCCCCGACGCGCTGGTGCACGCCCAGGACAAGGGCGTGATGCGCGCGAGGCTCGACGCGATCGGCATCCCGTGCCCACGGCACCGGATCGTGACCGACCCGGCGGACGTGGCCGCGTTCGCGGCGGAAGGCCTCCCCGAAGGCGCCGAGGGCGACGGCTTCCCGGTCGTCCTCAAGACCGTCCGCGGCGGCTACGACGGCAAGGGCGTATGGGTCGTCGACAACGAGGCCGAGGCGGCGGACCCCTTCCGCGCGGGCGTCCCCGTCCTCGCCGAGGAGAAGGTCGACTACGTCCGCGAACTCGCCGCCAACGTCGTCCGCTCCCCGCACGGCCAGGCGGTGGCGTACCCGGTCGTCGAGTCCCAGCAGGTGAACGGCGTCTGCGACACGGTCATCGCCCCGGCCCCCGACCTGGACGAGACGCTGGCGCTCAAGGCCGAGGAGATGGCCCTGACGATCGCCAAGGAACTCGGCGTCGTCGGCCACCTCGCCGTCGAGCTCTTCCAGACCCGCGACGGCCGCATCCTCGTCAACGAACTGGCGATGCGCCCGCACAACAGCGGCCACTGGACCCAGGACGGCGCGATCACGAGCCAGTTCGCCAACCACGTACGAGCGGTCCTCGACCTCCCCCTCGGCGACCCGCGCCCCCGCGCAAAGTGGACGGTCATGGTCAACGTCCTCGGCGGCGACTACCCCGACATGTACTCCGCGTACCTGCACTGCATGGCCCGCGACCCCCAGCTGAAGATCCACATGTACGGCAAGGACGTGAAGCCCGGCCGCAAGGTAGGCCACGTCAACACCTACGGCGACGACCTGGACGACGTTCTCGAGCGCGCACGTCACGCAGCCGGCTACCTGAGAGGCACGATCACAGAATGAGCCCAGTCGTAGGCATCGTCATGGGGTCGGACTCGGACTGGCCCGTCATGGAGGCCGCCGCCAAGGCCCTCGACGAGTTCGAGATCGAGTACGAGGTCGACGTCGTCTCCGCGCACCGGATGCCGCGCGAGATGGTGACGTACGGCGAGCAGGCGGCGGACCGCGGCCTGAAGGTGATCATCGCGGGCGCGGGCGGCGCGGCCCACCTGCCCGGCATGCTCGCCTCGGTCACCCCGCTCCCGGTCATCGGCGTCCCCGTCCCGCTGAAGTACCTCGACGGCATGGACAGCCTGCTGTCGATCGTGCAGATGCCGGCCGGCGTCCCGGTCGCCACCGTCTCCGTCGCCGGCGCCCGCAACGCCGGCCTCCTCGCGGCCCGTATCCTCGCCGCCCACGACGAGGACCTCCTGCAGAGGATGCGCGACTTCCAGCAGGACCTGAACGACCAGGCCACCGAGAAGGGCAAGCGCCTGCGCGCCAAGGCCGAGGGCGGCGGCGGCTTCGGATTCGGGAAGTGACACGGATGACCTCCCTGGAGGAAGCCCGCGCACTCCTCGCCGACTTCCCGGTGGTCGACGGCCACAACGACCTCCCCTGGGCGCTGCGCAACCAGGTCCGCTACGACCTCGACGCCCGCGACATCGCCGTACACCAGAACGCACACCTGCACACCGACATCCCGCGCCTGCGCGAGGGCGGGGTGGGTGCGCAGTACTGGTCGGTGTACGTCCGCTCGGACCTGCCCGACGCGGTGCCGGCGACGCTCGAACAGATCGACTGCGTACGGCAGTTGCTGGCCCGGTACCCGGCGGACCTGGCGCCCGCGCTGACCGCCGCCGACATGGAGAAGGCGCGGCAGGACGGCCGTATCGCCTCCCTCATGGGAGCGGAGGGCGGCCACTCGATCGCCAACTCCCTCGGCACGCTGCGGGGGTTGTACAACCTCGGCGTCCGCTACATGACGCTCACGCACAACGACAACAACGACTGGGCGGACTCCGCGACGGACGAACCGAACGTCGGCGGCCTGTCCGCGTTCGGCCGCGAGGTCGTCCGGGAGATGAACCGGCTCGGCATGCTGGTCGACCTCTCGCACGTCGCGGCGACGACCATGCGCGACGCGCTGGACGTCACCTCCGCACCCGTCGTCTTCTCGCACTCGTCCTCCAGGGCGGTCTGCGACCACCCCCGCAACATCCCGGACGACGTCCTCGAACGCCTCCCGGGCAACGGCGGCGTGGCGATGGTGACGTTCGTGCCGAAGTTCGTGCTGCAGGCGGCCGTGGACTGGACGGCCGCGGCCGACGAGAACATGCGCGCCCACGGCCTGCACCACCTGGAGACCACCCCGGAGGCGATGAAGGTGCACCGCGCCTTCGAGGAGCGCAACCCGCGCCCGGTCGCCACGGTGTCGACCGTCGCCGACCACCTGGACCACATGCGCGCGGTGGCGGGCATCGACCACCTGGGCATCGGCGGCGACTACGACGGCACGGCCTTCACCCCCGACGGCCTGAACGACGTCTCCGGCTACCCCAACCTGGTCGCCGAACTGCTGGACCGCGGCTGGTCGAAGCCCGACCTGGCCAAGCTGACCTGGCAGAACTCGGTACGGGTACTGGGCGCCGCGGAGGACGTGGCCCGCGACCTTCAGGCGACCCGCGCGCCGTCCAACGCCACGATCGAGTCGCTGGACGGCTGACCGGGCAGGTCACCCAGGGCGGGGTAGTCGGTGTAGCCGTCGGCCCCGCCCACGTACATCATGTAGCGCTCCCGGACGGGGTTGAGCGGTGCGCCCAGCCGCAGCCGCGTCACCAGGTCCGGGTTGGCGAGGAACGGCCGGCCGAGGGCGACCAGATCGGCCCCGGCGGCGAGCATCCCGTGGGCGGCCCGGGTGACGTCCTCGGTGGTGAGGCCCGGCAGCACGGGGTTGCCGATCAGGACGCCGGGCCAGTCGGCCCGGATCCGCCGGTACCACTCCCGCTCCGGATCGGCGTGCACGAGGTGCAGATAGGCGAGGCCGAGGTCCTTGAGCCGGCCGATCAGGGCCGGGTAGAGGGCGTCCGTGTCGTCCTCCTCGATGCCGTTGACCGTGCTGCCGGGGGAGATCCGTACGCCCACCCGCTCGGCGCCGATCGCGTCGGCCACGGCCTCCGTGACCTCCGCGGTGAACCGCACCCGCCGCTCGGGCGAGCCGCCGTACGCGTCCGTCCGGCGGTTGGTGTTCCCGGCGAGGAACTGGTGCAGCAGATGCCCGTTGGCCGAGTGCACCTCCACTCCCTCGAAGCCCGCGTCGAGCGCCCGGCGCGCGGCCGCGGCGAAGTCGGCGACGGTCGACCGGATGCCGTCGGCCGTCAACTCCCGCGGTACGACGGCCGGTTGATGTCCGGCGGGCGTGAAGACCGGCTCCGGCAGCGGCACGGCGGATGGCGCGACCGGCGTCAGCCCTGTCGTCGCCGGATGGCTCACCCGCCCGCCGTGCTGGAGTTGCAGGAACATCCGCCCGCCGCCCGCCCGCACGGCATCGGTCACCCGCGCCCAGCCGGCCGCGTGCCGGTCGGTGTGGATCGCCGTGATGTTCGGATACGTCTGTCCGACCGCGTTGGGCGTCGAGGCCTCGCCGATGATCAGCCCGGCCCCGGCGCGCTGGGCGTAGTGCGTGACCATCAGGTCGGTCGGGGTGCCGTCCGTCTCCGCGCGGTTGCGGGTGAGGGGGGCCATCACGAGGTGGTGGGGGAGTTCGAGCCGGCCCAGTCGGGCCGGGGCCAGAAAGTCCGTTGTCTTCGGCATGCCCGTACGCTAGAACCTGACACTGATGTCAGATTCAAGCCCCGGCGGCGGCTCACGGAGGCGGACATGCGGATCGGCGAACTCGCCCGGCGCACGGGCGTGAGCGAGCGGTCGCTGCGCTACTACGAGACCCAGGGCCTGCTCGCCGCCGAGCGGACGCCCGGCGGACACCGGGACTACCCGGAGGCGGCCGTGGACCGGGTGATCCGGATCCAGGAGCTGTACGCGGCCGGGCTGCACAGCGGCCGTATCGCGCAACTGCTGCCCTGCATGCGGGACGCCGACGGCGGGCCGTCCGCCGTCGCCACGCCCAAGCTCGTCGCCGACCTCACCGCCGAGCGCGAGCGGATCGACCACACCATCGCCGACCTGGTCCGGTCCCGGGACACCCTGGACGAGGTCATCAAGGCGGCAGGGGGTCGCTGAACCGGCCGACGCCCGAACGCCCCACCCACCAGGAAGCCCCCCGCCCTCCGTGCGACGGTGAACCGTACTGCGATCACGACGTACGGAGCCCGCCATGGCAGACCTCCAGGACGAACTGCACCCCACCACCGAGGTCGGCGGGCTCGACGGCCTGCCGGACCCCTTCGAGGCCGCCGAGGCGTACAGCCCCGTCTCCGACCCGGACAGCGCCCCCCTGGAGCGCGCCCACGCCATCCTCGCCGCGCACCCCGTCGCCGACGGCTACAGCGGGCTGCCCTGGGCGCTGCGCCACCTGCCCTGGTACGACCTGGAGCTGGGCGAGAGCGCCGTCGACACGGACGTACCGCGGATGCGAGAAGGGCACGTCGGCGCCCTGTTCTGGTCGCTGCACCTGCCCGAGGGCCTCGCCGGGGACCGCGCCGTCGGGGCCACCCTGGAGCAGCTGGACCTCGTGAAGACCGTCGTCCAGGCCCACCCCGAGGGCCTCCGGCTCACCTGCACCGCGGGCCAGACCACCGACGCCCGCAACTGCGGCCGTGTCGCCGTGCTGCTCGGCCCCGCCGGAGCCGCCGCGCTCGGCGACTCCCTCGGCATCCTGCGCTCCCTGCACGCCCTCGGCCTGCGGATCCTCACCCTCTCCGGCGCGACCTGGGCGAGCGGGGCCGGCCTGACCCGCTTCGGCGAGGAGGTCGTCCGCGAGATGAACCGGCTCGGCGTGCTCGCCGACCTCTCCGGAGCCTCCGCCGACACCATCCACCGCGCCTTCGCGGTCTCCAAGTCCCCGGTCCTGTTCACCCGCTCCGCCGCCCGCGCCCTGCGCCCCCACCCCAGCAACCTCCCCGACGACCTGCTCACCGAGCTGGGCGCCGCGGGGGGCCTGTGCATGGTGCCGCTCACGGCCGAGCAGACCGGCCCGTCGGTGCGCGACGTCGCCGACCATCTCGACCACGTGCGCGAGATCGCGGGCCCGGAGTGCGTGGGCCTTTCCGGTACGTACGACGCCGGCACCGCCCACCCCCAGGACCTCGGCGACGCCTCCTGCTACCCGCACCTCATCGCCGAGCTCCTGCACCGCGGCTGGTCCGAGCCCGACATCGCGCTGCTGACCTGGGGCAACGTCCAGCGCGTCCTGCGCAGCGCCGACTTCACGGCCCGCGCCGCACAGCAGCGCCGCGAGCCGTCGACGGCGAAGATCGCCGACCTGGACGGGTGACCGGGAGCCCCGGTCAGGGGGTTTCGATCCGGCACAGGCAGAACGGATGCCCGGCCGGATCGGCGTACACCTGGAAGTCCTTCTTCTCCCGGTCCTCCAGGTCCAGCGGCCGCGCACCCAGTGCCAGCACCCGCTCGTGCGCCGCGTCGATCTCCGCCCACGTCGACCCGGCGTCGAAGTCGAGGTGGAACTGCTGCGAGTTGCGGTCCGCGCGCGGCCACTCGGGCGGCGTGAACCCCTCGGCCAGCTGGAAGGCGAGCCGCGGTCCGTCAGGTACCTGGAGTACGACCCAGTCGTCGTCCTCGGCGACCGGGGTGCCGCCGGCGACCGCCGCGTAGAAGCCGGCGAGCGCGCGCGGGTCGGGGCAGTCCAGCACGACGGAGCGGAAGCGGGCCACGGGCATGGTGTCCTCCAGGTTCGGCGGCGTTCAGCAGGCGCAGAGACAGAACGGGTGCCCCGCCGGGTCCGCGTACACACGCCAGGTCCGCGAGCGGTCGTCGGTGTCCAGCGGCTTGGCGCCCAGCGTGAGCACGCTCGCCTCGGCCGCGTCCAGGTCCTCGACCGTCAGGTCCAGGTGGAACTGCTGCGAGTGCTCGGGCGCGGGCCACTCCGGCGCGACGAAACCGGGGGCGACCTGGAAGGCCAGCGCCTGCCCGTCCGGCGTGGTGAGGTCCGCCCACCCGTCCTGCACCTCCACGGTGCCGCCCAGCAGCTCGGAGTAGAAACCGGCGAGCAGGCTCGGGTCGGGACAGTCCAGGACGACGGCACCGAGCTTGGCGAGAGCCATGACTTCCTCCTGTTGTTACCTGTAGATGCGCCCAAGGAGTAACTGTTACTGCATGCTGCCGCATAGGAGGTAACATCGCAAGGGGATTGACGGAAGGTAGCGTGCAGCCATGAGTGAGAGATCGGCCGCGCCCGGGGGGCTGGCTCTGGTCGAGTCCCTGGTCAACACCCTGGACATCGAATCGGGCGCCGACGCGCTCGATACGGAGGACGGCCGCGCGCCCTTCGGCCTCACCGCGGCAGAGATCCCCGAGGCACGCGAACTGCGCGAGTCCCTGCGCGCGACGCTCCTCGCCCACGCCGGCCACTCGCCGCACACCCCGGTCACGCCCCTGGACGACCTGCTGGCGTCAGCGCCGCTGCGGGTGACGGTCGACCCGGCGGACGGCTCGGCCGCCCTCACCCCGGCCGACGCCCGCCCGCTCCTGTCCCGGGTCGCCGCCGCCGTCGCCCAGTCCCTCGTCGACGGCACCTGGACCCGCCTCAAGGCCTGCGAGGCCGAGACCTGCCACTGGGCGTACTACGACCGCAGCCCCGCCGGGCGCGGCCGCTGGTGCTCGATGCAGGTGTGCGGGGCGCGCGCGAAGATGCGGCGGTACCGGGCCAAGTAGTTCCCCGGCCGCCGCACAGGCGGGTGGTGCAGAATGCAACCAGACGCCGGTTCGGCCGACTGAGCCTCGGCCGAACCGGCGTCGTGCGCTTTTTGACTGAGTCGTGCGCTTTTTGATTGAAGGGCTACGCCGTCGGGCGCCCCATCGCCCGGTACGTCCAGCCGGCCTTCCGCCACAGCGCCGGGTCCAGGGCGTTGCGGCCGTCCAGGATCACCCGGGCCGCCGCGACCTCGCCCAGCGCCGCCGGGTCCAGCTCGCGGAACTCCCGCCACTCCGTCAGATGCAGTACGACGTCGGCGCCCCGCACCGCCTCGACCGCGCTGTCGGCGTACCCGAGCGTCGGGAAGACCCGGCGCGCGTTGTCCATGCCCTTGGGGTCGTACACCGTGACCTGGCCGCCCTGGAGGTGGATCTGCCCGGCGACGTTCAGCGCGGGGGAGTCGCGGACGTCGTCCGAGTCGGGCTTGAAGGTGGCGCCGAGCACCGCGACCCGCTTGCCGAGGAAGGACCCGCCGCCCAGTATCTGCCGGGCCAGCTCCACCATCTGCCCGCGCTGGCGCATGTTGATCGAGTCGATCTCGCGCAGGAAGGTCAGCGCCTGGTCGGCGCCGAGCTCACCGGCGCGCGCCATGAACGCCCGGATGTCCTTGGGCAGACAGCCCCCGCCGAAGCCGATGCCGGCCCGCAGGAACTTCCGGCCGATCCGGTCGTCGTACCCGATCGCCTCGGCGAGCTTGGCGACGTCGCCGCCGGAGGCCTCGCACATCTCCGCCATCGCGTTGATGAAGGAGATCTTGGTGGCGAGGAAGGAGTTCGCGGAGGTCTTCACCAGCTCGGCGGTCGGGAAGTCGGTGACGACGAAGGGCGTGCCCTCGGCGATCGGCGTCGCGTACACCTCGCGCAGCAGCTTCTCGGCCCGCTCGCTGCGGACCCCGACCACGAGCCGGTCGGGGTGCAGCGTGTCGTCCACGGCGAAGCCCTCGCGCAGGAACTCCGGGTTCCAGGCCAGCTCGGCGTCCTCGCCGGCGGGGGAGTTCTCGGCGAGGAAGCGGGCCAGCCGGTCCGCCGACCCGACCGGTACGGTCGACTTGCCGACGACCAGGGCGGGCCGGGTCAGGTGCGGCGCGAGAGAGGCGAAGGCGGAGTCGACGTACGACATGTCGCAGGCGTACTCGCCGTGCTTCTGCGGGGTGTTGATGCACAGGAAGTGGACGTCGCCGAAGGCCCCCACCTCGGCCCAGTCCATGGTGAAGCGCAGCCGCCCGGTGGACCCCTCGATCCCGGCGACGTGCCTGCGCAGCAGCTCCTCCAGACCCGGCTCGAACATCGGGGCCTCGCCCCGCTCCAGCTTCTCGATCTTCTCCGGCACCACGTCGAGCCCGAGCACCTCGAAGCCCAGCTCGGCCATGGCCGCGGCGTGCGTGGCGCCGAGGTAGCCGGTGCCGATCACGGTGATCTTGAGGCTCATGGGTGCTCCTGACGGGGACTGGGTCTGCTGCGCTGCCCGAGCATATCCGGGGCTTGCGCAGGGCCTTCTCGGGGCACTTTTCCCGCTGTCGCCAAGCTCACGTATCACTCCCGTGAGCCGCCCCCTAAAATTTGAGTTACTTAACGGTAATTAGCGTCGGTAATCGCAGCGTTTTGGAGCGTGGAGACCTTGGCCGGATCGGCTGACTTCGACCTGTACCGCCCGTCCGAGGAGCACGACATGCTCCGTGACGCGATCCGTTCACTGGCCGAGGCGAAGATCGCGCCGTACGCCGCCGCGGTGGACGAGGAGGCCCGCTTCCCGCAGGAGGCCCTGGACGCACTGGTCGCGAACGACCTGCATGCCGTGCACGTCCCCGAGGAGTACGGCGGCGCGGGCGCCGACGCGCTGGCCACGGTGATCGTGATCGAGGAGGTGGCGCGGGTCTGCGTCTCCTCCTCCCTCATCCCCGCGGTGAACAAGCTGGGCTCGCTCCCGGTGATCCTCTCCGGCTCCGAGGAGCTGAAGAAGAAGTACATGACCCCGCTCGCCAAGGGCGACGGCATGTTCTCGTACTGCCTCTCCGAGCCGGACGCGGGCTCGGACGCGGCCGGCATGAAGACCAAGGCGGTCCGCGACGGCGACTTCTGGGTCCTGAACGGCGTGAAGCGCTGGATCACCAACGCCGGCGTCTCCGACTACTACACGGTCATGGCGGTGACGGACCCGACCAAGCGCTCGAAGGGCATCTCGGCGTTCGTGGTCGAGAAGTCCGACGAGGGCGTCTCCTTCGGCGCCCCCGAGAAGAAGCTCGGCATCAAGGGCTCCCCGACCCGCGAGGTCTACCTCGACAACGTCCGCATCCCCGCGGACCGCATGATCGGCGAGGAGGGCACCGGCTTCGCCACGGCGATGAAGACCCTGGACCACACCCGCATCACGATCGCGGCGCAGGCGCTGGGCGTCGCCCAGGGCGCCCTCGACTACGCCAAGGGCTACGTCCAGGAGCGCAAGCAGTTCGGCAAGCCGATCGCCGACTTCCAGGGCATCCAGTTCATGCTCGCCGACATGGCCATGAAGATCGCGGCGGCCCGCGCCCTCACGTACCAGGCCGCGGCGGCCTCGGAGCGCGGCGACAGCGACCTCACCTTCCAGGGCGCGGCGGCGAAGTGCTTTGCCTCGGACGTGGCGATGGAGGTCACGACGGACGCGGTCCAGCTGCTGGGCGGCTATGGGTACACCCGTGACTACCCGGTGGAGCGCATGATGCGGGACGCGAAGATCACCCAGATCTACGAGGGCACGAACCAGGTCCAGCGCATCGTGATGGCACGGAACCTGCCGTAGCCCGGTTCCGCTCCCGCCTTCCATGGCCCCTGTCCAGCCGGACGGGGGCCATGTGCTTTTCGGCTGCCGACGGCTTTGGTCAGGTATTATGTATACCGGGTATTGCTCTTGAATAGAGGTGGCCTGTATGACCGTCACGACGATCGACCTCGACGACGAGATCCTCGCCAAGGCGATGCGGGTGTCCGGCGGGGGCACCAAGAAGGACGTGGTCAACGCGGCTCTGCGCGAGTACGCCGAGCGGCACGAGCGGGCCGAGCGGGTCGCGAAGCACTTCGCCGCCGCCCAGGAGTGGGACTACGAGGGCTGGCAGCGGCTGCGCGCTCAGGACCGTCGGGCTCCTGGCGACGACGCGTGATCCTCTACCTCGCCGACTCCTCCGCGATCTGGCGGCTTCAGCGTGAGGAGGCGCTGCGGGACGCCTGGCTGGAGACGACGATCCTGCGCGCGATCGGATCCTGTGCTCCGCAACGCGCGGAGTTCCGGCGATCGGCGCGCAACGCGGCCGAATACGAGGCCATGGGCTTCATGTTCGCGGACCTCTACCCCGATGTGCCGCTGCCGAAGAGGCTGTGGGACTGGGTCGAGGCCGCTCAGTTCTCTCTCGCCGAGCGGGGCGCGGTGAGCGCGGCGAGCCCGCTCGACCTCATGATCTGTGCGACGGCCGCGCACCACGGGCTGACGGTTCTCCACGACGACCACGACTTCGCGACCGTGGCCCGGTTTCTGCCGGACGTGGCGGTGCACAACGTCCGTGTGGTGCCGGGCGCCCGGTGAGCCGCCGCAGCGCGCCCTTCAGTCGTCCAGTCCCTCCGCCGCCCGTTTCTCCCGCAGTTCCATGATGGCCCGTCGCCTCGCCAGGCGGTGGGTGCGGCGGATCTGGGCCTCCTGGTAGCGCCGCTTGTCCTTCTCCGTCTCCGGGAGCACCGGGGGTACGGGGCGGGGCTTGCCGTCGGAGTCGACCGCGGCGAAGACGAGGTAGGCGGAACCGACCTGGGTGGGCGGGGTGGACTCGTTCCAGCGCTCGGCCAGGACCCGGACACCGACCTCCATCGAGGTGCGGCCGGTCCAGTTGACCTGGGCCTTGACGTGGACCAGATCGCCGACGCGGACCGGCTCCAGGAACGCCATCTCGTCCATGGACGCGGTGACCGCGGGCCCGCCGCTGTGCCGGCCGGCCACCGCGCCCGCCGCGTCGTCCACGAGCTTCATGATCACGCCACCGTGCACCGTACCCAGCAGGTTCGTGTCGTTGTGGGTCATGATGTGACTCAGCGTGGTCCGGGACGCCGAGGTTGGCTTGCCCGGGATGTCCTGGCCGTCGGAGCCGTCCGGGATGCCCGCTTCCGCGGCGGGGGCCTGGTCTGTCATGGCCTCCACCTTATGCCGACGCGACATCTGCGGACTTTGTGTTGGGTTCGCAACAGCAGTGCCCTGATTTTCCTACGACCCTTGTAAAGGGGACCGCCGCTCCCTGCACACTGGGGCCCATGAACGATTGGCCCGAGGGATGGTCCGGAGACAACCGCGGCAACCGGTACGGGGGCGGCAGCGCGAGCGCACAGCCTGAGAGCGCTCGTGTCATGCGCCAGGTCCGCCGGCCCGCCTCGGGCGCGTACGGGGGCTCCGGCCCGTCCGCGCCGCCGTACGGCCAGAACGTGCCCCAGCAGCCGACGTATGTCGACGGCCAGGGGTACGGCGGCGACCAGTACGGCAACGACTACGACAGCGGCTACAACACCGGCCAGGTCTACGGCTCGCCGAACGGCGGCGGACCGGGCGGCGGCGGGTACCAGGGCGAGCCCCGGCCGCGGCCGAACTGGCGGCGCCGTATCAAATGGACCGCGATCACGCTGGTGACGGCGCTGGTCGTGACCTCGGTCGCCACGTACTTCTGGGCCGACTCCAAGCTGCACCGGGACGTCGACCTGTCCACCGTCATCGACCGCCCCGAGGCGGGCGACGGCACGAACTACCTGATCGTCGGCTCCGACAGCCGGGCCGGGCTCTCCGCCGCGCAGAAGAAGGAGCTGCACACCGGCTCCGCGGAGGGCAAGCGCACCGACTCGATGATGATCCTGCACGTCGGGGACAACGGCGACACGCTGATCTCGCTGCCCCGCGACTCGAACGTGACGATCCCGACGTACAAGGGATCCACGTCCGGCAAGACCTACCAGGGCACCGGCCGTCAGACGAAGCTGAACGCGGCGTACGCGGAGGACGGGCCGACGCTGCTGGTGCGCGCGGTCGAGTACAACATGGGCCTGCACATCGACCACTACGTGGAGATCGGCTTCGCCGGCTTCGCGAACATCGTGGACGCGGTCGGCGGTGTCGACATCACCATCGACAAGGCCTTCAAGGACAAGTACTCGGGCGCCGACTTCAAGGCGGGCAAGCAGACGCTGAACGGCGAGCAGGCGCTGGCCTTCGTCCGCACCCGGCACGCCTTCGCCGCCTCCGACCTGCAGCGCACGAAGAACCAGCAGAAGTTCCTGTCGGCCCTCGCCCACCAGGTGGCGACGCCGTCCACGGTCCTCAACCCCTTCAAGCTGTACCCGACGATGAGCGCGGGCCTGGACTCCCTCACCGTCGACAAGGACATGAGCCTGTGGGACCTGGCGTCCATGTTCTGGGCGATGAAGGGTGTCAGCGGCGGTGACGGCACGTCGATGAACATGCCGATCTCCGGCTCCACCGGCGGCAACCTCGTCTGGGACAAGGCGAAGGTGAAGACGCTGGTGAACGAGCTCAACAACGACCAGAAGGTCACGGTCTCGGGTGACTGACAGCAGCGTGACGGGCGGCAGCGTGGCCGCCGACGGCAGACCGCCCTTCGGGGCGGTTCTGTGCGACGTCGACAACGTGATCCGGTCCTTCGACTCCTCCCGCCTGGAGGCGCTGGAGCGGGCCGCGGGGATCGCCGAGGGCACCACCAAGAAGGTGGCGTTCGCGCCGGAGACGGACCAGCCGCTGCTGCTGGGCGAGATCACCTCGCAGGAGTGGGCCGAGCGGATAGCCGACGGCCTCGCCGGCCTGATCCCGGAGCCGCAGACGGCGTACGAACTGGCTCTGGCCCTCCTGGAGTCCCCCTTCCACGCGGACGACGAGGTGGTCGCCCTCCTCCGCCGGGCCCGCATCCGGGTCCCCGTGGTCCTGGTCTCCAACGCCTCCCTGGACCTGGAGTCCGACCTCGACTCCCTCGGCCTGACCGACCTCGCCGACCACGTCGTCAACAGCGCCCGAGTGGGCCTGGCCAAGCCGGACCCCCGCATCTACCACCACGCGGCCGACCTGACCGGCGTACCCCTCGAACGCTGCCTGTTCGTCGACGACAGCGAGGAGAACGTCGAGGCGGCGGCCGCACTGGGCATGCGGACGGTGCACTTCCGTGAGGTGGCGGATCTGGAACGGGCGCTGGAATCCCTGTTCACGTAGCGGTCGCGGAGGCGAGCAGCGCGATGTGCGGGAGGAGCAAATTCCCGCCCTCCTGGGCGAATTCGGTACGCAGGCGGTCGTACTCGGCCCGGATCCGTGCGGTGGTCTCCCGGTCCGGCGGAGTGACGTACGCCGGTCTGAGGTAGAGCCGCGTGCCCAGGCCGCCCCACCACCACTCGACCCGGGTCTCATGGCTCCAGGCGACCTCGGTAGCCTCCGCCTGCGCGAATCCGGTCTGGTCGAGCAGCTCCAGGACTCCGGCGGGTGTGCGGACGAAGTCCTCGGCCGGGTCGAGCGGCGGCAGGTCCGTGGGCCCGGCGCGGTCCACCCGGTCCGGCGGCAGTACGACGCCGCCCGCGGCGCAGGCCCCGGGGAGCAGGTCCTGGCCGGCGCCGCGTCGCTCGCTCCACAGCGTCAGCGCGATCCGGCCGCCGGGCCGCAGAACGCGCCGCAGTTCGGCGAGCGAGGTACGCGGACGCTCGACGTAGTCAAGGACGAAGTTGGCGAGGACCACATCGAACTCGCCGTCGTCGTAAGGTAGTTGCGGCAACGCGTGCCGGACGGCGTCCACCCCGCCGCCTTGCGCGTGCATGATCTTCAGGGGATCGGTGCCCACGGCCCGTACCCGGGCACCACGCCCCACGGCCTCCCTGGCCGCCTTCCCGGCGCCGACGTCGAGGACGTATGCCCCCTCCGCCACCCCGGCCGCGTCCAGCAGTGCGTCGACCGTGTGCTCGCGCAGCTCCTGAAAGGTCCAGTCGTACTGCTGGGAATCCGCGATCCAGAGGATCACCTCGCGGTCGCTCAGACCGTCTCTTGCTCCCGTGCCCGTCATCCCCTCAGCCTCCCCGCGCCAAGGGGCGAGGACACCCGCCGGGGCAGGTGTCCTCGGCCTCGGTCAGGCGGACGTCACATCGTCGCGCCCGCCATCGTCCGGCACATCTCCGCGCAGCGGCGACACGCCTCCGCGCAGCGCATCATCTGGGGGTCGTCCGGCATGGACATACACGCCTCGGCGCACATGTCGCAGGCCTTGGCGCACATCGCGCACATCTCGGCCGACATGGGGGAGCGGCGCATCATCATGTCCGCGCACATGCGGGTCATCTCGGAGCAGTCGATGAGCGCGCGCATGATCTGCATCTGGGCCTGACCGCCCATCTGCATGCAGGAGCTCATGGTCTCCTCGCACATGCTGTGGCACGTCATGCAGGCCTCGACGCAGTCCTGCATCTCCTTGCTCATGGCACTCATGGGTCCGGTCTGGGTCATGGCTCCTCCTGGGAGGCGGTGAGGCCCGGAGCGGGCCCCGTGTCCTTCCCGTCCTACGCCCGCTCGGCACCGGGCGCCATCGGGCGGACGGGAACAATCCGCCATGTTCTGCCGCACCGGCACCTACGAGCACACCACCTGGTCCCCGGTCACCACCCCGAACTCCCCCTGCGTCGCGTCCTGAGCCCGTACCTTCCGTACGTCCTTGAAGTCCGCCCCCGCGATCACCTTCAGCGTCGGCCCGAGGCCCTTCACCGCCCGCAGTTCGCTGCCGGGCAGCGCGGCCGCCAGCGACTTGGCGGAGCGGTCCCAGCGGGGGTCGTACTCGACCACCGTGCGCTTGAGCGTGCGGTCGGTGGCGTTGGCGGGGGCGCGGGTCGTGCGGAAGCCGGTGGCCGCGAGGGCCGTGTCGACGCGCTTGCCCAGGCCCGCCGTCGCCGTGCCGTTCTCGACCTGGACGCGGATCTGCTGCGGGGCGACGTCGACGCGGACCGCCTGCGGGGCGGCCGGGCGGTGCACGGTCAGGGGCTTGTCGTCGCGCAGGTCCTGGAAGAGGCGGTCGGCCTTCGCGGTGTCCCATTTCAAAGTCGAGCCGATGCCCTTGACGACGTAGCCCATCTGGCCGATGGGGACCGTGGTGAACTCCGAGGAGGAGGGGGAGAAGTTGCGCATCGCCCGGCCCAGGTCGAGGAGTTCGTCCGTGCCGAAGCCCTTGTCCGCGCGGACCGAGCCGAGGACCGCGCGGGTCACGTCCCGGAACTTCATGGGGTTGAGGAGGATGCCGGAGGAGGTCGCGCGGTCGATGAGCGCGGCCAGGAAGCGCTGCTGGCGCTTCATCCGGCCCAGGTCGGACGCGCCGTCGACATGGCGGGCACGGACGTACTGGAGCGCCTGGCCGCCCATGAGGGTGTGCGTGCCGGCCGGGAGGTTCAGGCCGGTGTACGTGTCCTTCAGGGGCTCCGCGGTGCAGATCTTGACGCCGCCGAGCACGTCCACCGTCTTCATGAAGCTGGTGAAGTCGACCTCCAGGTAGTGGTCGATCTTCACGTGCGTCATGTCCTCGACCGTCTGCACGGTGAGGTTCGGTCCGCCCTCCGCGTACGCCGCGTTGATCTTGATGGGGTGGCCGTTGTGCCGCCGGCCGGTGGTCTCGTCGACGTGCGGCGGTGTCATCGCGTACGAGTCGCGCGGCAGGCTCACCACGCTCGCCCGCTCCCGGTCCTCCGAGATGTGCACGATCATGATCGTGTCCGTGCAGTGGCAGGGGGCGCCGCCCAGGTGGTACCGGTGCCGTTCCTGCTCGCTGATCCGGTCGCGGCCGTCCGTGCCGACCAGCAGGACGTTCATGCCGTGCCCGGCGGCCGGGCGGTTCTTCATGTCCTTGAAGGGGTCGACCCGGGCGATGTCCGCGTCGAGGCTGGTGACCACCGCGTGCCCGATCCCGGCGGAGGCGAGCACGACGACCGACAGGGTCGTCACCGCCCGCATGGCCCAGCGCGGCTTCCTGCGCCGGACGGGCGGCCGCGGGCCGCGCTGCTGCGGGGCACGGGCGGGGTGGGGGCGGCGCTGCGGACGGGCGGGGGCGGCGGACCGGGGCTGTGTGGGCAAGGGGGACACCTCCGGGCGACGGCCGTACGTGGGATCCGTGAGCACCGTAGGTCCATACGATCTGTGGCCCGGTCCGCCGCCCCGGCGGGGCGCGGAGGTGTCCCCCGTTCGCGGTAACGTGAGCACCGATGAACGCCAATTCCGACGTGCGACTCCCCGCCGTTTCTGTGATCATGCCCGTCCTCGACGAGGAGCGGCATCTGCGCGGAGCCGTCCAAGCGATCCTCGCGCAGGAGTACGCCGGCGAGCTGGAGGTCGTGATCGCCCTCGGTCCGTCCAAGGACCGCACGGACGAGATCGCCGCCGAGCTCGTGGCCGAAGACGCGCGCGTCCACACCGTCCCGAACCCGACCGGCCGCACGCCGGCCGCGCTGAACGCCGCGATCAAGGCCTCCCGGCACCCGATCGTCGTCCGCGTCGACGGCCACGGCATGCTCTCGCCGAACTACATCGCCACCGCGGTACGGCTCCTGGAGGAGACCGGCGCGATGAACGTCGGCGGCATCATGCACGCCGAGGGCGAGAACGACTGGGAGCACGCGGTCGCCGCCGCGATGACCTCGAAGATCGGTGTCGGGAACGCGGCCTTCCACACGGGCGGCGAGGCCGGTCCCGCCGAGACCGTGTACCTCGGCGTCTTCCGGCGCGAGGCCCTGGAGCAACAGGGCGGCTACAACGAGGAGTTCATCCGCGCCCAGGACTGGGAGCTGAACTTCCGGATCCGGGAGGCGGGCGGCCTGATCTGGTTCTCGCCGGAGCTGAAGGTGTCGTACCGGCCGCGGCCGAGCGTGCGCGCCCTCGCCAAGCAGTACAAGGACTACGGCCGCTGGCGGCACGTCGTCGCCCGCTACCACGAGGGCTCCATCAACCTGCGCTACCTCGCCCCGCCGACCGCGGTGCTGGCGATCGTCGCGGGGCTCGTCATCGGCGCGGCGCTGACCCCGTGGGGCTTCCTGGTCCCCGGTGGCTACCTCGCCGCGATCGCCCTCGGCTCGCTCCCGGCAGGCAAGGGGCTGCCGCTGAAGGCCCGGCTGCGGATCCCGGTCGCCCTCGCCACCATGCACATGTCCTGGGGCTGGGGCTTCCTGACCAGCCCGAAGGCACTGGCCAGGAAGGTCATCGCGTCCCGCCGGCCGGCGGTCGTGACCACCGGCTGACCAGCGCCGCGGGCTCGGACTACCAGGTGTAGTCCGGGTCCACGTGCATGCACGCCTTGCTGTCCGCCCCGTTCAGCGCGCTCGCCGACGCCGGTGTCGTGTCGTCGTCGGCCGTGTACTTGGTGCCCGAGCGCCAGTCCGCGCCGACGACCAGCGTCACCCCGGACACGGACGTCGACTTCTTCACCTGCGAGGTCGGGATGCCCAGCGCCTTGGCGACGGCCTGGGCGTCCCCCTCCAGGTCGGCGCTCGGATAGCGGACGACCGTCTGGTCCTCGCTCAGCAGCGCCGAGGAGTCCGCGACCGCCTCGTCGAAGCCCTTGCCGACCAGCAGCTGGGCGACGGCGGTGGCCCGCCCGCTCACCGCGGCCAGCGTGCTGCTCTTCGTGCCGTTCTGCACCTGCACGGCGATCTTGTCGTCCGCCGCGGCCGGGTCGGTCGTCTTGACCGTGGTCGTCTTCTTCTTGTCCTTGCCGTCCAGCGCGATGTCCTCGCGGACCAGCCGGAACAGCTTCGCCGCGTCCGTCGGCTTCGGCAGCACCCGGTTGCCGTCCGAGGAGTACACCCACGGCATCGTCGTCATGGTGATCCGCTTGGTGGGGACCTGCTTCAGCTGCTTGCTGAGGTCGTACAGCTTGGTCACCGTGCCGAGGTCGTCGTCCACCGTCAGCGCCTTCGTCGCGGTCTCCGCGAGGGCGCGCAGCTTGCCCGGGTTGGTCAGCGTGGCGTTGGCGCGCAGCTGGCGGACCATCGAGTTCATGTACATGTGCTGGGCCTTGGTGCGCGCGATGTCGCTGCCGTCCTCGAAGCCGTAGCGGGTGCGCAGCCACTGCAGGGCCTGCTTGCCCTTGACCGAGGTGGTGCCCTTCTTCAGCTTCAGGCCCGAGCCGTGTCCGGAGGAGGTGTGCGAGTAGATGTTGGCGTCCACGCACACCGGGACCCCGCCGATGGCGTCGGCCATGGACACCACACCGGAGAAGTCGACCATCATGAAGTGGTCGATGTGGATGTTCGTGAGCTTCTCCCAGGTGGCGACCGTGCACCCGGGGCCACCGCGCTCCAGGGAGGCGTTCGTCATCGTCGAGGTGCTCGCCGCGTAGACCTTGCCGGTGTCGGGGTCGGTGCACTTCGGGATGTCGACGAGGGTGTCGCGGGGCATGCTGACGACCGACATGTTGGTGCGGTCGGCGGAGACGTGCAGCAGCATCTGGACGTCCGCGCGGGGCGCGGTGTTGTACGTGTCCTTCGCGCCGCCCAGCTTCTGGTTCTCGGCGGAGTCGCGGGCGTCGGAGCCGATGAGGAGGATGTTCAGCGGGGTCTGCCCGGCCGCGTTGGCCTTCGGCTTCGCCGCGCGGTCCTTGGCGTCCGCGTTGTTGAGGTTCTCCTTCTGGATGTTGGCGTTGAGGTGCTGGTAGTAGAGGTAGCCGGCACCCGCAGTGCCCACGATCGCCAACGCCACGACCGCCGCCGACCAGCCCAGTATTCGGCGTCTACGGCGCTTGCGGTCACCGTCGCCGCGCCGTCTGCGCCCGCCGCCGTCCGCGTCGCCGGGCCGCCGCTGCTCGGGCACCCGTCCGCTGCCCACCGGGGTGAGAGACATGGTGTCCTCGACCGCGGGGACCTCCCCGCGCACACTGCTCCGCGCCAACTCCCTGTCCTCCCACCCGAGCGCTCGACAAAGCGCCGTGGATCGCCGAGTCGGCCCGCGGGGCTCTCGGACTTGAGCGCGCATCATCATTCTGTAGAGAGATAAGAGTTTGCTGTGGGTACGTGAGGGGAAGGCGACCCTTTCTGTTACTCCCACGTGAAGCCAGGGTTGACGTGCATGCACGCCCCGTCGTCCGCGCCGTTGAGCGCCTCGGCGGACTCGGGGGTACGGTCGTCCGCCTTCGGCGCCTTGTACGCCGTACCCTCCCGCCAGTCGGCGCCCACGACGAGGGTGACCCCGGAGACGTCCGTCGACCGCCGCACCGCGTTCAGCGGGACGCCGAGCGCCTTGGCGACGGCCTGGGCGTCGCCCTCCAGGTCGGCGGTCGGGTAGCGGACGAGGGTCTCCTTCTCGCTCGGCAGCGTCGAGGAGTCCGCGACCGCCCCGGTGAAGCCCGCCTCCCGCAGCAGCCCGGTCACCGCGGTCGCCCGGCCGCGGGCGGCGGCGAGGGCGTCGGTGCGGGTGCCGTTGCGTACCTGTACGGCGATGTCGGCGGCGTCCGCGGCCGGGTCGTCGGAGACCTGCTCGGCCGTCTCCTTCTTCTTGTCCTTGCCGTCGAGGGCGATGTCCTCGCGGACCAGCCGGAACAGCTGCCCGGCCTCCTCGGTGGGCTCGACGCGGGCACCGACGTAACGGTTCGGCATGGTCGTCATCGTGATGCGCTTCGGCTCGACCCTGCGCAGCTCGTTGCCGAGGTCGTAGAGCTTCTTCACGGTGTCGAGGCCCGGGTCGACGGTGATCGCGCTGGTGGCGGTCTCGGCGAGGGCGCGCAGCTTGCCCGGGTTGGTCAGCGTGGCGTTGGCGCGCAGCTGGCGGACCATCGAGTTCATGTACATGTGCTGGGCCTTGGCGCGGGCGAGGTCGCTGCCGTCCTCGAAGCCGTACCGCGTGCGCAGCCACTGCAGGGCCTGCTCGCCCCTGACCGAGGTGGTGCCCTTCTTCAGCTTCAGCCCTGAGCCGTGCCCGGAGCCGTCCCGGGACAGGATGTTGGCGTCCACGCAGACGGGCACGCCGCCGATGGCGTCGGCCATGGAGACCACGCCGGAGAAGTCGACCATCATGAAGTGGTCGATACGGATCCCGGTGAGCGCCTCCCAGGTGGCGACCGTGCAGCCGGGGCCGCCGTGGCCGAGGCTCTGGTTGGTCATCACCCGGCCGTCGCTCGCCGGGTAGGTCTTGCCGGTGTCCGGGTCGGTGCACCTGGGGATGGTCAGCAGGGTGTCGCGGGGCATGCTGACGACCGACATGTTGGACCGGTCCGCGGACAGGTGGACCAGCATCTGGACGTCCGCGAGCGGGGCCGAGCCGAAGGTCTCACGGGCGCCGCCGAGTTCCTGGTTCTCCTTGGTGTCCCGGGCGTCCGAGCCGATGAGGAGGATGTTCAGCGGCGTACGGCCGGCCCCGTCCGGTGTCGGCGCGGGTGCCTTGGCGTCGCCGAGGTTGAGGTCGGCCTGCTGGATGTTGCCGTTCAGGTGCCGGTAGTAGAGGTAGCCGGCGCAGGCCGTGCCGAGCACCAGCACGGCGAGGCCGGTCGCGACCCACCTGAGCACACGGCGGCGCCGCCCACTGTTCTGCCCCAATTTCCCCTGCTCCCCACCCCGTTGTGCCCCATGGGGGCCATGACACAGGCCCGCCGTACGTCCTGGAGACATACGACGGGCCTGTGAGGTTGCCCTGAGCGCGTCAACTCGCGCACTGCACCTTGTCGGCCGTGGACTTGTCCACGTTCGCGGTGGACGCCGAGGAGGAGTTCAGCTTCACGCCCGCGCCCTTGAAGTCCTTGCCGAGGGTGAGGGTCATGGTGGGCAGGCCCTGGGCGTTGGTGACGCTCTCGCCGGGCTTCATGGCCGCGCCGGACAGGCCGAGGAGGTCGGCGAGGCGGCGGGCCTGGTCGGCCTGGGCGGGGTCGTACTCGAGGGTGGTCCTCGCGAGCTGCGCTTCCGCGTTGCCGTCGTTCTGGGACTTGAGGACGCCCGCCTCGGTCTGCAGCCAGGCCAGCTCCGTCTGGGCGCTGCCGGCGGGGGCGCCGCCGTTGAGGACGCGGACCCGGACCTCGGCGGCGGCCGACCTGGTGCCCTTGAGACGGGCGGCGACCTCGGCCTTCTCCTTGGCTTTGGCCTTCTTCACCTCGGTGAGCGACTCGTCGTTCCGGATGAGGTCGAAGATCTGCGGGCCCCTGGACTCGTCGACGACGACCGTCGCCCTGACCGTCTCGGCCGGGTTGTCCTTCACCGGCACGGTGGTGAAGGAGATGTTCTTCGTCGGCACCTTCTTCAGCTCCAGGGCGATGTCCTTGAGCGTGCCGACATGGCCGATGGCCCTGTCCACGGTGAGCGCGTCGGTGGCGGCCTCGGCCAGCTTCCACAGCTTGGTGGGGCTGGTGAGGGTGTCGCCGGAGGCCATCTTGCGCATCAGCGAACCGAGGAACTGCTGCTGGACCTTGATGCGGTCCAGGTCGCCCTGGTTGCCGAAGCTGTGCCGGGTGCGCACGAAGGCGAGCGCCTTCTCGCCCTCGACCTTGGACTCGCCCGCGGGCAGGACGAGCTTGGACTCCTTGTCGTTCACGGCGTGCTCGACGCACACGTCGACCCCGTCGACCGCCGTGGTCAGGGTCTTCACCGCGTTGAAGTCGGCCATCATGAAGTGGTCCGGCGAGATCCCGGTGACCGCCTTCACCGTGCGCATGGTGCAGCCGGGGTCGCGGCCGCTCTCGCCGAGGCTCCGGTTGAAGCGGACGCCCTGCTGTCCCGCGACGACCGCCTCGGTGCCGTCGGCCTGCTTGGTCGGGCAGTCCGGGATGTCCACGATCAGGTCGCGCGGGATGCTGAGCGCGGTCGCGTTCGTACGGTCCTTGGAGATGTGCAGCAGGATGTTGGTGTCGGCGTGCCCGACGCTGCCCTTGTCGCCGTACCCCTCGTTGCCCTTGCCGGTGCGCTTGTCCGTGCCGATGACCAGGATGTTGAAGGCCTCGTCCTTGCTGAAGCTGCTCTTGGCCGCGCCGCCGACGTCCTCGGTGTGGACGTTCCCCTCCAGGTGCTTGATGTAGAGGTAGGCGGCGGAACCGACGGCGACCAGGACGAACGCCATGGTGCCGCCGGTCCACAGCAGGGCCTTCTTCGCCCGGTTCTGCTTCCTGGCCGGCCGTCGCCCGCGCCGCCCGGCCGGAGGCTCACCGGGCGAGGTGCGTCGGCCGCGCTGCGGCGGGACCCGGCCGGCGGGTCCGCGCGGACCGGGCACCGCCGGGCCGACGGGCCCGGACGGGGCCTTGGGGGACCGCAGTTCGTATTCGCCGGTACGCGGATTCAGCACCCACTGGTCAGCGGGATCGGCACCGTCCGCCCGCCCACGGCCTTGCACATCCACTGGTCTCAGAGCCTCCGTCAGACATGGATCACCCACAATATCCGCACAGTTGGGCTCCTACGGCCGCCGAGGTGAGCCCCCGGGGCCTACCACTGGTAGGGCTTGTAGACGGGCATGCACTGGCTCTTGTCCGAGCCGTTGATCGCGTCCGCGTTGCTGGGCAGCGCGTCGTCGGACTGGGACTGCTTCGGGTACGCCGTACCCTCCCGCCAGTCGGCGCCCACGACGAGGGTGACCCCGGAGACGTCCGTCGACCGCTTCACCGAACTCAGCGGAATCCCCAGGGACTTGGCGATGCGCTGGGCGTCGCCCTCCAGGTCGGCGCTCGGATAGCGCACGACCGTCCGCGCCTCGGAGAGCCCGGCCGTCGCGTCCTTCGCGGCCCGCGCGAAGCCCTTGCCCACCAGCTCCTGGGCGACGGTGCCGGCGCGCCCCGGGACGGGGGCGAGGGTGGAGGTGCCGGTGGCGTTCTGCACGATCACGCCGATCTGGGCGTCCGGCGCCGAAGGGGCCTTCGTGGCCACGGTCTTCGCCTTCGCGGCCGACGTCTTGCCCTTGCCGTCGAGCGGGATGTCGTCGCGCAGCAGCTGCCAGAGCTTGTCGGCGCCGGTGGCCTCCGGGACCAGGTGGTCGCGGTTCTGCGGGTCCTCGACGTTCGGCATCGTCACCGAGGTGATGCGGTCCGTCGGCACCGACTTGAGCTGCATGCCCAGGTCGTACAGCTTCTTGACGGTGCCGATCTCCTCGGAGACCGACAGGGACTTGGTGGCCGCCTCGGCCAGGCCCATCAGCCGGCCGGTGTCGCTGAAGACGCTCTGCTGCTTCAGCGTGCGGATCATCGAGTTGAGGTACATGTGCTGGGCCTTGGCGCGCAGCGGGTCGCTGCCCCAGGCGTGCCGGGTGCGCAGCCACTGCAGGGCCTGCTTGCCCTGCACCTTGTGGGTGCCGGCGGTCAGCTTCAGGCCGGAGCCGCCGGGCACCGCGGACGTCGGGCGGTCCCACACGTTCTGCCGGACGCAGACGTCGACGCCGCCGATGGCGTCGGCCATCTTCACCACGCCCGCGAAGTCGATCGTCATCCAGTGGTCGATGTAGACCCCGGTGAGCTTCTCCCAGGTGGCGAGCGTGCAGCCGGCGCCGCCGCGGGCCAGCGACTCGTTGATGATGGTGTTGACCGCCGGGTAGGTGTGGCCGGTCTTCGGGTCGGTGCACTTGGGGATGTCGACCCGGGTGTCGCGCGGGATGCTCACCATCGCGGCGCTCTTGCGGTCCGCGGAGAGGTGGATCAGCATCTGCACGTCGGCCCGCGGGGGGCTGCCGCGGTCGTACTTCGCGCCGCCCAGCGCCACGTTCGCGTCGGAGTTACGGCTGTCGGAGCCGATCAGCAGGATGTTCAGCGGCGTCTGCCCGGCCGCGTTGGCCCCGGTCTTACGGGCCTTGGCGTCGCCGCTGCTGCGCTCGCCCTTCTGGATGTTGCCGTTGAGGTGCTCGTAGTACAGGTAACCGGCGCCGGCCGTCCCGAGTATCAGCACCGCGAGGGTCGTCGCCGACCAGCGCAGCACCCGCCGCCCCCGCCGCCGAGGCCGACCGGGCCCCGTCCTGCGATGCCCACCGCCCATGTCCCCCGTACCGGGTCTGCCGGACCCCTCCCCGTCCCGCGCGGCCCCCCGGCCCCCGGAACCGTCGTCCCAAACCCCCGGCCGGGTCCCCTCCCCGCGCACACTGCTCTGCGTCATTCCCCGTCCTCCCCACCCTCGCGCCCTCGAAAAGGGCCTGCCATGCGCCTGGTTAGACGCACGACAGGCCCCTCAGGTCACTTCAGAGCCTGTGTCATATCCCCGGCCGGGGAAATTTCACGGGCTCTCACTTGGCGCACTCGACCTTGTCGGCCGTCGTCTTGTCGACGTCCGGTGCCTTCGTCGCCGCCGAGTACGACTCTCCCGCCCCCGGGAAGTCCTTGCCGAGCGTCAGTGTGATCGTCGGCAGGCCCTGGTCGTTGGTCACGCTCTTGCCGGGCTTCATCTGCGAGCCGGACAGGCCCAGGATCGCGGCGAGCCGGCGGGCCTGGTCGGCCTGGTCCGGCGCGTACTCCAGCGTGGTCTTCGCCTGCTCCGCGTCCGCGTTGCCCGCGTTCTCCGACTTCAGCACACCCGCGTCGTTCTGCAGGTAGTTGAGCTCCGCCTGCGCGCTGCCGGCCGCCGCGCCGCCGTTGAGGATCCGCACCCGGACCTCGGAGGCGGCCGACTTGGTGCCCTTGAGCCGCGCGGCCACCGCGGCCGCCTCCTTCTTCTTCTGCGCCTTCACCGCGGTGAAGGACACGTCGTTCTTGATCGCGGAGAAGACCGCGGGGGCCGTCGAGTCGTTCAGTACGACGGTCGCCTTCACCTTCTCGGCCGGGTTGTCGACCACCGGAACCGTGGTGAACGTCAGGTTCTTCGGGTTGAGCTTGCCCAGCTCCAGACCGAGGTCCTTGAGCTTGCCGATGCTGTCCAGGTTGGAGTCGACGGTCAGCGCCTTGGTCCCCGCCTCGGCGACCTTGATCATCTTCGCCGGGTTGGTGAGCGTGTCGTTCGACTTCAGCTTCCGCATCAGCGCGCTGAGGAACTGCTGCTGCAGCGTGATCCGGCTCAGGTCACCGCCGAACCCGACCGCGTGCCGCGTACGCACGAAGGCGAGCGCGGTCTCGCCCTCGATGTGCTGCATGCCCTTCTTCAGGTTCAGGTGCGAGTCGGGGTCGTTGATGTCCTTGCCCAGGCAGACGTCGACGCCACCGACCGCCGTGGTCAGCGTCTTGACCGCGTTGAAGTCGGCCACCATGAAGTTGTCCGGGGTGATCCCGGTCAGCTCGGTGACGGTCCGCGCGACACAGCTGGGCGTACGTTCGGCCTGCCCGAGGCTGGTGTTGAAGCGGACGTCGCTCGTGCCCGCGATGACCTTCTCGGTGCCGTCGGCCAGCGTGGTCGGGCAGTCCGGGATGTCGGTGATCAGGTCGCGCGGGATGCTCAACGCGGTCGCGTTGGAGCGGTCCTTGGACACGTGCAGCAGGATCGTGGTGTCCGCGTGCCCGACGCTGCCGGAGTCGCCGTACTTGGTGTTGCCCTCGCCGGTGCGCTTGTCGGTGCCGATCAGCAGGATGTTGATGGCCTTGCCCTTGCTGAAGCCACCGGTGCTCGCGCCGTCGTCGGAGACGGCGGTGATGTTGTCGTTGAGGTGCTTGATGTAGAGATAGCCGCCGGCCGCCGCGGCCACCACCACGAAGGCCATGGTCCCGCCGGTCCACAGCAGGACCTTCTTCGCCTTGCCCTTCTTCTTCACCGGCCGGCGCCCGCGCCGCCCCGGCAGCGGCTCCTCGGGCACCCCGCGCCTGCGCCGCGGCGCAGGAACGTCACGTCCGGGCGCCCGCTCGGGAGCCGCCGTACGACTGCGCACCGCGCCACCGGCGCCGTGGCCGGCGGCTCTGCGCGGACCGGGGACGCCCGACTGCGGTCCGGAAGGGGTCAGTCGCAGTTCGTATTCGCCGGTGTTCGGGTTGAGTACCCACTGGTCGGCGGGATCGATGTCGTCCGCCCGTCCACGGCCTGTCGCGTCCACGGTTGTCCGAATCCTCCGTCGGGGCGCGCGCCTTCCCCTCAAGGGCGCTCGGGTCTCGGTCAATCAGTGCTCAAGCCTATGTACGGCCGAGGGCACCGGATCGCTCACCCTATCCGGCCTGTTCAGCACCCAGTGACGACGGTGAGAAATTCCACGCTCGCGGGCAGGGCAATTAGCCCGTTTTCTCGGACATAAGAGCGGCGATTTGGTGAGCGCTTTACCTGCAGGTGTCTTCGGCGGCCGTGTTCCCGCGGAACGTGGGTGCGGGAGAAGGGCTGTTCGACGAGGCCCCGGACGGCATTCTTCCGGACTTTCCGTCGCCGTATCCGTACTCCGCGTAATCGCTCATTGCCGCGGAATCCCGCGGAACTCCCTTGGCGACGCTGACCGGCGCGTCCTTGCGCAACCGTTCGAACAGCTTCTGTGCCTCCGGCTCCACGAGCTGGTCACGATTGCTGTTGTAGACGTACGACTCCCGCGGAACGGTCAGGAATTGCACGCGTTCGGTGGGAATGTCGCGCAGTCCGCGCACAAGGTCGTAGAGCCCGCGCAGACTCGCCAGATCCGGGTCGGTGGTGAGCGACGAAGTGGCCGCGTCCAGCACGGGGTAGAGCTTCACCGGATTCAGCAGTACGTCGTTGCTCTGCACCTTGTTGACCAGCGCGCCCAGGAACCGCTGCTGGCGGTCCATCCGGTCGGTGTCACTGCCGTTACCGATCGACTTCCGCGCCCGCACGTACCCGAGCGCCTGCTCCCCGTCGAGCGTCACCTTCCCCGCGGGCAGGTTCAGCTTGGCCGCCTTGTCGTGAATGGGCCGGTCCAGACAGATCCGCACCCCGTCCACGGCGTCGACCATCTCCTTGAACCCATGGAAGTCCACGACGATGTGATGGTCGATCCGCACGTTCGTCAGCTGCTCGACGGTCCGGATGGTGCAGGCCGAACCACCCATCTGGAAGGCGTAGTTGAACATCGCGAACATCGGCTCCGACCGCGTCCCGTCCGCCCGCAGACACGCCGGTACGTCCACCATCAGGTCGCGCGGCAACGAGATCGCGGTGGCCGTGCGCCGCCCCGCGGCGAGGTGCAGCAGGATCGTGGTGTCCGACCGCTCGGTCCCCGAGTCCCGCCCGTACCGCGCGTTCCCGTCCCCGGACCGCGAGTCCGACCCGATCAGCAGAATGTTCTGCGCGTCCTTGACGAGCGAGGTGGGCCGCTCCTTCTCGTACCGCGCGAGCTCCGCGGCGGCGGCGTTGTCGGGCGTGATGTTCCCGTCGAGCTTGACGTAGACGGCCCAGCCGACGCCCGCGGCCACCACGACCGCGACGGCGACCCCGATCCCCCCGTACCGCACCCACTTCCGCCGACGCCGCCGTATGAGCCCTTTCCCGGTGGCCGACAACCCGGCACCGGGCCCCAGGGTCCCTCGGCGGTCGGTCACGAGCGGGCCCACCCCTCATGGCGTACGGACGTGGTCTTGTTACGACCATGGCGTGGAGGGGGTGGTGGGGGTGGGTGTTACTGATCCATACGGGTGAGTGTGCCTACTTCAACGACGAGTAGTCGTCACCTTCTCGCTCTCGATCCGCCGCGCAAGCGCCTCCTCGCCCAACCGCTCCAGATTCCGGCACAGCACCACGGACCCACCGTCAGCCAGAGGCCCGTACAACCCGGCCTTCAATCCTTCCCAGGTGTCGTACGGCAGCCCCGACAGCACCCGCCCCCCAAGCTCCCCCCGCGCCTGCTCCACGACCTCCGCCCCGCTGAACTCCCGCCCGGCCACGATCAGCGCCGCCTCCTCGGGATCCACCGGCGAGAACGGAACGAACCGGTCCCCCTGCCCCGGCACCTCGACGGCATAGTCGACGAACCCGTCCGGCACCTGCGGGAACCGCCCACCCAGCGGCCGCAGCGCAAGAGCCACCCGCTCACCCGGGCACGCCCGCGCCGCGTCCAGTGAATCCGGCCCGCTCACCACGACGTCGGCGAGCTTCGGATCCCCGTCCACGTCCGCGACCACCCCCACCGACGCACACGCCAGCAGCCACACCGCCGTCTGCCAGTGCGCCGGCAGCAGCAGCGCGACCCGGTCACCGGGCCCCGCCCCCAGGTCGCCCTGGAGCAGGTTCGCGGTCTTGGCCACCCAATTGGCGAAGGTGGCCACGGACAGTTCGACCCGCTCACCGGTGGCGTCGTCGTAGAAGGTCACCAGCGGACGTCCGGGATCCGCGGCGAGCGCGGAAGACAGCAGGTCGGCAGGGGTGCGGTCGGTGGCGTTCACCCGCGCAAGCGTACGCGGGCAGGGCGCCCCGCACCCAGCCGCTCGGCCACCGGTTCGGCGGAACCGCAGCCGACGGTCCGTCAGATCCCAAATGGACAGATATGTATGACTATGTTCAAGATCAGGAGCATGCGTGGATTCCTTGCTTCCTCGATCGGCGTCATGTGCGCGGCCGCCCTCGCCCTTCCGCTCACCCCGCCCGCAGCCGCCACGACGGCGGGCGCGGCGCCGAGCGGCGCGAGATCCGCGACGGTGGCGACCGCACCGCGGACCTCCTCGGAGATCCCCGGCAGCACCCAGTCGCTGCCCCTCACCCCCCTCACCCGCGACCGCGCCCTCGGCCCGGCCGCCCCCGAACAGGGCCTGACCCGGGACGACGTACGGCACTTCTCGCTCGTCGGCGTCATCTGGGACAACCCCGACACCGTGCTGCACGGCAGCGTCCAGGTCCGCACCCGCGCGACCGCCTCCGGCGCCTGGACCGGCTGGCAGGACCTGGAGACGCACAACGACGACGCGGCCGACCCGGGCACCGCCGAGCGCACCTCGGGCCGAGTCCGCGGCTCCACCGCCCCGCTGTGGGTGGGCGACTCCGACGGCGTCGAAGTCAGGGTCCGCGCCGAGGGGGAACGCCGTACGGACGAGACGGCGCGCGGCACCCGCACCGCCACGGCCGTGGCCCCGCTGCCCTCGGGCCTGCGTCTGGAACTCGTGGACCCGGGTGAGCAGAAGCTCACCAGGGCGGCCGTCCCCGCGGGCGCCCCGGGTGCCACGGAGATCCCGGCACTCGGCCGGGCGGCGACCGAGGCGGAGCTACTGGCCCTGCGGGGAGGCGAACTGACGGCGGCTCAGCGCGCCCGGCCCTACATCGGCCCGCGTCCGCGCATCATCACGCGCCGCGGCTGGGGCGCGGACGAGAAGCTGCGCGAGAAGAAGTTCGTCTACACGAAGAAGGTCAAGGCGGCCTTCGTGCACCACACGGCGTCCGGCAACGGGTACCGCTGTTCGCAGGCCGACTCCGTCATCCGCGGTATCTACCGCTACCACGTCAAGAGCATGGGCTGGCGCGACATCGGCTACAACTTCCTCGTCGACAAGTGCGGAAACATCTACGAGGGACGGGCCGGGGGAGTGGCCAAGCCGGTGCTCGGCGCGCACACCCTCGGTTTCAACACCAACAGCATGGGGATCGCGGTGATCGGCAGCTTCGGCTCGTCGAAGCCGCCGGGGGCCGTCCTGCGGGCCATCGCCCGGCTGACGGCATGGAAACTCGGGCTCTACGGGGCCAATCCGCGCGGAAAGACATATCTGAAGTCCGCCGGTGGCAATCTCTACCGAAAAGGAAAGAACGTACGACTGAACGTGATCTCCGGCCACCGTGACGGTTTCGCCACGGAGTGCCCGGGCTGGCAGCTCTACCGCAAACTCGGCACGGCCCGCTCGACGGCGGCCCGTTACCAGGGCCGATAGAGCACCGCTGCCAAAGCCTGCCGCGGGCTCGCGTTCACCGCCGTCGGGGGACAGGGTGCGGAACCACGTAACGTCACCGGGCCGTCGAAGGCGTCGCACGACGATCTGCATACACTGGCCGGCCGAAAGTCAGTTCGGCCGGTCCCGGCAGGAAGCAGAGACGACAGGTGACAGAAGCGATCCTCCTGGTCGGCGGCAAGGGCACAAGGCTGCGTCCGCTCACGGTGCACACGCCGAAGCCCATGGTCCGGGCGGCCGGGGTCCCCTTCCTCACACACCAACTGGCCAGAGCGAGAGCCGCGGGGGTGGACCACATCGTGCTGGCCACCTCCTACCTCGCAGAGATCTTCGAACCGTACTTCGGCGACGGCTCGTCGCTGGGCCTGCAGATCGAGTACGTGACGGAGGAGGAACCCCTCGGCACGGGCGGAGCCATCCGCAACGTGGCGTCCCGTCTGCACTCGGCCCCCGACGACCCGGTCCTGATCTTCAACGGCGACATCCTGACGGGCCTGAACATCAGGGCCTTGGTGGACACCCACGAGTCCACGGGCGCGGATGTCTCCCTCCACCTCACGAAGGTCACGGACCCCCGCGCCTACGGCCTCGTCCCCACGGACGACACGGGCCGAGTCCTGGCCTTCCTGGAGAAGCCCCAAACCCCCGAGGAGATCGTCACCGACCAGATCAACGCGGGGGCGTACGTCTTCCGCCGCTCGGTGATCGACACGATCCCGGCGGGCCGCCCGGTGTCGGTGGAGCGTGAGACCTTCCCGGACCTCCTCTCCGCCGGGGCCCACCTCCAGGGCATGGTCGACTCCACGTACTGGCTGGACCTGGGCACCCCCGCGGCCTTCGTCCGAGGCTCGGCCGACCTGGTCCTGGGCCGCGCCCCGTCCCCCGCGATCCCCGGCCGCTGCGGCGACCGCCTGATCCTCCCCACGGCCACGGTGGCCCCCGACGCGAAGCTGACGGGCGGCACGGTGGTGGGCGAGGGCGCGTTCGTGGCAGAGGGCGCGCGCGTCTTCGGCTCGACGATCCTCCCCGGCGCGGTCATCGAACCGGGCGCGGTCATCACGGACTCCCTGATCGGCACGAGGGCCCGCGTAGGCGAACGCTCCATCCTCACCGGCACGGTCATCGGCGACGGCGCGGTGATCGGCCCCGACAACGAACTCCGGGACGGCATGCGGGTGTGGTGCGACGCGAGAATCCCGGCGGGCGCGGTCCGCTTCTCATCGGACCAGTAGAGGCGACGACTCCGAGACACCGGACGGAAATCCCACCCCGTCCGGCGTCCGAGGCCGGTCCTGGCCGACCCGAACCCCCACCCGCAGAGGAGGCGATCGCAGAGGGGCGGTGCCTTCTCGGCCCCGGCCGGCAATCTCACCCCGTCCGGAGTTGGAGGCCGATCTTCGCCATCCCGAACCCCCCACCCACCCGCAACCCCCCACCCACCCGCACCCCCCGCCCACCCGCAGGCGCCGGCGCCTTCTCGACCCCGCCCGGCGAATTTCAGCCCGTCCGGCGTTTGAGGACGAGGCCGTTCAGGCCGACGGGGGTCCAGGGGGCGGAGCCCCCTGGTGGGGTCGAAGGGGCGAAGCCCCTGGGGATGGGACGGGTAAGGGCGGCGGGGGCGAGAAACCTCGACGGCACCCACGACACCCGGCACATCACAACCGGCCGATATCCCCCCGCGGCATCCGCGGCGCCCGCCGCCCCGGCGTCCTCCCACTCAGCAGAATCAACCGAGCCGCCCGATGCCGCTGCCCCGCATACGGCTCCAGCAACTCCAGCATCACCGAGTCGTCCGCGTCCCGATCCCCCGCCAGCGCGAACCCCACGATCCCCGGCAGATGCAGGTCCCCCACCGTCACCGCATCCGCCGCCCCATGACTCCGCTGCACAACCTCCGCCGAAGTCCACGGCCCGATCCCCGGCACAACCTCCAGCCGAGCCTGCGCAGCCTCCGGCGTCATCCCCACGGCCTCCTCCAGCCGCCGCGCCACCCGCACCGCCCGCAGAATCGTCGACGCCCGCTTGTTGTCCACCCCGGCCCGATGCCACTCCCATGACGGGATCAACGCCCACGTCCGCGGCCCCGGCATCACCCACAGCCGCCCGCCCGCCGCAGGCCCCGGCGCTGGCTCCCCGTACTTCCGTACCAGCAACCGCCAGGCCCGATACGCCTCGTCGGTCGTCACCTTCTGCTCCAGCACCGACGGAATCAACGACTCCAGCACCAGCCCGGTCCGCGTCAGCCGCAACCCCGGCCGCCGATGCCGGGCCATGGCCACGACCCGATGCCGCGGCACGAACGCCGCCGGATCGTCTGCCCCGCCGAGCAGCTCCGGCAACTGCTCCAGCAGCCACTCGCCCCCGGGCCCCCACGCCTCCCCGCGCACCGCGCCCCCGCTCACCGACACCCGCAGGGTCCCCGGCCCGCCCGGCGTCAGACTCGCCCGCCACACGGACCCGTCCGGCATCGCCCGGAACGTCGGATCGCCGGGCCCCCGCCGAAGCGGCCCCAGCACCAGCCCCAGATCGAGCGGCCCCTCCGGCACCACCGTCCGCACCCGCCCGGGCGCGGCAGCCTGCCGAGGTATCCCCGGCGGCACGACGACATGCCCACCACGCACGGTCGTACGAGTGGGCCGCGGAGCGAATCGTCCTGCCAACGAATGAAGTCCCGGAGTCACGAGTCCCGAAAGGAGCCCTGAAAGGAGCCCTATGAGAGTAGGCGTACGCGCGCGTACGTCAGCGCACCTCGATAAAACTCCCCGAGTCCCGCTCGGGTCGCTCCCGAGGCTCCTCCGCCGGATGCCCGACCGCCACCGCCCCCATCGGATCCCATTCCTCCGGCAGCCCCAGCACCTCCCGTACGACGTCCCGGCAGAACATCGTCGACGACACCCAGGCCGACCCCAGCCGCTCCCCGGCCAGCGCGACCAGGAAGTTCTGCACGCCGGCCCCCGCGGCGACCACGAACATCTCCCGCTCGGCCCCGTCCCGCCGCGCGTCCCCGTACGTGTGCGACCCGTCCATCACCAGACAGGGCACCACCAGATACGGCGCGTTCCGCAGTACGTCCCCGCGCCGCACCCGCTTCGCGATGGACTCCTCGGTCTTCCCGTCCCGCCGCAGATCCGCGATCCACGCGTCCCGCATGGCGTCCAGCAGCCGCCCCCGCGACTCCTCCGACTCCAGCAGCACGAACCGCCACGGCGTGGTGTGGTGCGGCGCCGGCGCGGTGACCGCCAGCGCCACCGCCCGCCGCACCGCCCCGGGGTCGACGGGTTCGTCGGTGAAGGCCCGTACCGTACGACGCTGGGCCACCGCCTCCCGTACCGCCTCGGACGTGCCCAGCCGGAACATGTCGTCGCGCGCGCCGCGCACCATGGCCCGCGCCCCCTCCCCGTCATCCTCGGCCACCACATGCGGCAGCCCGCGTACGACGGCGACGGGCCGCCCGGCCGCCTTGCCCTTGACCAGGTCACCGGCGGCGGCCAGTTCGTCGGCCGTCGCAACGACCGTCGCGCTGAGCGGATTGCCGTACGCGTCCGTGCCCCCGCGCAGATCGTCCAGCACCCGCACCCCGGCGGCGCCGATCGCGACGTCCGTGAGCCCCGCGCGCCAGGGCCGTCCGAAGGTGTCGGTCACCACGACGCCGACCTGGACGCCGAGGGCGTCGCGCAGTCCGGCGCGGATCGCGCGCGCGGAGGCGTCCGGGTCCTCGGGCAGCAACAGCACGGTGCCGACGGGGGTGTTGGAGGCGTCGACCCCGGCCGCGGCCATGACGAGCCCCTGCCGGTTCTCGACGATCCGCAGCGGCCCGCGCCGCGCCACGACCCGCACGGTCTCGGCGTCGATCGCCGCCTCCCGGTCGCCGGCCGCGACGACCCTGCCCTCCGCCTTGGACACGATCTTCGAGGTGACGAGCAGCACGTCCCCGTCGATCAGCCCCGGCTCGGCGGCGGCGATCAACTTGGCGAGGTCGTCCCCGCGCTGCACCTCGGGCAGCCCGTCGACGGCCCAGACCCGGTAACCGCCGGCAGGCAGTGTCCCGGAGTCTCCTCCCGCAGTCGTTCCGCTCAAACCGCCCGCACCTCCTCCGCCAGCGCCAGCGCCTCGCGCGCCATCCGCGCGGTCGCGTCCAGGTCGGTCATCATCAGCGGCACCGCCCGGCAGCGGATCCCGGCCGCCTCGACGCGCTCCACGGCGCCCGCGTCCACGGTGTCGACGAGCCAGCCGTCCAGCAGCCCCGAGCCGTAGTGCTCGGCGACCGCCGCGGCCGTCGACTCCACGCCCACCGCGGCCAGCACCTTGTCGGCCATCCCGCGCACGGGCGCGTCCCCGACGATGGGGGAGAGGCCGACGACCGGCACGCCGGCCTCGGCGATCGCCTCGCGGATGCCGGGCACCGCGAGGATCGTCCCGACGGACACCACCGGGTTCGACGGCGGGAAGAGGACGACGTCCGCCTCCGCGATGGCCTCCAGCACGCCGGGCGCCGGCTTCGCCTGCTCGGCCCCGACGGGCACGACCGCGTGGGCCGGCACGGACGCCCGCAGCCGTACCCAGTACTCCTGGAAGTGCACCGCCTTGCGCTCGCCGTCGACCTCCACGGCCACATGCGTCTCGACCCGGTCGTCGGTCATCGGGATCAGCCGCACCCCCGGCTTCCACCGGTCGCACAGCGCCTCGGTCACCGCGCTGAGCGGATATCCGGCGCCGATCATCTGCGTGCGCACGATGTGTGTGGCGAAGTCGCGGTCGCCCAGTCCGAACCACTCCGGCCCCACGCCGTACGCGGCGAGCTCCTCCTTGAGATGGAAGGTCTCGTCGGCCCGCCCCCAGCCCTGCTCCTCGTTGATGCCGCCGCCGAGCGTGTACATCACCGTGTCGAGGTCCGGGCAGACCTTCAGTCCGAAGAGGTGGATGTCGTCCCCGGTGTTGCCGATGACGGTGACGTCCGCGTCCGGCGCGGCCTGCTTCAGACCGCGCAGGAACCTGGCACCACCGATGCCGCCTGCCAGAACC
Organism: Streptomyces sp. NPDC047081; assembly: GCF_040643775.1. Classification (NCBI taxonomy): domain Bacteria; kingdom Bacillati; phylum Actinomycetota; class Actinomycetes; order Kitasatosporales; family Streptomycetaceae; genus Streptomyces; species Streptomyces sp. NPDC047081. The sequence continues at coordinate 11,516 of NZ_JBEYUY010000035.1, read as the reverse complement.
ACGATTCGCATGGAAGCCAGTCTTGCAGGAGGGTCGGACAATGCGTCATGCGGTTACGGCGTCCACCTCGTCGTGGGTGGCGGGGGCCGCGGTGCACGCGGAGTGCATGGGCATCTCGGTCAGGCCGGGGTAGTAGACGTGCAGGCTGACGGCGGGTTCCAGGGCGTCGTTGACGACCTCGTGGACGTAACCCGGCGCGAAGACCCGCTGCGCACCCTCGCCCAACGCGCGCGTGCCCCGCTCGGTCCGCTCGGTCAGCGTGCCCTCCAGGACGGTCAGCACGCCGGAGGAGGGGCCGTGGTCGTGCAGCCCGCTGCCCTGCCCGGGCACCCAGGACAGCAGCCACACCTCGTAGCCGGGGCCGGTGCGCAGCCGGTGGTACCAGCGGGTGGTCGCGTCGTACCGCACGAGGTGCTCCCACTGGGAGCGGTCCGCGGCGATGGAGCGGGCCAGGCCCACGAACTCGGCCACGGTGGCGGGGTGCTCGCGCGGGGGCTGGAGCAGGTGCGGGACTTCGAGGATGTCGCCGGCGATCTGGAGGTCGCTGTCGCTGTTCATGGAGTGCGGTGGTTCCTCAGTGAAGAAGGTCAGAGGGAACGGAAAGCTGGAGCGGACAGAGCTCAACAGCTGCAACAGCGACAGCTACAGCGAGCGCGGGCAGCACCGTGGGACCCGGCGGTGCGGGTCGAGGTGAGTGCCAAGTTCGCGAGCATGCCCACAAGGACAGCGGCTCACACCTCCACTGTCAACTCGACACCCGGTATGTGGGACGGGTTTCACCTCATCCGGTACATAGCGGAGCTGAAAGGTTTGTTCACTCGTCGACCGGGACACATGGCGCACAACCGGGCGCACAGGCCTCCTGTGGAACGGGATCGAACGTCTGGGCGTCCTTCCCACTACAGGCTCTGCGCGGGGCTGGAGGCCCCTTCCGGGCCCTGTCTGCATGTCAAGGTTTATGCCGATTTGAACACTTTCCGCTAGGCCTTGGTTCCGCAGAGTGAATAAGGGGCCCAATAGCAGATCTCGGCTTGACTCGCCCGGAGCAGCACACTTGTAATTTCACTCGTGTCGTTCAGCCGGAATCGGTAACGGCTACATCACGGGGACGCGAAAGACAGACGAGGGGCGCACATGACCGAGCTGGTGCAGCAACTGCTGGTCGACGACGCGGACGAGGAACTCGGCTGGCAGGAGCGCGCGCTGTGCGCCCAGACCGACCCCGAGTCCTTCTTCCCCGAGAAGGGCGGTTCCACCCGCGAGGCGAAGAAGGTCTGCCTCGCCTGTGAAGTCCGCTCCGAGTGCCTCGAGTACGCCCTCGCCAACGACGAACGCTTCGGCATCTGGGGCGGCCTGTCCGAACGGGAACGACGCAGGCTGAAGAAGGCCGCGGTCTGAGGACACGCCGAGGACACGCACACCCGGGAACTGTTCGAACGGCCCGTCGCCGGTGGGTTATCCACAGGCGGCGGGCCGCCGTCATGCCCAGCCGATAGTGTGGTCGCTCGTCCGAGACGCCTCGCTGCCCCCAGGCGGCACAGACGTCCACCGCAGTCCATCGAACCGGGGCCCGTACCTCGATGTCCGTGCACAGCCACACGGCAGCCCAGCAAGACCTCGCTGCCACACCAGAGTTCCCGCGTCACGTGGTGACCGCGGTCGTCGTCTCCCACGACGGCGCCCGCTGGCTGCCCGACGCGCTCGCCGGGCTGCTCGGCCAGGAGCGCCCCGTCCAGTTCGCCATGGCCGCCGACACCGGCAGCGCGGACGACTCCGCCCGGCTGGTGACCGAGGCGCTCGGCGCCGACCGCGTACTGCACCTCGCCCGGCGCACCGGCTTCGGCCAGGCCGTCGAGGAGGCGGCCCGGACCGCGCCCCTGCTGACCCCGGACGAGCTGCCGTACCTGAAGCGCCCCAGCGGCTGGGACCCGGTCACGCGCACGTGGCGCGACGACGCCTACGACATGCCGGAGCTCCCGCACGGCGAACCGGTCCAGTGGCTGTGGCTGCTGCACGACGACTGCGCCCCCGAACCCGACGCCCTGGCCCAGCTGCTGCGCGTCGTGGAGAACGAGCTGGAGCTGGGCCGCGACGACGTGGCCGTCGTAGGACCCAAGCTGCGCGGCTGGTACGACAGGCGGCAGCTGCTGGAGGTCGGCGTCACCATCGCCAACTCCGGCCGCCGCTGGACCGGCCTGGACCGCCGCGAGCAGGACCAGGGCCAGCACGACCACGTGCGCTCGGTGCTGTCGGTGTCCACCGCCGGCATGCTGATCCGGCGCGACGTCTTCGAGCAGCTGGGCGGCTTCGACAAGCGGCTGCCCCTGATGCGGGACGACGTCGACCTGTGCTGGCGCGCCACCACCGCCGGCCACCGCGTCCTGATCGCCCCCGAGGCGGTCGTACGGCATGCCGAGGCCGCCTCCCGCGAGCGCCGCACCGTCGACTGCGTGGGCCGCAGCGCCGCCTCCCCGCACATGGTCGACAAGGCGGGCGCCGTCTACACCCTCCTGGTCAACATGCGCACGGCCGCGCTGCCCTGGGTGCTGCTGCGCCTGGTGCTCGGCACCCTGCTGCGCACGGTCGCCTATCTCGTCGGCAAGGTCCCCGGGCAGGCCGTCGACGAGATCCGCGGCCTGCTGGGCACGCTGCTGCGGCCCGAGCGGATCATCGCGGGCCGGCGCAGGCGCGGGGTGCCGCAGATCGACAAGGGCGAGCTGCGCGCGCTGTTCCCGCCGCCCGGCGCGACCGTGCGGGCCACCGTCGAACAGGTCGCGGGCAACTTCTTCGGCGGCGACGACGCCGAGGCCGCCGGCGGTGCCGGACGGCACGGCGGCGCGGTCGAGTCCGGGCCCGGCGGGGACGACGCCGACTTCCTGGAGATCGAGCAGTTCGCCCGCCTCAAGCGCATCGCCCGCAAGCCCGGCCCGATGCTCTTCCTGGTGCTGCTGTTCGTCTCCCTGGTGGCCTGCCGCGACCTGCTCGGCGGCGGCGCGCTCGCGGGCGGCTCCCTGCTGCCCGCGCCCGCCGACTCCAGTGAGCTGTGGTCGCGCTACCTCGACTCCTGGCACGCGGTCGGCGCCGGCGGCACCCCGGCCGCGCCGCCGTACCTGGCGATCGTGGCGATGCTCGCCTCCGTGCTGTTCGGCTCGACCGGGCTCGCCGTCACCGTCCTGCTGGTGTGCTCGGTGCCACTGGCCGGCTTCACCGCGTACTTCGCCTCCCGCCCGCTCGTCGAGTCGCGCCTGCTGCGCGCCTGGGCGGCCGTCGTCTACGCCTTCCTGCCCGCCGCCACCGGTGCCCTCGCCGGTGGCCGCATCGGCACCGCCGTACTGGCCGTGCTGCTGCCGCTCATCGCCCGCGCGGGCGTCGCCGCGAGCGGCCTCGCGAACAGCTCGGGCACACCCGGCAGTTGGCGCGCCACCTGGGCGTACGCGCTGCTGCTGACCATCACCACCGCCTTCACGCCGATCGTGTGGCCCATCGCGCTGGTCCTCGGCATCGCGGTGCTCGCGCTGCGCCGCGCCGCGATCACGGCATACGGCCTGCGCTTCCTGGCCCAGCTCGGCACGCCCCTGCTGGTGCTCGCGCCCTGGTCGCTGACGCTGCTCCCGTTCGGCTTCTTCCAGCAGGCCGGCCTGGAGTACGGCTCCTCGGCCGCCTCCGCCCTCGACCTGCTCGGCATCAGCCCGGGCGGGCCGGGCACGGTGAGCGGGCTGATGCTGATCGGCATCGTGCTGGCGGCGCTGGCCGCCCTGATGCGCTCGGAGCGTCAGTCCGGGATCTGGACGGCCTGGGCGATCGCCCTGGTGGGCCTGGTCTTCGCGGTCCTGTCCAACGGCTCGACCTGGGCCGGACCCGCCACCCTCGTCTACGGCGTCGCCCTTCTGTCCGCAGCCGCCCTCGGCGCCGACGGCGCACGCGCGCGTGTGGCCGAGCAGAGCTTCGGCTGGCGGCAGCCGGTGGCCGCGCTGATCGCCCTCGCCTCCGTCCTCGGCCCGCTGGTGATCGCCGTCGGCTGGATGGCCCGCGGCGCCGACGGCCCGGTGGAGCGGCGCGACCCCACGCAGGTGCCCGCGTTCGTCGCCGAGGAGAGCGGCAGCCGCGACCAGGCCCGCACCCTCGTCCTGGACAGCGACTCCACGGCCCGCGTCGGCTACACCCTGGTCCGCGGCTCCGGCGCCCGCCTCGGCGACGCCGAGACCGCCGCGGCCGACGGGGAGAACGCCAAGCTCGACAAGGTCGTCGCCAACCTGGTGGCGGGATCCGGCGCCGACCAGGCCGACCAGCTCGGCAAGTTCGCGGTGCGCTACGTCCTCGTCCACAAGGGCGCGCCCCGCGAGGTAACGCGCGTGCTGGACGCCACGCCCGGTCTGAGCCGGCTCAGCCAGCAGGCCGGCGGCGCGCTGTGGCGGGTCGACCAGGAGGTCGCGCGGGCCACCATCGTCAGCGCGTCCGGCTCCGGCACCCCGCAGCCGGTCGCCGCCGGCCCGGTCGAGATCCACACCACCGTCCCCGCCGGCGCCGACGGCCGCGTCCTGCGCCTGGCCGACACCGCCGCCGAGGGCTGGACGGCCGCCCTGGACGGCAGGCCGCTCACCCGCACCACGGTCGACGGCTGGGCCCAGGGCTTCGAACTCCCCGCCTCCGGCGGCAAGCTGGACGTCACCTTCGACGACCCGATCACCCACACCGCCTGGCTGTGGGCACAGGGCTCCCTCGCCCTGGTCCTCGTCGTCCTGGCCCTGCCCGGCCGCCGCCGCGACGTCGACGACGACCTCCCCGAGGAGCCGTCCGTCCCCGCCCAGGCCGTGGCCGGCGAGGGCCGCCGCGCCCGCCGCCTGCGCGCCCAGGCGGAGGCCGAAGAGACCGACCAGAGCGAGGAGTTCCCGTCTCCTCCGCAGGAGGAGACACCCGTCGCGATCCCGCAGCAGCAGGCGTACGGCGAGTGGGACCAGGCGAGTTACGCGGGCGCTCAGTACGACGCGTACGGCAACCAGTACCAGGGCGCCCAGCAGCAGTACCCGGCAGGCGCGTACGACCAGACCTACCAGGCGGACCCCTACCAGGGCGGCCAGTACGACCCGTACGCCTACGGCGGCACGGCTCAGGGGACGTACGACCAAGGCGCGTACGACCCGTCGTACCAGCAGCAGGGTTACGACCCCGCGTACGACCCGGCGCAGCAGCACCCGCACGCCCCTGAGCGCCCCGACGGGAGTCAGCAGTGAACCGCACCACCCTGTCCCTGATCGCCGGCACGGCCGCGCTCGCCGCCATCACCGGGGTCGCCTCGCTCACCGCGCCGGGCGCCTCCGGCGCGGACACCGCCAGGGCGGCCGCCGAACTGCCCGTGGAGCGCACCTCGCTGCTGTGCCCCCAGCCGAGCACCTCCGACCTCGCGGAGACGTCGTACACGTCCTTCACGCCCGTCACCAAGGGCACGGGAAGCGACGGCAAGGCCGAACTGCAGGCCGCCACCGCGCAGTCGGACGACACGACCGGCGACGACACCGGCGACAAGAAGAGCAAGGACGCGAAGGGCAAGGGCAAGAAGACCGCCGCCAAGCCGGTCCTCACGCCCAAGGAGCCCGGCACGCCGGTCACCGGTGACGCCTCCGGTTCCGAGACGCCCGCGCTGGTCGGCACCGCCGAGGGCAAGTTCGCGCCGGGCTGGTCGGTGCAGGAGACCACAGAGGTCGCGGCCGGCACCGGGCGCGGTCTGCAGGGAGTCAACTGCACCGCTCCGGACACGGAGTTCTGGTTCCCGGGCGCCAGCACGGACAGCGGCCGCACCGACTACGTGCACCTGACCAACCCCGACGACTCCGCCGCCGTCGTCGACATCGAGCTCTACGGCAAGGACGGCGCCCTCAAGTCCGAGGTGGGGGAGGGCATCACGGTCGCGCCGCACTCCAGCGACCCGGTCCTGCTGTCCACGCTCACCGACGAGAAGCAGACCGACCTCACCGTGCACGTGAACGTGCGCAGCGGGCGCGTGGGCGCCGCCGTGCAGGCACTGGACGACAAGGCGGGCGGCGACTGGCTGGCCGCCTCCACCGACCCGCAGGGCAGCCTCGTACTGCCCGGCATCCCCAAGGACGCCACCTCGGTACGGCTGATCGCCTTCACGCCGGGTGACGCGGACGCCGACCTGAAGGTGCGGCTCGCCTCCCCGTCCGGGCTGATCACGCCCGCGGGGAACGAGACGCTGCACGTGAAGGCCGGCATGACGACCGCCGTCGACCTCGGCGCGGTCACGCGCGGGGAAGCGGGTTCCCTGGTCCTGACGCCCACCGACGACTCGGTTCCGGTCGTGGCCGCGCTGCGGGTCGTGCGCGGCAAGGGCGCCAAGCAGGAGACGGCGTTCATCCCGGCCACCAGTCCGGTCGGCACGCGCGCGACGTCCGCCGACAACAGCGGCAAGGGCTCCACCCTCTCGCTGGCCGCCCCGACCCGCACCGCCCGGGTGAAGGTCACCGCCTCGGCGGGCAGCGAGGGCGGTACGGCGGTCTCGAAGACGTACACGATCAAGGCGGGCACCACCCAGGACATCGACGCCCCGGTCCCGAGCGGCCTCAAGGGCACCTACGCCCTGACGGTGGAGCCGCTCTCCGGCGGCCCGGTCTACGCGGCCCGCACGCTCGCGGCGACCGAGGAGGGCGTCCCGGGCTTCACCGTCCAGACGCTCCCGGACGACCGGGGGATGGTGGCCGTACCGCAGGCGGACCAGGACCTGTCCGTGCTGCAGAAGTAGCGGAAGCGAGCGGTGCCGGGGCGGCGGGGCTCAGTCCTCGCCGTACCGCGGGTCGACGGTCTCCGGGGTCAGGCCCAGGATCTCGGCGACCTGCTCGACGACGACCTCGTGCACCAGCGCCGCGCGCTCGTCGCGTCCCTTGGTGCGGATCTCCACCGGCCGCCGGTAGACGACGACGCGGGCCCGGCGTCCCTCGCGGGAGGGAATCGTGCCGCCCAGGGGGACCGCCTCGTCGTTCCACGCCTGGCCGGGGCCGTCCAGGCGCGGCACCTCCAGGACGAGGAAATCGATGTCGGCGAGCTGCGGCCAGCGTCGCTCCAGGCGCTCCACGGAGTCCTGCACCAGGTCCGCGAACGCGTCGGCACGGCTCGCGGCGAGCGGCACCTGGGGCGGCGCGATCGGGCCGCGCATGCCCCGGCCATGGCGGTCGCGGCGGCGGGGCCCGGGGCCGGCGGCACGGGGCGGTACGGGGTTGTCCATCACTGGTGAAGCGTAGTCCCCGCCGGGACCTGCCGCCCGGCCCCACGCGGCACTCCGGACACCGGCCGGCCGCCCGGCACGGCATGTCGCAGGATGACCATTCCAGCCAAGGTTGGGCTCGTTTCCGTATCTCTCCGAGACCGCCGACGTCGAGGCAAATGACGGTGTTTGTACGGAGTGTTGATCGGAGGCGGGACTGTCGGGCGGCCTGTGAACGCGCGTCCGTGCAGGTCAGGAAGGTGGGCCGGGAGGGGTGTGTGGGGTGATTCACAGCACGACACGGTGGAGTGACCTGGGGGAGAGTCGTCGCGGCCCGCTCAAGAGTGCGGTACCGTCCAACGTCGTGAGCCCTGTACGTCGCTGTTCGCGCACCGCTTGCGGCCGCCCCGCCGTCGCGACGCTGACGTACGTCTACGCCGACTCGACCGCGGTCCTCGGCCCGCTCGCCACCTACGCCGAACCCCACTGCTACGACCTGTGCGCCGAGCACTCCGAGCGCCTCACCGCCCCGCGCGGCTGGGAGGTCGTCCGGCTCCTCGACGGCTCCGCTCCGGCCCGCCCGAGCGGCGACGACCTGGAAGCGCTTGCCAACGCGGTGCGCGAGGCGGCCCGTCCGCAGGAGCGCGCGGCCGGGGCCGGCGGTGGCGGGGCGCGCGCGGCGGACCCGATGGAGGTCGCGAGGCGGGGTCATCTGCGGGTACTGCGCTCGCCTGACAACTGAGGCCGTCCGCCTCCCTGTTGCCCGCTCCCCTCGTTTCACCCAGTGACGCACACCCATTGACGCACCCTTGTCGCGGACACGACCATTCCGTAACCGGCGGGAAATCGCTTTCCGCATGCCGGAATCCGGGGAGGCGCCCGTGTACGTCCAGCAACTGGAACCCGTCGCCGACTCGCTCGGCCTGTCCGCCCTCGTCGCCGCGCTGCCTCTGGTGATCGTCCTGATCCTGCTCGGCGGCGTCCGCCTCAAAGCCCATCTCGCGGGCCTGACAGGCCTTCTGGCGGCCGTACTGGTCGCCTGGCTCGCGTACGGCATGCCGCTCGGCCAGACGGCCTCCAGCGCCGCTCAGGGGGCCGTGTTCGGGCTCTTCCCCATCCTGTGGATCGTCGTCAACGCCCTGTGGGTGTACCGGATGACCGTCCGCACCCGGCACTTCGACATCCTGCGCCGCTCCTTCGGGCGCCTGTCCGACGACCCGCGCATCCAGGCACTCGTGGTCGCCTTCTGCTTCGGCGCGCTCCTGGAGGCCCTCGCCGGCTTCGGCGCGCCGGTCGCGATCTGCTCGGTCATGCTCGTCGCCCTCGGCTTCGACCCAGTGAAGGCGGCCGTGGTCTCCCTGGTCGCCAACACCGCGCCGGTCGCCTTCGGCGCCATGGGCACACCGGTGGTGACGCTCGCCCAGGTGACGGGGCTGCCGCTGGACGACGTGGCCTCCGTGGTGGGCCGTCAGACACCGCTGCTCGCCCTGGTGGTGCCGCTGCTCCTGGTCGGCCTGGTGGACGGCCGGCGCGGGCTGCGCGACACCTGGGTGCCCGCCCTGGTGTGCGGAGTCGCCTTCGCCGTCGCCCAGTTCGCCGCCTCCAACTACGTCTCCGCGCAACTCGCCGACATCGCCGCCTCCTTGGCGGGCGCGGGCGCCCTGGTCGCCGTACCGCACGCGCGTGTGCCCGCGACCGAGTCGGTACGCGCGTCCGTGCTGACCGGCGTGCGCAGCGAGGAACTCGACGAGGCCGACCCGCGCCGCGAAGTCCTGCGCGCCTACGCCCCGTACGTCCTCATCGTCGCGATCTTCTCGATCGCGCAGATCCCGGCGGTCAAGGACTGGCTGGCGGGCGCGACGCAGACGTACGACTGGCCCTTCCTGGACGTCGCGGGGCCGGACGGGAAGCCGGTCGGCGGGAACGTCTTCACCTGGCCGGTCGTGTCGACCGGCGGCACGCTCGTGCTGATCGCCGGGGTGTGCACGGCCGTCGTGCTCGGCGTGCACGCGCGCGTGGCGGCCAAGGAGTGGCTCGCGACCGTGCACGAACTGCGGTTCGCGATCCTGACCGTGACGTCCGTCCTCGCCCTCGCGTATGTCATGAACCTTTCCGGACAGGCGGCGACGATCGGCCACTTCGTGGCGGCGGCGGGCGCCGGGCTGGCGTTCCTGTCGCCCGTCCTCGGCTGGTTCGGGGTCGCCGTCTCCGGCTCGGACACCTCGGCCAACGCGCTCTTCGGCGCCCTTCAGGTCAGCGCGGCCCACGAGTCGGGGCTGTCGCCGGAACTCCTGGCCGCCGCCAACAGCTCGGGCGGTGTGCTCGGCAAGATGATCTCGCCGCAGAATCTCACCATCGCGTGCGCGGCCGTCGGGCTGGCGGGCCGCGAGGGGGACCTGCTGCGCAAGGTGCTGCCGTGGAGCCTGGGGCTGCTCCTGGTGATGTGCCTGATCGTGGTGGGCCAGAGCTCCCCGGTGCTGGGCTGGATGCTGCCCTAGGGAGCGGATGCTGGTGCCCGCGGACGCCCGGAAGCCACTCGGCGGCTTTCTTACTCGGCCTTACGCAGCTCTGACCTCACAGGTTACGGCTCGGAGTCCACTTGGAGTCCGCCCGGTGCTCGTCCATCCGGTACGGGTAGTTTGGGGCGACCGATAGGACTTCAGGAGGGTTGGCCGTGGCTGATCTGTCGCAGCTCGTGAAGGCGTACGACGTGCGCGGAGTGGTTCCGGACCAGTGGGACGAGCCGCTGGCCGAGCTCTTCGGCGCGGCCTTCGTGCGGGTCACCGGCGCGGACGCGATCGTGACCGGCCACGACATGCGGCCCTCCTCGCCCGGTCTGTCGCGAGCCTTCGCGCGCGGGGCGGCGGCCCAGGGCGCCGACGTCACCGAGATCGGCCTGTGCTCGACCGACCAGCTGTACTACGCCTCCGGCGCGCTGGACCTGCCGGGCGCGATGTTCACGGCCTCGCACAACCCGGCGCAGTACAACGGCATCAAGATGTGCCGGGCGGGCGCGGCGCCGGTCGGCCAGGACACCGGCCTGGCGCAGATCCGCGAACTCGCCGAGCAGTGGCTGGAGTCGGGCGCTCCGGAACCGGCCGCGGAGCCGGGAACCCTGACCTCGCGCGAGACGTTGTCGGACTACGCGGCTCATCTGCGCTCGCTCGTGGACCTGACCTCCATCCGCCCCCTGAAGGTCGTGGTCGACGCGGGTAACGGCATGGGCGGCCACACCGTCCCCACGGTGTTCGAGGGCCTGCCCCTGACCCTCGTGCCGATGTACTTCGAGCTGGACGGCACGTTCCCGAACCACGAGGCGAACCCGCTGGACCCGGCGAACATCGTGGACCTGCAGAAGCGGGTCCGCGAAGAGGGCGCCGACCTGGGCCTCGCCTTCGACGGCGACGCGGACCGCTGCTTCGTCGTGGACGAGAACGGCGACCCGGTCTCCCCGTCCGTGATCACCGCCCTGGTGGCCGCGCGCGAGCTGGCGCGCAACGGCGGCAAGGGCGTGATCATCCACAACCTGATCACCTCCTGGACGGTCCCGGAGGTCGTGCAGGAGCACGGCGGCACCCCGGTCCGCACCCGGGTCGGCCACTCCTTCATCAAGGCCGAGATGGCGAAGTCGGGCGCGATCTTCGGCGGCGAGCACTCGGCCCACTACTACTTCAAGGACTTCTGGAACGCCGACACGGGCATGCTGGCGGCCCTGCACGTCCTCGCGGCCCTCGGCGGCCAGCCCGGCCCGCTGTCCGCCCTGACCGCCGAGTACGACCGCTACGTCGGCTCCGGCGAGATCAACTCCACGGTCACCGACCAGGCGGCCCGCCTGGCGGCGATCAGATCGACGTACGGCGACCGCGAGGACGTAACCCTGGACGACCTCGACGGCCTCACGGTGGCCTCCACCGACTGGTGGTTCAACGTCCGCCCCTCCAACACGGAGCCGCTGCTGCGCCTGAACACGGAGGCGCGGGACGAGGCGACGATGACGAAGGTGCGGGACGAGGTGCTGGCGATCATCAGGGGGTGAGCGGCGCGGGTCGGGGTGGGAGCTGCGTGGGTCGGGGCGTGGGCTGTGCGGGTCGGGGTGGGAACTGCGCGCGAGGCCGTTTCCCCGATGAGGCTGGACACTGCCAGCCCGTCCAGCGTTCGAGGCCGATCTTCGCCATCCCGAACCCCCCACCCACCCGCAACACCCACCCACCCGCAGGCGCCGGCGCCTTCTCGACCCCGCCCGGCAATTTCAGCCCGTCCGGCGTTTGAGGACGAGGCCGTTCAGGCCGACGGGGGTCCA
>NZ_JBEYUY010000034.1:0-97691 GCF_040643775.1 Streptomyces sp. NPDC047081 | reverse complement strand
GCAGGACCCGGCGTTCGGCCGGCTCCACCGGGGCCCCGGTGCCGATCATGCCCAGCAGGGCGGCCCGGTAGCCGGTGCCGGGGACACGGTCCGTCAGCGCCCGGTGGAAGAGGTCCGTCAGGGCTGCCTCGTCCAGGTCCCGCAGCCACCGCGGGTGGGAACGGGCGAGGTAGGCGCCGTATCCCGCCGCGATGTGCAGGCCGGACTCCCGTGCGAGCGCGGGGAGTTCGGCGTACCGCGGGCCGAGTCCGGGCGTCGTCAGGTCCACCACGCAGGACTGGCCGAGGGCACGCGCGGGCGCCAGTTCCGCGGCCGCGGCCCCGGGGTCGTCGAGGACGAGGTTGCCCTCCAGGGCCAGCAGGTTCCAGCGCAGGAAGCCCAGGTTGCCGATGGTGACGCGGGGGTCCTCGGGGAGGGGTTCGCGGGGTGGCCGGCACAGTACGCGGGCGTCGGAGAGGAGGTGTTCGTGCATGGAGGTAGGGCCGAGGGCGGTGGCCGGGACCGGGCCGAGAACCGTCTCGATCACCGTGCGCGGCCCGCCAGATGGGTGCGGTCGGCCCGCTCGACCTCGGGGTTGGGCACGGCGGTCTCCAGCCACTCCAGCACCTCGTGCTGTTCGACGAGGGCGTCCCGCTGGAGGTAGTGGATGGCGCGCAGCGCCGCGTCGTGCGCCGGGCGGCTCGATCCGCCGACGCAGTCCGTCACCACCCGCACCCGGTAGTCGTGCTGGTGGGCGTCGACGGCGGTGTAGTGGACGCACACGTCGGTGAGCCCGCCGATGAGGATGACGGTCTCGGCGCGGTAGGCCTTGAGCACGATCTCCAGTTCGGTCCCGAAGAACGCGGAGTAGCGGCGCTTGCGGATCAGGAACTCGTCCGGGCGCGGCTCCAGCCCCTTGGAGAGCTCGGTCTCCGGCCAGCCCTCGACGCAGTGCGGCCCCTCGGATCCGTCGAGTTCACGCCCGATGTCCACCAGGTTCGGCTTGTGCACCTCCTGGATCCACACCACGGGGACACCTCGTTCGCGGGTGCGCGCGATCAGCTCGCGCACCCGCCCGGAGCGCTCGGCCCGTCCGCCCATGTGCGGGATCTCCGTGCGGCTGGCGGACGGGTCGACCTCTCCGCCCTGGATGTCCACGACGATCAGGACGGCGTTGCCGACTACGTTCATCTGGGGTTTTCCCTTCTTGTGGGGCGCGGGTGCGAGGGGAGGCGCGGCCGGGTCAGGTGAGCGCCAGACGGCGGTCGGCGAGCACCTGGAGGACGTCGACCACGGCGTTGACGAGGACATAGACCACGCCCAGCAGGAGCGCGACGCCGGTGATGCCCGGCAGGTCGGCCGCCGCGACGGAGGCGTCGAGATAGGAGCCGACCCCGGGCCAGTCGAAGATCTTCTCGACCACGACCAGCCCGGCGAGCAGGGCACCGGACTGGATGCCGACCATGGACAGGGCGGGGCCGAGGGAGTTGCGCACGGCGTGCCGCAGCAGCACCGCGCGTTCGGTGAGGCCGGCCGCGCGGGCGGTACGGGCGTGGTCGGCCTCCAGGTTGGTGGTGAGCCCGTCGAGCAGGACCCGGCCGATGGCGACGGCCGGCGAGATCGCCGCGCACAGCACCGGGAGGACGAGGTGGAGGGCTGCGTCGCCGAACACGTCGGGCCGTCCGGCCAACAGGCTGTCGACGAGCAGGAGTCCGGTCGGTCCGGTCGGCGCGTCCCGGTAGCTCGTCCGGCCGCCGGCGGGCAGCCAGGCGAGGTGGCCGTAGAAGACGAGGATCGCGACCATGCCGAGCAGGAAGGTGGGCGCGGCGGCGCCCGAGAACAGGACCGCGCGCAGCAGGCCCGCGCCGCGTACGCGGACGGCGCACAGGCCGGCGAAGAGCGCGCCCAGCAGCACAGCCGTGAACAGGACGCACAGGGCGAGTTCGAGGCTCGCCGGCAGTACCGTGCCGAGGTCGGAGGCGACTGGAGCGCGGGTGCGCAGCGAGTTCTGCAGATCGCCGCGGAGCAGCCCCGAGAGGTAGTGCAGATAGCGGGGGACGAGGGGGTCGTCGAGCCCGAGGCGGGTCCGGGCCGCGGTCAGCGCCGCCTGGGAGGCGTTGGCGCCGACGTAGGCCTTGGCCGGATCCGTGCCGGACACCTGCTGCAGGGTGAACAGGGCCATGGTCAGGGCGAGCAGCACGCCCAGCATCGCCGCCGCGCGGCGCAGTGCGAAGGTCACGGGTTCGGTCCTCTCCGGGACGGGCGCGGGGGCGGGTTCACCGGCGGCGCAGCAGGTCGCGCACGGCGTCGCCCGCGTAGTTGGCCACCAGGGCGAGCAGCATCACGGCCACCGCGGGCACGATCGGCACCCACCAGGAGGTGAGCAGGTACGGCATGCCCTGCGCGGCCATGGCGCCCAGTTCGGGGGCCGGGGCGGGGGAGCTGAGGCCGATGAAGGACAGGGCGGACAGGGCGACGACGAGCGAGCCGACGTCCAGGCTGGCGGCGATGACGACCGTCGGGCGGACCCCGGGGAGCAGATGCCGCAGCACCCGCCGCCCCCAGGGGAGGCCGGCGAGCCGGGCCGCCTCCAGGTGCGGCCGGGCCGACCAGGCGCGGATCTCCCCGCGGACCAGGCGGGCGTACATCGGCCACCACACGACGGCGATCCCGATCAGCGCGCTGTGGTAGCTCGCGCCGAGGGACGCGGCGACCGCCATCGCGATGACGAGCCCGGGCAGGGCCAGGAACAGGTCGGTCACCCGCATCAGCAGCGAGTCCGCCCAGCCCGGCAGGGTCCCGGCGAGGACTCCCACCGTGCCGCCGATCAGCACCCCGGAGGCGATGACGGTGGCGGCGGCGAAGAGGCTGGCGCGCATGCCGTACAGCACCCGGGCCAGCAGGTCGTACCCGAGGCCGTCGGTGCCCAGCGGGTGGCCGGAGCTGCCCGGCGGCAGGAACTCCGCGCCGCTGCGCAGCACCGGGCTGTGCGGGCTGACGACCGGGGCGAGCAGGGCCAGCAGGACGAGCACCGCGAGGGCCGCGAAGGCCACCCGGCCGCCCCGGGTGCCGAGCGGGCGGCGGGTGGTGGCGGTCGCGGTGCGGCGCGCGCCGCCGGTGAGGAATCCGAGGGTGCTCATCGGCGCTCTCCGTCCGCCGTGGCGTGCTGCCCACGGGGGCCGGGCACCGCCTCCAGGAGGGTGCGGGTGTATTCCTCGACGGGATGCGTGCACACGTGTTCCGTCGGGCCCTGCTCGATGATGCGGCCAGCGCGCATGACGGCGACGCGGTCCGCGATGATCCGGGCCGCCGCCAGGTCGTGGGTGACGAACAGGACCGACACGCCGAGTTCCCTTCTGAGCCGTCCGAGCAGGTCGAGGACGGTGGCGGCGAGCGTCACGTCCAGGGCGGAGGTCGGCTCGTCGCAGAGCAGCACCCGGGGCGGCACGATCACCGCGCGGGCGATGGCCGCGCGCTGCCGCTGGCCGCCGGAGAGCTGGTCGCCGCGGGCGCGGGCGGTCTCGGCGGGCAGGCCCACGGTGGTCAGGACGTCCGCCACCGCGGCCCTGCGCTCGGCGCGGCTCATTCCCCCGGCGGTCACGGCCAGCCGTTCCGCCAGCATGTCGCCGATGGTCAGCCAGGGGGTGAGGGAGGAACCGGCGTCCTGGAACACCATCTGCGGGGTGCCGCCGAGGACTTCCACCTCTCCGCTGCTCGCCCGTTCGAGACCGGCCACGATCCGCAGCAGGGTGGACTTGCCGCAACCGCTCTCCCCGACCAGCGCCACCGACTCGCCCTGCGCCACGTCGAGATCGACCCCGCGCAGGGCGTTCAGTTCCCGGCGCGCCCAGGGCGGACCGGAGCGGAACACCCGGGTGGCGCCGCGCAGCCGTACGGCCACCTCCTTGCCGATCGCCGGTTCCGGCCAACGGGCGGGCAGATCACGGTCGGCGGCCGGAGCCGCACCCGAGACCAGTACCCCGTCCGCCCGAACGGCCCGCCCGCGCCCGCCGCCGGCCAGTTCGGCGACGGTGACGGTGCCGACGTCGGCGGCGGCGTGTTCCGTCCGGCGCAGGGTCAGCGGACGGTCGCGCGGGGTCGTGAGGTCGATGCGTGAGGCCAGGAGCGTGCGGGTGTAGGGGTGTTGTGGGTCGTCGAATATCCGCTCGGTGGCGCCCTGTTCGACCAGGGAGCCCCGGCGCATGACGGCGATGCGGTCGCTGATCCGGGCGGCCACCCCCAGGTCGTGGGTGACGAACACGACAGCGCAGCCGATCTCGTCCCGCAGCGACAGCAGCAGGTCCAGCACCTGCTTCTGGACGGTGACGTCGAGGGCGGTGGTGGGCTCGTCCGCGATGATCAACGAGGGGTTGCGGGCGATGGCCAGCGCGATCATCACCCGCTGGCGCAGCCCGCCCGACAGCTGGTGCGGATACGCCTTGAGGCGGTGCCCGGGGTCGGGGATGCCGACGGCCGTCAGCAGCCGCACCCGCTCCTCCCGGTCGGGCTGGACGTCGCGCAACTGGGCACCGACGGTCATCGTCGGGTCCAGCGAGGTCATCGGGTCCTGGAAGACGGCGCCGGTGGTGCGGCGGCGTACCCGGCGGCGGGCCTCGGCGTCCGCGGTGAGCATGTCGGTGCCGTCCAGCAGGACCGACCCGTGGGTCACCGGCCGGGACTTCCCGGGAAGCAGCCCCAGGACGGCGAGCCCCAGCACGCTCTTGCCCGAGCCGGACTCGCCGACCATGGCGACGATCTCACCGGCCCGCACGTCCAGGCTCACCCCGCGCACGGCGTGTACGCTCTCGCCGTCGCGGGTGAGATGCACGTGCAGGTCGCGCACCGAGAGCGTGGGCGACCCGCCGGATGCGCTCAAATCGTCCGTCGCCGCCATGTCAGGAGCGGCCGAGGGCGGCGAAGTGCAGGACGTCGTACTCGAGGAGGTTCTGCGCCTGGCGGACGCCGGTGATCCCGGGGACGGTGAGCAGCGTGGTGTTGAGGGAGCCGATGGAGTACCAGTAGCGGGAGGCGATCACCGAGCGGGCCACGGGTCCGTAGGCCGACAGGTCGGTGGTGGTGAGGGCCTTGTCGAGCTTGGCCGACAGGCCGTCGACCTCGGCGCCGAAGAGGTCCAGGCCGCCCTTGGGGGTGTAGATGATCCGGCCCCAGGAGTCGGGGTGGCCCGCGTCCGGGAAGACGCCGAAGACGGCGAGGTCGGGCGCCGAGCCCAGGTTGTCGGTGAGCTTGTAGATGGTGCCGGCCGCGTAGGCGACCGCCTGCGCCTTCAGACCGGCGCTGTTCATACGGGAGACGAGTTCCTCGGCGACCGCCTTGCCGTCGGCGCTGCTCGCCGCGTACCCGACGCGGACCGTACGGCCCTTGGCCGGCGCGGACTTGGCGATCGCGGCCAGGGCCGTGTCGTCGTACGTGATGCCCTGGTCGTCGACGGAGGCGCCCAGCATGCCCTGCGGGAACAGCTGGTCGGTGGGCTTCTCCAGGCTGCCCATGGCGGACGACAGGATCGACTTGGTGTCGATGCCGGTGAACAGCCGCTGCCGCTGGGCCGCCGTCCGGAACGCCTTCGACTCCGGGTTGACGTAGATCATCTGCGTCGTCATGTTGGGGAACGTGCTGGTGGTGACGGTCTTGCTGCCGGCGTAGGACTCGAAGGCCGACTTGTTGACGTTGCCGAGGACGGCGTCGATCCCGCCGCGTTCCAGCTCCAGTTGGGCGGCGGAGGCGTTCTGCGAGATCTCCAGGTCCACTGTGGCGAACTTCGGCTTCTGGCCCCAGTAGTCCCCGTAGGCGGTCAGCTCGTAGCTGCTGCCGGTCTTGGCGGAGGTCAGCTCGTAGGGGCCGGTGCCGGCGTCGTGGGTGGCGAGCCAGGTCTGGGCGTGGTCGCCGCCCGCGTGCTTCGTCAGGGCCGAGGGACTGATGAGCTTCAGGCCGAACGGGGAGGCGAGGTAGTCGAGGAAGGCGGAGTTGGGCGCCGACAGCGTCAGGACGGCCGTCCGCGCGTCTGGGGTGGTCACCTTCTTGACGTCGGCCGTCATGTAGGCGGGCCCGCCGTCGACGCTCGCCCGGCGCGCGACGGCGGCGGCGACCGCGGCGGAGGTGAGGGCGGTGCCGTCGTGGAAGGTGACGCCCTTGCGCAGGGTGAAGGTGTAGGTCAGACCGTCCTTCGAGACCTTCCAGGACGAGGCCAGCGAAGGCACGATCTTCGCCTTCGCGCTGCCGTCCTGGTACTTGACCAGGCCCTCGTAGGCGTTCTGGACGATGTTCAGGCCGGGGCCGTCGTAGTTCACGTCGGGGTCGGGCGGGGTGGTGTAGGTCTGCACGATGGTCGCGGTGAAGACGTCCGTGCCGGCGGCGGTCCCGGTCCGCGCGGCCGAGCAGCCGGTGAGCGTGAGGACGGTGGCCACCGCGACCGCGAGACCCGCCTTGACGGGTTTGACAGAAGGGACGGCAGTCGTGGCTCTGGAGCGCATCAGAACCCTCTCGGGGAGGACTTGGGTATTCCTGTCAGTGACCGAAAACTAGGGCCGCCGCGACCCGAAAGGGTTTCCCCCGGGTTGCCCGGCGTTGCCGGACCGTAAATTCTGTCGCTGATAGAAATAGGCGGTGAGTGGTTGGTACGGTGGGCCACGCCCGCCCCCACGGAGGAGGAAGCCCAGGTGACGCAGGTGCCGTCAGCGCCGCAGGAGGCGCAGCACACCGCTCCCGCGCTGCTGCTCAGGAACGCCACCGTGCTCGACGGCCTGGCGCCCGAGCCCCTGCCTGCGCGGGACGTCCTCGTCGAGGGCGACCGCATCCGCGCGCTCGCGCCGACTGGGGAGCTTCCCCTGCCGGACGTCGTCCCGCCGGAGCGGCTGCGGGTCCTGGACTGCACCGGACACACCGTGCTGCCCGGCTTCTTCGACTGCCATGTGCACATGAGCACCTGCCCGGACGCCGACCGGTTCGACACGCTCATGGCGCCGGAGAGCCTGCTGACCCTGCGCTCGGTCCCGGCCCTGGCCGCCACGCTCGACGCCGGCGTCACCTCGGCTCGGGACCTCGCGGGCGCCGACTCCGGCTTCCGGACGGCGCTGGAGGCGGGCCATGTGCGCGGGCCCGCGCTCCAGATCGCGCTGCGCATCCTCAGCATCACGGGCGGGCACGGCGACTGGCGCACGGTCCGCGGCACCCCGCTGGACTCCGGCCCCGGCGCGGGCGTCGTCGCGGACTCGCCGGCCGGGTTCGTACGGGCCACCCGCGAGGTCGTGCGCGAGGGAGCCGACTGGGTCAAGGTGGCGGCCACCGGCGGCATGACCAGCCCGCGCCGCACCCCCGAGGCGGGCGGGCTGACGGAGGCCGAACTGCGCGCCGTGGTCGAGGAGGCGGAGCGGCACGGAGTCGTCGGTGTCGCCGCCCACGCCCAGGGCGCCGCGGGCATCGCGGCCGCCGTGCGCGCGGGCGTCCGCAGCATCGAGCACGGCTACCTGGTCGACGAACCGACGCTCCAGGAGATGGGGGAGCGGGGCACCTACCTGGTGCCCACCCTCTCCGCGCTGACCCGCCCGCTGCCCGAGGACCCCGAGGACGGGCCGTCGCCACAGACCCGGCGCCGCCGCCGGATCCGCGAGACCGCCCTGGAACGCCTGTCGGCCGCGCTCACCAGCGGCGTCCGGGTGGCGCTCGGCACCGACGCGGGCATCGCCCCGCACGGCGGGAACCTGCGCGAACTCGCCCTCATGGTGCGGCTGGGGCTCTCGCCCGCCGAGGCCATCGCCGCCGGCACCTCCGTCGCCGCGCGGATGTGCCGCCTCGACGACGAGGTGGGCGCGGTGCGTCCCGGGCTGCGGGCGGACCTCGTCGTCACCGACGTGGATCCGCTGGCCGACATCGAGGCCCTGGGCCGGCCCGGAGCGGTGCACACCGTGATCCAGGCCGGACGGATCGTCAAAAACACGGTCGCGACGGCCGGTACGGGAGGGGAGCGGGCGGCATGACCGACGGGGACGGGGACATGGACGCGGGCGGGAGCGGGAGCACGCGGGGCGTGGCGGCGGACGGCCGGTCATCCGGCGAGGGGCGGCCGTCGGGCGAGGGCAGGCCGGGCCGGCCGCGGTCGGCGCCCAAGCGGCACAACGGTCTGAGCACCCAGGAGGAGATCCTCCAGGCCGCCTCCCGGCTCTTCGGCGAGCAGGGGTACGCGAAGACGACGACCCGTCAGATCGCCGACGCCGTGGGCATCAAGCAGTCGACGATGTACTACCACTTCGCCGACAAGCGGGCCATCCTCGTCTCGCTGCTCTCCAGCACCGTCACCCCCGCGCTGGAGTGCGCGCGCTGGCTCGGCGAGCAGCGGCTCGACCCCGTGGTACGGCTCTGCGCCCTGGTCACCTTCGACCTGGACACCCTGCTGCGCGACCGGCACAACCTGCACGTCGTCTACCATCTGCCCGACCTGGAGGCGGACGACTTCGCGCCCACCCGCGCCGCGCAGACCGTACTGCGCGACGCCTACCGGGACTTCAGCCGCGCGGCCCTCGACCACCTGCACCCGCCGCGCGAGGCCGCCGAGCTCGCCGAGGACATGGACCTGGTCTTCGCCCTGGTGGAGGCGTCCGTCTCGCAACGCCAGTGGGGCGGCGAGGAGAACCGCGCCCGCTACGCCGCCTCCGCCCAGCGCGGCTCGCTGCGGCTTCTCGGCGTGCCGGCCACCGCCGTCCCGGACATCCTCGCCGACGCCGAACAGGCGCTGGCCCGCTACCGCGCCTACCGGCAGGAGGCGGAGGCGGAGGCGGAGGCGCCGGTCCGGCAGGGCGGGTGACGGGGGCCGCAACGGGCCCGTGGAAACCGGGCGTTCATCGGTCCGATACCTGAAGCGGTGCGGCCCGATCCGGACGAGGCCGTGCGACGCGATCTGGAGACACGGTTGATGGACGAGTCCTGCTGCCGGCCCTGAGGTTCACGGCGTCGTACGCCGCGGGCCCGGTGGCAGCCGGCATGCACGGCACCGGGGCAGGTATCGGCGGGGCTGGGGCTGGCGGGGGTGGTGCCGGCCCCGGGGGTGCGGACCCGTGCGGCACCGAATGGGGGACATGGACATGGGCTCGATGTCCATGGACTACGGGGACATGACCTCCATGGGCATGGGCGGCTCCATGGACAGCGGCTCTTCGCCGGTCGGCATGTTCGCCGCCCACTTCCTGGCCGCCGACGGGAGCTACCGCTTCTGGGCCATGGTCTAGGCGCCCGAGTGGACGTTGACGGGACCTGGACGCAGGTCCGTTTCGACATAATCCTCGCTCCGCCGACGGTCGAGGGTGATGCGTCTCCGCCGACGCCGAGCGAAACCAGCCCCAGGGCCCGGCCGTCTCCGAGTCCCCGGAGCGAAGGGCGCTCTTCGTGCTCACACACCCGGAAGAGACCCTCGCGGCGCTCAAGGCCCGCTGGCACTCGATGGAATCCGGTGAGTCACCGCAGGTGCGCAGGCCTTCCGGCGTCAGGGAGTGAGGTAACAGCTCTTGCGAACACCGGCCAGCGGATCCGAGCCGAAGGCCGCCGTCGAGCAACTCGCCGTGCCCGTGAAGGTCTTGTAGACGAAGCTGCCTCGTGCCCCGTAGGCGACGGTCTGCTGTCCGCCGAAGGCACAGGTGCCGCCCTCGTCGGAGCACGCCGTGGCATAGCCGGGCGGGCCGCCGGTCGCCGTGTAGCAGGCCTTCGACTCGCCGGGGATCGGGTCGCCGCCGAACGTGGCGTTGGTGCACGGGGTATCGCCGGTCGCAGTGATCGTCGTAAACGCCCCGTAGGCTCCGTACGCCACCGGCTGTCGCGCGACGGCCGGGCACGTGCCGGCCTCGGCGGCGCAGAGCGTGTAGCCGGGCGGGGCGCCCGCGTTCGCGACATGGCAGGACTTGGCGACGCCGTCGATAGGGTCGCCGAAGTGGGCGTTGGTGCAGGGGACCGAGCCGCCCGTGACCTGGTGGGCGAAGTTGCCGTTGGCGCCGTACGCCACGTCCCGGTTGTAGCCGGAGACGGCGCAGGTGCCGTTCTCGGCCGCGCACACGGTGTAGCCGGGCGGGCCGCCAGCGTCGGCGACGTAGCAGGACTTGAGGATGTTCGGCGCCGGGTCGCCGCCGAAGGAGGCGCTGGTGCAGGGCGTGCTGCCGGTCACCGTCTTGTACGTGTACGTCCCGGCGCCGTACGCCACCGAGCGGGTCCCGCTGAAGGAGCAGGTGCCGCCTTCTCCGGCACACCGGGTGTAGCCCGCCTTCAACACGCCGCTCGCAGCAGGGTCGTCGGGCGCGGGCGGGTTGCCGAGGCCGGAGGCGGTCACGGTGTAGCTGCCGGGGGCGACGCCGGTGAGGTAGACGTACGTGTCGTCCTGGCTCGCGCCGGTGACCCCGGTGGTCGGGGTGAAGGTGCCGTTGCTCCAGACCGTGGCGCCGTTCACGGACACCGTGATGGTGCCGCCGGCCTTCGGGATGCCGATGCGGCCGGTGGTGCCGGAGGGGCTGGTCAACTGGGCCCAGTAGGTACCGGCGTTGCGGTCCCGCGACCACGAGGCGTCCACGGCGCCCTGCGGCATCGTGATGCGTCCCTGGGCGTTGACCAGGTCACCGGGGTGCGGGACGAAGCGGTAGGTGTTGGCCACGGACTCGGGTGCGATGCCCAGCACGTCGAACGTGAGCGTGGAGGTGGGCGCGGTGGACCAGCCGTGGGCCAGGCTCATGAACGAACCGCCGTAGGCCAGACCGCCGTCCGCCTTGACGCCCTCCCAGAAAGTGCTCTTGGTGCCGATGTCGCTGTCGAGCATGTGGCCCCAGGTGCGGCGGATCTGGTCCAGGGCGGTGTAGTCGTCGCCCGCGGTGAAGCGGGCGTTGAGCTCCATGCCGCCCGCGAACGGCGAGACGTTGCCGCCCCATTCGGGAGTGGTCGGGCCGTACGCACCCCAGTTCTTGCCCAGTCCCGCCACGACGCTCTTCGCCCTGGCCGTGGAGTCGGTCAACCCGTACCAGACGGCAAGGGAGTTGCCGTCCTGCGGATACAGCCCGCTGGTGGGGTTGTCCTTGTACATGCCCTTCGAGGCGTCCCACAACAGGGAGTTGGCCGCGCTCCTGATGGCGGCCGCCTTGTTGATCCAGCTCGCGGCGAGCGCGCTGTCCCCCTCGGCCGCGGCCAGGGTCGCGCCACCCTTGAGCGCGGCGAACAGCAGCGCGTTCGCGGAGATGTTCTCGCCGCCCTGACCGACCCGCGCCCAGTCCTGCGTGCGGGTCACGTTGAGGAGGTTGTTGCCGTCGACCTTGTTGAGGATGAAGGCCATCCCGCGCTTGTAGTTCGCCCACTCGGAGTCCAGCCACGCGCGGTCGCCCGAGTAGGTGTAGTACGTGGACGTGCCCAGCAGGGTCCAGGTGTGGTAGGTGTCCGAGCCGGTTAGGTTGAACGGCGGCCCGGACCAAGGGATTTCACCCTCCGCCGACTGCGCGTCGTACATCGTGTCGAGCGCGTTGCGGGTCGAGGTCAGATCGCCGGAATACGCGTACTGCGTGGGCACGGCGATGCCCATGTCGCCGGGCCACACCGTACGGTCGCGCTTGGCACCGTCGACCAGCACGGGGTCGCCCACGCCGACGGTTGCACTGTTGTCCCACGCCGAGGCGGGCGGTGGCCAGGCGCGGCCCTGGCTGGAGGCGATGGTGTTGAGCTGGACCGTGTAGGCCCCGGCGTACCAGATGCGGTTGAGCAGGTCGTCGCTGGAGTGGAAGTAGTTGGCGTAGTCGGCGGGGTTGGACTTCCCCGGAGCGGCGGTGAAGTCGAGGCTGACGCCTTTCAGGTCCACCCAGCCCGAGGTGTCGAGGAAGACTGTCAAGTACCTGAAGCCGCCGCGGAGTTGGGCGGTGGGCATGGTGTACGTGCCGTTCGCGGATGCCGTGGTGTAGAGGGCCCCGTCCTCACCGCTGCGGCCGCTGCTGCGGTCGCTGTTGTTGCCGACGTACAGGGACGACTCGCTGAAGGCCAGCCCGACCCGCTGGCCGCTGTCGCTGGTGGAGCCGAAGGACAACGTTGCCACGCCGCCGACTTCCTTGCCGAAGTCGAGGGTGATGGCCGACTGCGAGCCGGAGATCCGCGTCGACTGGCCGCTCAGCACGTTCTGCGGGTTCGCGACGCTGCCCGAAGTGGCGTACACGGCAGTCGGCTTGACGGTGCGTGAGGTCGGCGAGTAGGTCAGGGCGTCGACTTCGGCCTGTGTGGTCGCTGACATGGCGGCGACCGCGGCAGGGGAGGCGCCGGCCGTTGGCGCGGGGGCTGTGGCCAGTACGGCGGCCGTGGCGGCGACGAGGACGAGCAGGCGTCGGCTTCTGGAGGGACGACTGGGTGGGGGATGGCGGCGCATGGATACCTCCCGGGCGAGGGCTGACGCATGAGCGGGCGACTGAATCGATTCAAAAACATCGACCACGACGGCCTGGGCCTGATGGGACCGGGGGAGTGTGAGGCGCCTCGCCGAAGTGGCACCGATGATTGGCTGTCGCGATACGCCATGTCAACCCATCGGGGCCAAGTAGGTACGGACCAATGATGTGATCCCGTTTGCTGTGCCGTACCGCTTTGCCTACGCTCCCTGGAAGATCACGTGCTGGGGAGGCAGAGCGGTGGAACCGCAGGACGGCGGGCCCGGGGACGCGAAGGGCGAGGCGGGGGAGGAGGACTTCCCCGACTGGTTCATCGAGAGCTTCGCCGACTACTGGCAGAGCATGGGCTCCTCGCGCATCGAGGGCCGTATCGCCGCGTACCTGATGGCCAGCGACGCCCCCGAGGGCGTGTCCGCCGAGGAGTTGGCCGAGGCCGCCGGGGCGAGTCGCGGCTCGGTGTCGACGTACACCCGAAGCCTCATCGCGGCGGGATTCGTGCGCCTGGTGCGCCGCCCGGACGACCGTGCCCACTACTACGTCATGGACGAGGACGTCTGGGGCGGCTTCCTCGACAAGGAGCAGGGCTACCTCCGCAGCCAGCGTGCCCTGGCCGCCCGCGCCCTTGCCCGTACCACCCCCGGCGGTCCCGCCCACCAGCGCATCCGCAACATGCGCGACTACCTGACCTGGCTGCTGGACGTCCAGCGGATGCCGGCCGCGTGGCGGGCGTACAAGGCGCAACGGGACGCGGGGGAGAGCGCGGAGCAGTAGGGCGGGACGCGGGTCAGAAGGCTCCTCCGGTACGACGGGATCTGGCCAGCAGCCACAAGAGGCACGGCGCCCCGAGCGCGCCCGTGACGACGCCGACGGGAAACCGGGTGTCGAAGGCGAACTGGCCGATCAGGTCGGCGGCCAGGACCAGGACCGCGCCGGTGAGCGCGGCCGGCAGCAGAGGCGAGCCGTTGGCACCGGTCAGCCGGTGGGCGACCGGCCCGGACAGGAAGGCGACGAACGCGATGGGGCCCGTCGCGGCCGTGGCGAGCGCCGTCAGCCCGACCGCACCGAGCACGAGAGCCAGCCGTACGGTCTCGACCCGCGTGCCGAGCGCCCGTGCACTGTCGTCGCCGAGCTGAAGCGCCGTCAGCGGCCGGTCGAGCGCGAGGAGTACGGCCGACAGCGGCAGCACCCCTGCGGCCAGGGGGCCCACCCCGTCCCAGAACGCGGCACCGAGACTGCCCGTCAGCCACCGCATAGCCTCCTGCACGTCCCAGGCCGGGGCGCGCAGCAGCAGATAGGAGGTGACGCTGTTGAGCAGCGCGCCCACCCCGATGCCGACGAGCACCAGCCGCACGCCGAGCACGCCCTGCCGGTAGGTGAGCAGGTAGATGGCGAGTGCGACCGCGATCCCGGCGGGTATGGCGATGAGGAACACCGGCGTGCCGCTCAGCCCGAGCACGATGATCGCGAACACCGCGGCCGCACTCGCCCCCGATGTGATGCCGATGACGTCGGGGCTGGCCAGCTGGTTGCGCAGCAGCGACTGGAAACTCGCCCCGGCCAGCCCGAACGCGAACCCGGCCAGCGCCCCCGTGAGCGCGCGCGGCAACCGCAGTCGCCCCACGGTGAAGGAGGCTCCGGGCACTCTGTCACCGAGGACGACGCGCAGGGCGTCGTCCGGGGAGTAGACGGTGTGCCCGACGCAGAGGCTGGTGAGGAACAGCGCGGCGAGCACAACTGCCAGTCCCGCGACGGCGGTTCGTCTACGGCGGATGCGGCGCCGTCGGCCGCGTCGGAGCGCCTCGACGGAACCGGCGGCCGCAGGCTGCCTGCCCGACGGACTCAACAGCTCCCGTACCCGCTGCGTACTCACAGCTCCCGCACCTTCTGCCGCCGTGCCACGGCGATGAACACCGGCGCTCCGACGACCGCCGTCACGATGCCGACCTCCATGTCCTCGGGCCGGGCCACCAGACGCCCCACCACGTCCGCGAGGGTCACCAAGGCGGCTCCGGTCAGCGCCGACAGAGGCAGCAGCCGGCGGTTGTCGGGGCCGGTCAGCAGTCGGACCGTGTGCGGGACGACCAGGCCGACGAAGCCGATCGGACCGGCCGCCGCGGTGGCCGCCCCGCACAGCAGGACGGCGCCGAGCGCGGCCAACAGGCGGGTACGGGCCACGTGTTGGCCCAGTCCGGTGGCGAGGTCGTCGCCGAGGGCGAGCGCATTGAGGCCGGGTGCCGAGGCCAGGCTCAGGACGAAGCCGACGACCAGCAGTGGCAGCACCTGGAGGATGCCGTCCGCCGAGGCGCCGCCCACTCCGCCGATCTGCCAGAACCGGAAGGTGTTCACCACGTCGAGGCGCGGCAGAAGCACCGCGCTGACCAGCGAGGACAGCGCGGCCGTCACCATCGTCCCGACCAGCGCCAGCTTCACCGGCGTCGCTCCGCCCCGCCCGCGCGAGCCGATGACGTACACGAGCAGGGCCGCCGTACCCGCCCCGGCCACCGCCAGCCACACGTATTGCGACGGCGTGCTGATCCCGAGGTAGGCGATCCCGCTGACGACCGCCAGCGCGGCCCCTGCGTTGACGCCGAGGATGCCGGGGTCGGCCAGCGGATTGCGGGTCAGGCTCTGCATCACCGCACCGGCGGTGCCCAGCGCCGCGCCGACCAGCAGCGCGAGCCCCGTGCGGGGGATGCGCTGCCGGACGGCGGCCCGGGCGAGGGTGCCGTCGTCGCCGTGGACGAGCGCGGCGAAGGCGTCGGCGGGGGAGACCGTACGGGCGCCGAACATGACGGAGAGCAGGGCGGCCACGGCCGCGAGCGCCAGACACGCTGCCGGCCACAGCAAGGGACGGGATCTTACGGTCACTTGAGCTTTGCGACGGCGTCGGCCAGCAGCCCCGCGTACTCGTCGGTCGTGGCGGGAATGGTCAGCGCGGTCGGCGGTGAGAGGGCGGCGGCCAGCTCGGAGCCGTCCGGGATGACGACGACGGCACCCTTGGCGATCGCGGGGATCTTGCCGAGCAGCGGGTCCTTCCGGAGCCGGCCGAGCAGCTTGTCGTCGCCGTAGGTGACGATGACGTCCACGTCGTCGAAGACGTCGGCCTTCTCGGCGCTGATGGTGCCGTAGAACTCGTCGGTCTTCGCCGAGAGCGTGGCCAGGCTCGCCGGGATCTTCATGCCGAGGTCCACGGAGAACTGATTGCGCACGTCATGGCTGGTGTAGTAGCCGACCTTGCTGAAGTCCTCGGGGTCGAAGTAACCGACCAGCGCGGTACGGCCCTTGATGGTGGGGTGGCTCGTGGCCGCGTCGCCGATCGTCTTCTCCAGGCTCGCGACGAGCGTGTCGCCCTCGGACGCGAGGCCCAGTGCCCGCGCGTCGAGCTTGATGGTGTCCCGCCAGCTGGTGCCGAACGCCAGCGAGGGGTAGGCGACGGTCGGCGCGATCTCGCTGAGGGTGGTGTAGTCGTCCTTGGAGATGCCCGAGTACGACGCGAGGATCACGTCGGGCCGCGTGTCGGCGATCGCCTCGAAGTCCAGTCCGTCGGACTCGTCGAACAGCGTCGGCGTCTTCGCCTTGAGGGCCGTCAGCTTCTTCGCGGTCCACGACAGCACGCCGTCGCCGTCCTGATCGCCGTAGGTCTGCTTCGGGATGCCGACGGGGACGACGTCGAGGGCGAGCGCGGCGTCGTGGTTGCTCCACACGATGGTCGCCACACGTGTGGGCTTCTTCTCGATGACCGTGGTGCCGAAGGCGTGCTTGATGCTCACGGGGAAGGCGTCTGCGGCGGCGGTCGCGGGAGCGGCGGCCTTCGACGTGTCGTCGGAGTCGGAGTCGGAGCCCGCACAGCCGGTCAGGGCGAGCAGGGCGGCGACCGCGCGGGCGGCGAGGGTTCTTCTGAGGATGGGGAGTCTCACGGGAAGTGAGGTTAGCCTTACCAACCACGAACTTTCAATTTTTTTGAAATGACCCCTGTGGGCATTGACGCACCCGGATGTCCGCTCTACTTTTGCCGGAACGATCCGGCATGAGACACGCAAGAGAAGCGGTGCCACCCATGGGCCTTCCCTCCGCCGACTGGCTCGTCCGACCGATCGCCCCGGTCGACGAGGCCGACGCGCTCGCGCTGCTCAGCGAGCGGTACGGCGTGCAGGGCGGCCTCCAGTCGCTGGGCAGCCAGCAGGACCGCAACTACCGGGTGCGCACGGACACCGCCGACCACGTCCTCAAGGTGACCAACCCGGCCGTCGACCCGTCCGCCCTGCGCCTGCAGTGCACGGCGATCGAGCAACTGGCCGCCAAATTCCCCGAGTTGCGGCTGCCGAAGCCGCGACCGGGCGTGGACGGCGACCCCTTGCAGTGGCTCACGGCCGACGAGTCGAAGCTTGCCTGCCTCCTGCTGGACTTCGTGCCCGGCGAGCCGATCATGGACAGCCGCTACCTCGCTCCCGCGGTCGTGGCCCGGCTGGGCTCGATCGCCGGCCGGGTCACGGCAGGACTGTCCACCCTGGCCGCCCCGGAGGCCGACCGCCCCCGCCTGTGGGATCTGCGCAACGCGATCACCGTGGTCGAGACGCTCGCCCCGCACCTGCGCGACCAGATCGGCGCCCAGCGGATCCTGCGCGCGGCCCGCGCCGCCCACGCCCTGGTGCAGCCGTACGCCGACCGGCTGCCCACGCAGCTGATCCACGGCGACCTCACCGACAACAACGTCGTCTGCGAGACGGCCCTCGATGGACGCCCGATGCCGGTCGGCGTGATCGACTTCGGTGACCTGGGCCCCGGCTGGACGGTCGCGGAACTGGCCGTCACCTGCACCTCGGTACTCCACCACCACGGAGCGGGACCGGCCTCCGTACTGCCCGCCGTCCGCGCCTTCCACGCGGAACGCCCGCTCGGCGACGACGAGTTGGAGGTGCTGTGGCCGCTCGTCGTGCTGCGGTCCGCCGTCCTCGTGGTCAGCGGTCAGTACGACGTGCTGCTCGACCCGGACAACGACTACGCCTCGGACGCGCTGGAGCGCGAGTGGACGATGTTCGAGGTGGCCACGTCGGTCCCGGTCCAGGTGATGACGGCACAGCTCCGCCACGCGCTGGACAAGGCGTCCACGCGAGGGGAGCCGGTGGTCGGAGCGCGGCTGATCCCCACCCTCCCGGAGCACGTCCACACCCTCGACCTCTCGGTCTTCGCCGACGCCCTGCACACCGGTTTCTGGCGGTCACCGAACGCCGAACACGACCTGGTGCACGAGGAGTTGAGCGCCACGCGGGCCGTCCGCACCCGGCACGGCGAGTTCCGGATGACCCGCACGACGGTGGACGGCGAGAGTCCCGCCGAGACCTGTGCGCTCGGCGTCGAGCTGTACGCCACCGAACCCCTGGAGGTCAGGGCTCCCTGGGCGGGAACGGTCTCCCGCGACACCGACCGGGTGATGACGCTACGTCAGGGCGGCGGCCCGGACCTGATCCTCGACGGGCTCGACACCGGCACCCTGACCTCCGGCCCGGTCGAGCCCGGCCAACTGCTGGGCACCGTGGCCGAGTTCGACGGATTTCACGTCCTGGGCGTCCAGCTCAGCCATCTGACCGGTGTACGCCCACCCCGCTTCGTCGCTCCCGAACTGGCCGACGGCTGGCTCCAGGTGTGCCCGGACCCCACGGCACTGCTGCTCCCCGCAGCGCCCGAACTCCAGATGTCCGAGGAGGAGTTGCTGACCCGCCGCAACGACGCCTTCGCCACCGTCCAGGAGCACTACTACGAGGAGCCGCCCCGCATCGAGCGCGGCTGGCGCCAGTACCTGGTCGACACCCGGGGCCGCGGCTACCTGGACATGCTCAACAACGTGACCATCCTCGGCCACGGCCACCCCGTCCTGAGCGACGCCGTTCACCGCCAGTGGCAGCGGCTGAACACCAACTCCCGCTTCCACTACGCCTCCGTGGTCGAGCTGTCGGAGCGGATCACGCAGCTCCTTCCCGCCGAGCTGGACACCGTGTTCCTGGTGAACAGCGGCTCCGAGGCGGTCGACCTCGCACTGCGGCTCGCGTGGGCGACGACCGGACGCCAGGACGTGGTTGCCGTCGAGGAGGCGTACCACGGCTGGACCTACGCGAGCGACGCCGTCTCCACGTCCGTCGCAGACAACCCCAACGCCCTTGAATCACGGCCGCCTTGGGTGCACACCGTCGCCGCGCCCAACTCCTACCGGGGCCGCCACCGGGGCGAGGAAGCGCGGCGCTACGGCCCCGAGGCCGCCGCCCGCATCGCCGAACTCGCCGCCGAGGGACACGCCCCCGCCGCCTTCCTGTGCGAGCCGTACTACGGCAACGCCGGCGGAATGGCCCTCCCCGACGGCTACTTGGAGCAGGTCTACGCGGCCACCCGCGCTGTCGGCGGGCTGTGCATCGCGGACGAGGTGCAGGTCGGCTACGGCCGGCTCGGCACCCACTTCTGGGGATTCGAGCAGCAGGGTGTCGTACCGGACGTCGTGACCGTCGCCAAGGCCATGGGCAACGGACACCCGCTCGGCGCCGTCATCACCCGCCGGGAGACCGCCGACGCCTACCGCACCCAGGGCTACTTCTTCTCCTCGGCCGGCGGCAGCCCCGTCAGCTCGGTGGTCGGCCTGACCGTCCTCGACATCATGCGCGACGAGGACCTCCAGACCAACGCCCTTGAGGTCGGCGGGTACTTGAAGCGGCGGCTCGTCGAACTCGGCGAACGGCACCCGCTGATCGGTACGGTGCACGGTTCCGGCCTCTACCTGGGCGTGGAGTTCGTGCGCGACCGTACGACCCTGGCACCCGCGACCGAGGAGACAGCCGCCATCTGCGAGCGGCTGCGGGAACTCGGCGTGATCATGCAGCCGACGTCCGACCGCCAGTGCGTGCTGAAGATCAAGCCGCCGCTGTGTCTGACCCGGGAGAGCGCCGACGTGTTCGTCGCCGCCCTCGACGACGTCCTGACGTACGGCTGGTGACGGCGATGACGTCCGGAACACCCGCCGTGCCGCCCACCATCGCCGACGTGGCCCGCGCGGCCTCGGTCTCCAAGACCACCGCCTCGGACGCCCTGCGCGGCCACGGCCGGGTGTCCGGGCCCACCCGGCGCGCGGTCCTCGATGCCGCCGAGCGGCTCGGCTACGCCCCCAACCGCAGCGCCCGCAGCCTGCGCACCTCGGTGACCGAGACCATCGCGCTGCACATCCCGGAGTTCCTGACCAGCGCCGAGTACTACATGTCGTTCGTCTTCGGCGTCGCCGAGCAGGCCGCCCGGGCCGGGCTCAACGTCACCCTGCTGTCCTCGGGGCACCTCCCGTACCGGCGGGGCGCGGTCCCGCAGGTGGACGGGCTCGTGCTGTGCGACCCGGTCGCCGAGGACCCGGTCGTGGAGCAGCTGATGGGCAGCGGACTGCCGGTCGTCACGGCCGAGCGGTACGTCGGCGACCGGCAGCCGACCGGCGTCATATGGTCCGACCACGACGCCTCGATGACCGAACTCCTCGACCACCTCCACGCCTCCGGCGCCCGTCGCCCCGCGTTCATCGCCTCCGACACCACCGGCGACTGGGCCCTCACCCTCCAGCGGACCCACGCCCGCTGGTGCGCCGAGCGCGGCCTGCCCGAACTCGTCAGCAAGGCGCCCTTCGGCTCGACACCCGACGTCCTCCAGGGCGTCGTACGGAAACTGCTGACCGAGACCCCCGAGATCGACGCGATCGTGTGCGCTGCGGACGGCGCGGCTGCCGCGATCCTGCCCGAACTCCGGTCCTGCGGACGCAAGGTGGGCAACGACCTGCTCCTCGCCTCCTGCGTCGACAGCTCCGCCATGCGCACGGCGGAACCCCCGATCACCGCGGTCGACCTCCGGCCGCGGACCATGGGCGCCGAATGCGCCCGTCTGCTCTGCGAGATCCTCTCCGGCGAAACGCCGAAGGGCACCGTCCGCACCCTTCCCATCAACCTGCACGTCCGGGCCTCCACGAAGGCGTAGACGCCCGTCGCAACCGTCACAGGAATCCGTTGTCACCCCAACATCCCGGCTTTCCCAACGCAATTGCCGGAACGATCCGGCAAACTCCCCGGAAGGAGAAGCGAGCATGCGAAGATCAGCAGTCCTGGTCGCCTGTTCCGCCGCTCTCTCGGCCGCCGTGACCGCCTGCTCCGCACCCGCCGCCACCGATGCCGGTGCCGCCGGAAATTCCTCGAAGTCCGGCTATCTCACCCGCTCCGACACATCCCTGAAGGGCTCCGGGCCCCTCACCGTCCAGCTCGACTACGACTCCGTGGAGGCAGGCGGCCTCGACCCGCAGACCGCCGCCACCGCCCGCTCCTGGTCGATCGAGTCCCTGGTCTACGAACCCCTCGTGACCGTCGACGCCAAGTTCGGCATCAAGCCCCTGCTGGCCGCCTCCTGGAAGCAGCCGAACGCCACTACCTACGTCTTCACCCTCCGCAAGGACGTGAAGTTCTCCAACGGCCGCGCACTCACCACCGCCGACGTCGTCGGCAGCATCAAGCGCCTGCTCAAGTCAAAGGCCGCCTACGCCGCCCAGCTCGGCCCCGTGAAATCCGTGAAGGC
Source organism: Streptomyces sp. NPDC047081 (assembly GCF_040643775.1). Classification (NCBI taxonomy): domain Bacteria; kingdom Bacillati; phylum Actinomycetota; class Actinomycetes; order Kitasatosporales; family Streptomycetaceae; genus Streptomyces; species Streptomyces sp. NPDC047081. Next base: position 76,731 of record NZ_JBEYUY010000034.1, on the reverse strand, counting down.
CACCGGCGCGGACGAGGTCACCGTCGAACTCACCAAGGCCTACACGCCGTTCCTCGCCGCGCTCGCCAACACCCCCGCCGCAATTCTGCCGATGAAGGAGATCGAGAACGGATCGCTGGACCCGCAGAAGGAAATGCTGGGCACCGGCCCCTTCGTCGTGAAGGACCACAAGCAGGACCAGTACTGGGACTTCACCCCCAACACCACCTACCGCGACGCGAAATCCGTACGGATCGACGCTCTCAAAATCGAGATCGTGCCGCAGGAAGCCGCCCGGCTCGCCGCCCTGCGCAATGGCAGCGCGGCCTTCGTGAACTTCAACAACGTCGACTCCATGGACCAGTTGACGGGCACACGCAACGCCAAGGTGGTCAGCCAGACCAACAGCGACTTCTACTACCTGATCCAGAACTCCAAGAACCCCGACTCACCGCTCGCCGACCGGAAGGTCAGGTTCGCCCTCGACAGCGCCCTGAACCGCGCGGAGATCGCCTCCGTCGCCCTCGGCGGACAGGCACGGCCCACCGGCGTCACCCCGAGCGTCCTGCCCGGCGCCTGCGACCCCGCGAAGCTCCCCGCAGCGACCGGCGACACCGCCGCCCCGAAGAACATCGGCACCCTGCGCCTCGCCGTCTACACGTCCGAACCCGCCGTCGGCCAGATCGCCCAGGTCATCCAGCAGCAACTCGCCAAGGCCGGCGTCACCGTCAAGATCCAGAAGTACGACGACACCACCTACGGCGCGAAGGTCTTCGGTGCCAAGCCCGACTTCGACCTCGCCGTCGGCTGGTTCGCCGGATACGTCGACGCCTCCATGGTCTCCCGCTGGTGGAACCCGGTCGTCGCCGGCTTCTCCGCCACCTTCCTCAACGACGACAAGACCCTCGACGCCCTCATCGACAAGGCGGCGAGCGAGCCCGACGGCACCGCCCGCACCAAGACCCTCGCCGACCTGTGCGCCCGCGTGGACACCGCCGCCCAGATGCTGCCCCTGGTCACCCGCCCCTCTGTCCTCGGCTACCGCACCGACCAGGTGAGCCCGACCCTGCGCACCGCCGAGGGCTACGGCAACTTCCTGCGCGACATCACCTCGTACACCCTCCCGGGCGCGAAGTAGACCGCCATGGACCACATCCGCTGGCTCCTCGGCCGCGTCGCCACCGCCGCGCTCACCCTCCTCGGCGTCTCGGTGCTGATCTTCGCAGCCGTCCGCGCGATGCCCGGCAGCTACACCGACCTGGTCCTCGGCCCGCTCGCCGGCCCGGCGGACAAGGCGGAGGCCGCGACCCGCTTCGGCCTCGACCGACCGGTGGTGGAGCAGTACGTGTACTGGCTGCGCAACGCCGTCCAGGGCGACTTCGGCACGTCCCTCGCCGCCCGCACCCCGGTCGCCGCCGAGTTCGGCGACCGGCTGCCGGTCACCGTCACCCTCACCGTGCTCGCCCTCCTGCTCACCGTCGCCGTCGGCGTCCCGCTCGGCGTGTACACCGCGACCCGCGACGGCGGCGGACGCGGGGGAGTGCCGGGCCGCCTGGTCAGCGCGCTCGGCATGAGCCTGCCCGAGTTCGTCCTCGGCAGCCTGGTGGTGTTCCTGTTCACCCGCTACAGCCTGGGCCTGACCGTCGGCAGCTACGTCCCCTGGTCGCGGGACCCGCTCGGCTCGATCGGCTCGCTGTTCCTGCCGGCCTGCGTCCTCGCCGTCTTCTGCGTCGCCGCGACCGCCCGCACCACCCGCGACGCCGTCCTCGGCGTACTGGTGGAACCGCACATCGCGGCCGCGGTGGCGCGCGGCGAACCGAAGGGCTTCATCGTGCGCCACCACGTCCTGCGCAACGCCTCCGTCCCCGTCCTCACCCTGGTCGCCACCCTCAGCGCCTACCTCCTCGGCGGCGCGGTCATCGTCGAGCGCCTCTTCAACGTCCCCGGCCTCGGCTCGTACCTCGTCGACGGCCTCGACCGCCGCGACTACGCGGTCATCCAGGCGGGTGTGCTCCTCGCGGCGACGGTCTTCATCACGACCAACCTGCTCGTCGACCTGGTCAGCGGGCTGATCGACCCACGGATCAGCACGGTGGGGAAGGGGGCGGCCCTATGAAGGGAAAGGCCTTCCGGATCCGTCCGGCCTCGCAGCAGCAGGGCGGACCGGCCGCGCCCGAGGCCCACGCGATTCCCGCGCACAGCGGTCCGGCCGCGCCGAGCACCGCCACGCGCGACGCCCTCCGGCGCCGGCTCCGCCGTGCCGTGGCCCTGCGCGGCTTCGACGGTCTCTTCCGCGCCGCGGTCTGGGTGCTCGTCGCCCTCCTCCTCGTCACCCTGGTCGGCCGGCTCGCCGGCCTCGGCGGCCGCCCGGACGCCATCGTCGGCCCCCGTCTCCAACCCCCGGGCGGCGCCTGGCTCCTCGGCACCGACAACCTCGGCCGCTCCCTGCTGCCCCGACTCCTCCAGGGCATCGGCACCACCCTGCTGCTGTCGGCCCTCGCGGTCACCTGCACGGCCGTCATCAGCACCGCGCTCGGCGTCCTCGCCGGCTACAAGGGCGGCCGTACCGCCGAGATCGTCCTGCGGATCGGGGACGTCCTGTACGCCTTCCCCGCGATCGTCCTGGCCGTCCTGGTCGCCGCGGTCCTGGGCCCCGGCCGCACGGCCGCCCTGGCCGCGATCGTCCTGGTCACCGTCCCGCTGATGACCCGCATGGTCGGCATCGCCGCCCGCGCGGTCGCCCGCCGCGAGTTCGTCACCGCCGCCCGGATCAGCGGGGTCCGCGCCCCCACGATCATGCTCCGGCACATCCTGCCCAACGTCGCCGGCACCGTCGCCGTCCAGGGCACCTACGCCCTGTCCGTCGGCATCCTCGTCGAGGGCGGCCTCAGTTTTCTCGGATACGGCGTCCAACTCCCGGACGCCTCGCTGGGACTGCTCATCCAGGAAGGCGGCCTCTACATGGTCGGCGCTCCCTGGCTGATCGTCGCCCCCGGAGTCGTCCTGGTCGCCGCCATCATGGCGATCAACCTCATCGGGGACAGCCTGCGCGACCGCTTCGAACCCCGAGAGACGAGGTCGCTCACATGACGACACCGCTGCTGGAGATCGAGGACGTCGTCGCCGAGTACCGCACCGGCAAGCGGACCGTCCGCGCCCTCGACGGCGCCTCCCTCACCGTCCACCGCGGCGAGACCGTCGGCATCGTCGGCGAGTCCGGCTCCGGCAAGTCCACGCTGGGCCTGCTGATCGGACGCCTGCTGCCCAGGGCCACCGTGTTCCCGCGCGGCCGCGTCCTGCTCGACGGCGAGTCCTTGCTCGACCTGCCCACCGAACGCCTGGTCGGGGTGCGCCGCGAACGCCTGGCCTTCGTCCCGCAGGACCCCGTCGGCGCCCTCGACCCGACCCTGCGCATCGGCCGCCAGCTGCGGCTCGCCCTGCGCACCACCGACGCGGACCCGGCCGCCCTCCTCGACGGCGTCCGCATCCGTGACCCCGAACGCGTCCTGCGCCTGTTCCCGCACCAGATCTCCGGCGGCATGGCCCAACGCGTCATCGTCGCCATGGCGATGGCCCGCAAGCCCGACCTCCTGATCGCCGACGAACCCACCGCCGCCCTCGACAGCCAGGTCCGCGAAGAGGTGCTCCGCCTGCTGTTCGGCCTCGCCGCCGAACACGGCACGACCGTCCTCTGGCTCAGCCACGACCTCGGCGGAGTCGCCCGCCACTGCGAGCGCATCGCCGTCATGTACGGCGGCCGGATCGTCGAGGACGGCCCCACCGCCCAGGTCCTCACCGCACCCCAACACCCGTACACCGCAGCCCTGTCCGCGGCCGACCCGGCCCGAGCCAAGGACGGCACCCGGCTGCTCACCATCGCCGGCACCCCACCGGTCCTCACCGAGGACGAACCCGGCTGCGTCTTCGGCCCCCGCTGCCCGGCGGCGACCGACGACTGCGCCACGACCCGCCCGGAATCACGGCAGGTCGAGGGCCGCACGGTCCTGTGCCACCACCCGGCCGGAGCACCCCCGGGCCCAGGAGGAGGCCCGGTGAGCGAACCACCTCTGGCGAAGGAGGATGCCCGATGAGCGAACCGGTCCTCGAACTCGACGCCGTCTCCGTGGTGTTCAAGCACGTCACCGCCATGGACAAGGTCAGCTTCAGCATCGCCGCCGGTGAAACCCTCGGCCTGGTCGGCGAGTCCGGCTCCGGCAAGACCACCACCGGCTCCGTCGCCCTGGGACTACGGAAGCCCACCTCCGGCACGGTCCGCTTCCCGTACGGCGGCCGCCGTACCCGCGCCGGAGAGATCCAGGCGGTCCTCCAGAACCCGCACTGGTCCCTCAACCCCCGCCTCACCGTGGCCGATTCGGTCGCCGAACCCCTCGCCGCCGCCGAGGGCGGCCGACTGCGCACCCACCACCCGGCGGTCCTGCGCATCCTCGACCAGGTCGGCCTCCCCGCCTCCTTCGCCGAACGCCTCCCGCACGAACTCTCCGGCGGCCAGCGCCAACGCGTCGCCATCGCCCGCGCGTTGATCACCCGCCCGAAGTTCATCGTCTTCGACGAGGCGGTCAGCGCCCTGGACGTGTTCGTGCAGGCGCAGATCCTCAACCTCGTCCACGACCTCCAGACCGAGCACGACTTCGGCGCCCTGTTCATCTCCCACGACCTCGCCGCGGTGCGCTATCTCGCCCACCGCGTGGCGGTGATGCGCGCCGGCGAGATCGTCGAACTCGCCGACGCCCACCGCTTCTACGCCACCCCGCGGCACCCCTACTCCCGACAGCTCCTGGAGACGCTATGACGCTGACCGAGCACACAGCAGCGGCCGACGCCCGGCTCGTCCCGGCCCCCGTCTTCGGCCCGGCCAAGAGCAACGGCGACTTCGACCTCGTCCCGCAGCCCAGCCCCGGCAGCGGCACGGTCACCTACGACTTCCCCGGCGTCGAGGTCGGCACCGCCCAGTACACGGAGGGCCCCACCGGCACCACCGTCCTCCATGTCCCGGCCGGCGCGCGCATGTTCATCGACGAACGCGGCGGCGCCATCGGCCTCTTCTACGGCGACAAGCAGTACGCCCACGCCATCTGCCTCTCCGGCGGCTCCCTGTACGGCCTCGGCGCCTGCGCCGGAGTCGCCGACGAACTGCGCGCCCGCGTCGACAACAAGGTCGGCTGGAACGACCTCAAGTGCGTGTCGGGCGCGATCATCTACGACTTCGCGGCCCGCGCGAACGCCGTGGTCCCTGACGCGGCTCTGGGCCGGGCGGCCCTGCGCATGGCCGCACCCGGCCGCGTCCCGGTCGGCCGCGCGGGTGCCGGGATCAGCGCCTCCGTCGGCAAGATCGACTGGTCGCGCTGCGAGTTCTCCGGCCAGGGCGCCGCCTTCCTGCAGATCGGCGACATCAGGATCCTCGCCGTGACCGTGGTCAACGCGGTCGGCGTCATCGTCGACCGCGACGGCACGGTGATCCGCGGCAACTACGACCCCGCCACCGGCGCCCGCCGCCTGCCCCACCTCGACTACCAGTCCGCGCTCGCCGGAGACGGCCCGACCGCAGCCCCCGGCAACACCACCATCTCGGCGTTGATCACCAACGTCCGCCTCGACGACCGCGCGCTGGAACAGTTCGGCAGACAGGTGCACGGCTCCATGCACCGGGGCATCCAGCCCTTCCACACCAACCTCGACGGCGACACCCTCTTCACCCTCACCACCGACGAGGTCGACCTGCCGTCCACCCCCTCCCGGATCGGCGCCCACGCCATCAACTCCGTGGGCCTCGGCTCCATCGCCGCCGAGGTGATGTGGGACGCGATCCTGAGCAGCACGCGGTGATCGCCCGCCACCACACCGACACCGCCGACCCGGCGGAACGCGGCCACGCACTCGGCGTGGCCGACAGGACCCGCATCCGCACGAGCATCACCGAATACCGGCGGCTCTTCGAAGCCGTACAGGTCGATCCGGCCCTGCTCCCGTCGTACGGCGACCAGGCGGCCGAAGCGATACGCGGCTGGGCCCCCGCCCTGCACGACGAGCTGGCGGCGATGGCCCGGGGCGCGGACGTGCCCCTGTGGCAGCTCGGGATGCTCAATGCCCGTACGGAGATCCTCGCCACGGTCGGTGCCACCGCCGACGGCGAGTGCACCACCGCCGTGTACGTCGGCGGCCCCGGCGCCCCGCACACCGTCCAGACCTGGGACTGGCACGAGGAGTTCGCCGACACCAGGACCCTGATCCGGCATTCCGGCGTGCGGACCTTCACCGAGGCCGGCATCCTCGGCAAGATCGGCCTCAACTCCGCAGGTTTGGGGCTCCACTTCAACATCCTCAGCCACGCGTCCGACGGCGAGCGGATCGGCGTACCGGTGCACGCCGTGGCCCGCCGGATCCTCGACGAGGCCGCCACGACCGCCGAGGCCGTCGACATCGCCCGCTCGGCCGACGTGTCGGCTTCCACGGTCCTGACGGTGGTCACGTACGACGGCCATCACGGCGACGCCGTGTGCGTGGAGCTCAGCCCGGCCGGAATCGCCGTACTACCCCCGGACGCCGACGGATACCTCCTGCACACCAACCACTTCCTCGACCCCCACCTCGCCACGGGCGAACTCGCCACGAGCACCGCCGGCACCTACCCCCGCCTCGAACACATCACCGCCGGACGGAAGTTGCTCGCCTCGCCCGACCCGGCCCACTGGACCGAACTACTGCACGCGCACGAGAGCGACGGCGCCCCGGTGTGCTGTCACCCACAGCCGGACCTGCCCTTCCACCAGCGGTGGCGCACCTTGCTCACCGTCCGCCTCGACCTGGCCGAAGGGCGGCTGGCCTGCCACGCGGGCGGCCCGTGCACGGCGGGGAAGGAGTCGGCGTGGGAGCACTTCTGACACCCCGTCTGGAGGCGCTCTACCGCTACCCCGTGAAGGGCATGCCGGCCCAGCCGCTACCCCACGCCCAGCTCACCGCAGGCCAAGGGCTGCCGCTGGACCGGGTGTTCGCGCTGACGGAGGGAACCGCGCCGGCCGAGCCGAACGCGCACGGCTGGATCTCCAGCGAGTTGCTCCTGCGTCTGCGCAAGCACGCCGAACTCGGCCTATATCGACTGCAGATGGCGCCGGACGCGGTACGGCTCACCGCTCCCGACGGCCGCGAGGTGCGGATCCCGCTCGACGACCCGGGCCCGCTCCCGCCCGGCCCTGTCGGCGACGCCCGCCTGGTCCGCCCCGGCGCGGCCCTGTGGGACTGGTCCGACGCGCCACTGTCCCTCATCAACCTCGACACGGTGAAGGCGCTGGCCCAGGCGGCCGGCGCCTCCGTCAACCCGCTCCGCTTCCGCGCCAACCTGTACGTCTCCGGCCTGGGCGCCTGGCGCGAGCTCGATCTGCCGGGCACGCGCGCCCAACTGGGGGAGGCCGAGCTGGAGTTCACCTTCCCCACCGAGCGCTGCCGGGCCACGGCGGTCCGGCCCGGATCGGGCGAGCGCGACCTGAACATCCCGGCCCTGCTCGCGTCCCGCTTCGGGCACCTGTACTGCGGGGTGTACGCCCGGGTCGTGCGCGGCGGCCGGATCGCGCCGGGCGACCGGCTCGTCGACCGCGGGCGTGCCCTCACGGAGCCTCGCTTTGCGGCACGCCTGGCCCAGCCCGGCCGCCCCCGTTACGCCGAACTGATCCGGCGCACGGAGGAGAGCCCCACCGTCACGACCTTCGCCTTCCGCGACCCGGCGGGCTCGCGATGCCGTCCCGGACAGCATCTGCGCGTCCATCTCGCCGACGAGAGCGGCCCGTTGTGGAGGTGCTACACCCTCACCGGCGCCTCGGACACCGAACTGCGCATCAGCGTCAAGCGGGTCACGGGCGGCCGCGTCTCGGGCCACCTGCACGACTTGCCGACCGGCTCCCGAGTGCTCCTGTCGGGCCCCTACGGCGACGAACTCACCGCCCCCGACGCGCGCCGCCCCCTCCTGCTGGCCGTCGCGGGCATCGGCATCACGCCCGTACTCCCCGTCCTGCGCGGCCTGTTGGACACCAACCCCGACCGGCCGGTCACCGTCCTGAACGTCGTCCGCACGAGCGCGGAGACCCCGCTGTGGGAGGAGGTACTCGCCCTGCTGGCGAAGCTCCCGAACGCCACGGCACGCCTGCACGTCACCGACCCCACCGACGGACTGCCGTACGGCGCCCACCCCGGTCGCCCGACCGCCGCCGACCTGCGCGACCTGGCTGCCGACGGCACGGCGGAGGCGTACCTCTGCGGCCCGCAGGGCTTCGTCGACACCGTCCGTACGGCACTGCTGGCCGCGGGCGTCGCGGCAGACGCCGTACGCGATGAGCGCTTCCTGTCGCCTCGCCCGGTGGCCCTCGACGAGCGGCCGCCGCCCGAGCCCGGCCCCTTCGCCGTGCACTACACGGTCAGCGGCACCCGGACGACCTGGACCGCCGACAGCGGGACGCTCCTCGACACGGCGGAGTCGGCAGGCCTTGAGCTCCCGTCCGCCTGCCGGTCAGGGGCCTGCGGAACCTGCCGTAGACGCGTCACCGGCCCGATCGCCCACCTGACCGAACCGATCGCCCGACTGGAGGCCGACGAGGCGTTGCTGTGCTGTGCGGTGCCGGTCGGAGATGCGGAGGTCCATGGATGAGGACCGGGTGGGGGGCGAGCGCGGCCTCGTACCGCCGCCACACCTTTAAGCCGTGGCTTAAATGTCGCGGAGCACGGCACAGGCCGTTAGCCTCCTGTATTCGCTCCTCCAAGGTCTCCGTCGTCGGGACGGCATCAGGAAGGAAGTCGCCCGCCATGTCACTGGCCCGAGTGCACAACTTCTCCATCTCCCTCGACGGATACGGCACCGGGGAGGGCCTCAGCCGCGACGAGCCGTTCGGTCACGCCGGGGAGAGGCTGCACGAGTGGATGTTCGCCACGCGGTTCTGGCACGACATGGTGGGCCGGCCCGGCGGGAGCGCCGGCCTGGACGACGCCTTCGCCCGGCGGTTCACGCCCGGGATCGGTGCCGAGATCATGGGCGCCGGGAAGTTCGGCTATCCCGGATGGCACAAGGACCCGGAGTGGAAGGGGTGGTGGGGGCCGAACCCGCCGTTCCACACGCCGACCTTCGTCCTCACCCATCACACGCGGCCCTCGATCGAGATGGAGGGCGGCACGACGTTCCACTTCCTCGACACCTCGCCCGCCGAGGCGCTGGAGAAGGCGCGCGAGGCGGCGGACGGCCAGGACGTACGGATCGGCGGGGGACCAGGCGTTGTCCGCGACTTCCTTGCCGCCCGGCTCATCGACCACATGCACGTCGTGGTCGCCCCCATCCTGCTCGGACGGGGCGTACGCCTCTGGGACGGCCTGGAGGACCTGGAGAAGGACTACGAGATCGAGGCCGTCTCCTCGCCGAGTGGGGTCACCCATGTGACGTTCACCCGCGCGGGCGTCTGACCTGCCTCCGGGTGTCAGTGAGGCCGCTCGGTCTGCCCTGTGCGTCTGACCGTTCGAGGTGACGCGCCCAGTTCCCGGCGGCAGGTCTTGTTGAACGCCTGGAGGTCGGGGATGCCGACGGTCGCGGCGATCGCGGGGATGGCGAGCGTCGAGGCGATCAGGAGGTGCCGGGCGCGTTCCATACGACGGTGCCGGATGTAGCCGACGACCGTGAGCCCGGTGTCCGCCCGGAACAACCGGGTCAGATGGGTGTGGGAGATCCCGGCGGCACGGGCGATCTCCGGGATGTCCAGCGGGGCGGCGAGGTGCTGCTCGATGTGGGCCTTGGCCGTGCGCAGGGCGGGATGCCGGGACGTCTCGTGGGCGTCGGAGGAGCCGGTCAGGCCGGTCATGCGCCACAACACGGTCCACAGTTCCGCGGAGGCCCGCGCCGGGGACTGCGCGGCGGCCGCGACCGTCTGCCGCAGCAGCCCGCCGAGCACCGCCGCGTCCGCGCCCGCGTCCTGCATGACCGGGACGCGGCGCAGTTCGCCCGCGCCGGGCAGCCGGAAGTGGGCGTACAGGTGCTCGGACGGTGTGGCGTCGTAGTGGAAGTGCACCTCGGTGTCGGGCGGTACGAGGCTCATGTGGCCGGGGCGGATCGGATGCCGGAAGCCGTCGAACTCCAGGGTGCCGGAGTAGCCGTACAGATGAAGCTGCCACAGTCGCGGCAGCCGGAACACGTCGTGCGGTCCGGCGTACCCGTGGCTGCCGACGCCCGCGTTCTCGACGTGCGGAGGCAGATCGAGGGCCAGCTGCACCGAGTGCGTCATGGTGGAAAATTACCAGCACTGGTCGATTACAGCCCACGACTTCCGGACCGCGGCTTCCTACGGTTGTCGCATGCCAACCACACGAGAACTGCTGAGTTCCGTCCAGGTGGCGCGGTTCGTGGCGCACGGCTTCCTGCGCCTGGACGGCATCGTGCCCCCGGAACTGGACGACGAAGCCCTCGACGTCTTCGCCGCCGGACTGCCCTCCGTGCCCTACGGCACTCCCGTACCGAAGGCGTTCCCCGAGGGTTCCTTCGCCCGCCGCCTCCTCGAACTGCCCACCGTGGCGGGTGCGTTGGAGAGCCTGGTGGGCCCCGACCCGACCGTCGACCACCACCACGTGCACACCCGCGAACCGCGCGAGGGCAGCGCGCAGCCACTGCACGCCGACGCGCTCATCGACCTGCGGACCGACGCCTTCGACGTGCAGCTCATGTACTACCCCCGGGAAGTCACGCCGGACATGGGCGGCACGCTCATCGTCCCGGGCAGCCATCTGCGCCGCACCAACGAGTCCGACACCGGCCGCTACCAGAACCTGCGCGGCCAGACCCGGCTGACCTGCCCCGCCGGCACGGTCGTCCTGCTCCACCACGGCATCTGGCACGGCGGCCGACGCAACGACAGCGACACCGTCCGCCACATGTACAAGATCCGCTTCAACCCGACGGTTCCGCAGGTACGCCTCTGGGACACGACGGACCTTCACGACCCGGCCGTGGGGGAGGAGTTGAGCGGTGCCTTCCCCTGGTACGAACCGGCCACCGGCCGCCTGGAGATCCACAACCGCATCAGGCTGTGGCGCCTCCTGACCGCGGATCCCGACTTCGACATCGCGTACTGGGCGACGCGCATCGACAACCGGCCGGCACGAAGGAGCACGGCGTGACCACTTCCACCACACTCCGACAGCAGGTCCTCGTCCTCTACCTGGCCACGTCCGCCCTCGACTCCCCGGTCCTCGGCTGGGCGCGCTACGACGGCACCGGCACGACCCACCCCACCACCGGAGACACCGACGAGCCGCCGTACGACACAGGTGTCGCCGCCCTGCAGGACGGCTGGCGGCTGATCCAGGCGGCCCAGCTGATCCCGCCGTATCCCGGGGCGGAACACGAGACGTCGTTCCTCAAGCACGAGTTCTTCTTCGAGCGACTCGTGACGGCGTGAGGGCCGAGCCGGAGGCGGGCCGGGTGTGCGGTGTTCCGCTGCCCTCGACGGTCTATCCGCTCGGCAAGGGCCGCGTGTGGGCGATGCTGGCGGGCTCTCTGCTCTTCGTCCAGCGGGCGTGGTGTTCCTGGCCGCCCACAGCACCGTGAAGATGACGGTGGCGGGGGTGCAGGCCGTGCTCTGCTTCGGGTTCTGCTCGGTACTCATCGCCCAGCGACTGCGCCGAGACCGACCGGAGCTGGTCCTGCACGATCCGGACGCGTATCTGGCCCGGGCACGGCGGGAGAGTTGAGCCGGTCGATTCGAGGCCCAAGCTTCGCTGGAACCGCTGTGCCGGGTGAGTGCCTGTGGGGGAGGATGCTGAACATGACGACTTGAAGAGCACCGGCCGGGCGGCAGCGGTGGCGCAAGGTCGGGACGTGGGAAACGGTCCTGGACAGGGGCCGCCTGATCTGCGCGGCCTGCGGAACGCTCGTCCGCTCGTACCAGTACCGCTTCCATCCGCCCGAGTCCTCCATGTTCGAGCGGTGCATCGGACTGGCCTGGTGTTCCGGTTGCCGGATCTACTCCGGCAGCATGGTGCACGTCCCGCGAAAACGGGTCCTGGTCGACGCCCTCGCTGCGCTTCCCCGCGGACAGAGGGAGGCGCTTGCGCGTTCCGAAACACGACTGGTTGAGTTCCTGGGCCGCCAGGCCCGAGCAGGCGCGACCGAAGACGGTCCGGATGGGGTGCGGGTTCGGCGGGCGAAGATGCCGAGAGCGTGACCGCCGAGACATGGCATGTTCATGCTTGATTCGCATGGTTAACGCTTCCGCCGTCGATCCTCGCCGTCATGAGACGTAGGAAGACCCTCAGACTGACCCTGCCCATGCTGTTCGCCGCCCTCATGCTCACCGTGGCGGGCTCCATGTCGAGTGCGTACGCGGCGACCGACTGGGTGTACAAGAACGCCTACGAGGGCAACTGCCTCACCGGCTCCACCACGACCAGCAACGTCTGGTCGGGCCCCTGCGATCAGTCGCCGGGCACCTACTGGAACTGGGGCAGCTCGTACACCGCCTACCCCAGCGGGATCACCTACCGCCAGTTGAAGAGCTGGTACACCGGCAAGTGCCTCACCACGGACGAGAAGACCACCACGAACGCCGTGTGGCTGAGCACCTGTGACAGCGCCCTCAACGCCGGGCAGTTGTGGAACGGCGACTACAACGAGCTCTCCAATTACAGCGCGGGGTACGACCTGCGCACCTCGGCCAACGGTGATGCCGTCTACACCACCCCCTGGGGCCAGTCCGGCATCGAGGTCGGACGGTGGACCTGGTACGGCACACACAACTGACCACTCCGCTACGTGATGAGGGCCCTCCTGGTTCGGCCGCGGGGCAGCCGCGCCAGGGGGGTCTCGTCACGCCATCGCGGCGGCCATGGAGGTCGCCGCCGACTGAATCACGGAGTCACGGCAACCTTGTCGGCCCGTTGATGGTCCATTCGGTGTTCGGCATCGTCGACGCGCGAGGGACCTATGAGACGGATGCTTCAGATGCCGCGGAATGCGGAGCAGCTGCTGCTGGCGGCGAGCTTGAAAGCGGACCGGTATCTCGGCATGGGCGGGAGGTTCGGGCCTCCGGCACCCGTCGCGGTCCGCGTCGCCAGCCGCCCGCTGCGCTCCGCGGCTGCCCTTGCAGTGCCGCTCGCAGCGCTCGGCGGCATGACCTTCGGGGCCTTCACCGAGGGGACGCGCTTCTTGCAGGCGGTCTTGCTGGCCGTCGGGCTGACGCTGTTCTTCGCGCTGATCCTGCGGTTGGAGCGCCTGACGCAGCTGCACTACGAGCGCGTCGGTTACGACTCCGCCGCCCATCGGCCCGCGCACCGTCCCCGTCCGGGCGGGTTCGGAGGCGTTCTTGGGCAGCTGGGTATCCGCTGGTGCGTGCTGTCGGTGGTCTTCTGGGGTATGGAAAGGGCCAAAGGCGCTCCGGTCAGTTGGTTCTTCAGCGGGGTTTCCATGGGACTGGTGCTGCTGGCAGCGACTGCGCTCGGCCACTTGGCCCAGCGGAGGAGACGACGGGCGCTTCCGCCGGGTGGCCGAGAGCTTTAGCGACAGCGCTTACGGCGTCTGGAGGCTTCGATGCCGCACGACAGCCGGGTACGAGACCGGCGACCTGTCGGCCCGCCCCGCGCTACGCCGAGCCGGGCGCCCGCGGGGACCGGAGCACGAGCAGCGTGATCTCGCTGGGCGCGAAGACGCGGAACGGTGGACCCCAGAAGCCCGTGCCGCGGCTGGTGTAGAGGAGCGTGCGCGTGCCGTGGTGGGTGAGGCCCGCGAGGGCCGGCTGGTCGAGGCGTACCAGGTGGTGGAAGGGCCAGATCTGGCCACCGTGGGTGTGGCCGGAGAGCTGGAGGTCGATGCCGGCGGCTGCGGCCCGGTCGATGAACTTGGGCTGGTGCGCCAGGAGGAGGACAGGCAGGTCGGGATCGGCACCGTTCAAGGCACCGGCGAGATCGACGCGGTGGCCTGCCAGCCCGGAGGCCTCGGCGGTGACGTCGTCCACGCCCGCGACCACGAGGGTGTCGCCTCCGCGTTCGAGCAGCAGATGGCGATTGCGCAGCGGTTCCCAACCCAGCTCGTCCATCAGGTCGACCCAGCCCTGGGCCTCGCTGTAGTACTCGTGGTTGCCGGTGACGTACACACGCGCCCGGGTGGCCCGCACCGTACTCAGCGGGAGGGCCTGGGCGCGCCGGCGTTCGGCCGTACCGTCGGCGATGTCGCCCGTGTGGCAGACCAGGTCGGCTTCCAGCGTGTTCACCGTCTCGCACACCCGTGCCGACCAGCGGGCACGGTCGAGGGGACCGTAGTGCGTGTCGGTGATGAGGGCGACGCGCAGTCCGTCCAACCCGGCACCCAGCCGGTGGAGTTGCACGTCGAGGCGGCGCACACGAGGCACGCGGCGGGCCTCGGCGTACCCCCAGACGAGCAGTACGGCAGCTACGCCGAGGACGGCCCACGTGACGATACGGGCCCGGTCCCGGCCCTCGCCGACACCCGCCACGGTCAGGGCGAGCCGCAGGAAGACGCCCAGCAGGACGGACCACGTGAACAGAACCCAGCTGCCGCCCAGCAGGGTGTCACCGATGACCGCCGCCCAGTCCTGCTGGCGCCGGCCGTGCCCGCGCATCATCGCGAGCGGCATCCCGATCAGGCCGACGGCGAACAGAACGGTCCCGGCCAGCGTGACGGCCAACGGCCAGTGCTGGCCGCCGTACAGGAGCACCCAGCAGGGCACGGTCCACAGCAGGACGGGGGCGATCAGGGGGATGTAGCGCATCAGCCGGAGCAGTCGGCTCCGCCGCGGTGCGTGCGCCTCACCCTCAGCGGGCCGGGTGTCGCTGGTATCGGTCACGCTTACCCTCCCTGACCAGGCGGTCGTTCCGGGCACTGTATCCGGTCGCTGCCGGGCCGGCCGGAACGGCGTCCGTGGCCGGGGCCCGTTGCACCCGCTGACGGATCGGGCGCCGGCCTGAAGGCCCTGAGAACTGGCTGGCCAAGGGCGGCGTGACGTACCGCCACCGGCGCGTTGGACATCCTGTGCGGCCGCCTCGCCGCAAGCTCTCAGTCCGGCCTTGCTCTCGGCGGCCCACGTCGCGCCCCGCCTCCCGGATGGCTGAACTTCTGGCTCAAAAGGCTCTGTTGGCCTCGTTGACACGCCCCAAGCACACGCGTTTCACTCAACACTCGTGCATGGCAACGTTGTCAGGCTCGCAGGAGCGGCACTGACAACGTTGCCCGCCACCGACGCTCCGTGGTTCCCGGCGCGTCGGCACCTGATGTGCGAAGCACGAACTGTTGCGGAGGCAACCGATGGTGAGACCCCGACGTTCAGCCGCGCGTGAGCGCAAGAGACTTCGCCGACGCCTGGCCGCGGTGTGCGTGCTGGGCATGGCCGCCCTCCCGCTCACACTCCCGGGAAGCGCCCAGGCCGCGAGCAGCACGCCGCCGGCCTTGGTGAAGGACCCCGCGTCCCTCGTCAACCCCCTCATCGGCACGTCCGGTGCGGTGGACACCTTCCCCGGCCCGGACATGCCGGCCGGCATGGTGCAGTGGGGCCCCGACACGTCCCCGCACCGTCCCGACGGCGGCGGCTACGAGTACAAGGACAGCAAGATCTCCGGCTTCAGCCTCACCCACGTCTCGGGACCGGGCTGTCCCGTCGCGGGTGACCTGCCGGTCCTGCCAGTGACCGGCGCACTGTCGGGCAACCTGGGCGACACGACCGTCGGCTTCACCCACGACGACGAGCAGGCGGGCATCGGTTACTACGGGGTCACCGATGCCAACGGCGTCAAGACGGAGTTGACCGACTCCACCCGTGCGGGCCTCGGCCGCTTCACCTTCCCGGCGGGCCAGCAGGCGAACCTGCTGTTCAAGCTGAGTGGCGGGGCCACGCAGGTGGACGGCACCCGCGTCCAGGTGGTGAACGACCAGGAGATCAGCGGCGCGATCGACAGCGGTCACTTCTGCGGTGCGAGCAACAGGTACACGCTGCACTTCGACATCAAGTTCGACCGGCCGTTCACCGAGAGCGGCACCTGGGTCGGCGGGACCATCAACCCGGATGCGAAGGCGCTGAAGGCGGGCAAGGTCGAGCCGCCGGCCCAGACGTCGGAGTCGGCGCCGCTGAAGGAGAAGCACTTCACCGTTCCGGCGCGACCCGACCCGACGATCCACGGCAGCTCCGGCAAGTCCTCGGGTACGCCGTCCGCGGCACCCAGCGCGGCGAGCAGCGCAGCCTCGTCCTCACCGACGGCCAAGGCCGCCCAGCCGCCCACAACCGGCGCCAACGGCATGTACCTGACCTTCGACACCTCCTCCGACCCCACCGTCAACGCCAAGGTCGGCATCTCGTACACGAACGACGCGAACGCGGCGGGCAACCTCGCCGCCGAGATCAGGAAGTGGGACTTCGACGCCGTCGAGCGGGCCAATCACGATGCCTGGAACACGGTCCTGAACAGGATCCGTACCGGCGGCGGCACCTCCGACCAGCAGGCGCAGTTCTACACCGCGCTCTACCACGCGCTGCTCCACCCGAACGTCTTCTCCGACGCCAACGGCCAGTACATGGGCATGGACAACCAGGTCCACCAACTGGCCAAGGGCCAGAAGGCCCAGTACGCCAACTACTCGGGCTGGGACACCTACCGCTCCCAGACCCAGCTGATGGCGATGGTCGAACCCAAGGTCGCGAGCGACGTCGTCACCTCGATGCTCAACGGCTACGACCAGACGGGCCTGCTGCCCAAGTGGGCCTCGAACAACGGCGAGAGCTATGTGATGGTCGGCGACCCGGCCGCCGGCATCATCGCCGACGCGTACGCCTTCGGCGCGAAGGACTTTGACACAGACAAGGCCCTCGCGGCCCTGCAACACGAGGCCACCGTTCCCAACAATGACCGCCCCGGCGAGTCCGTACGCGACGCGAAGGGCTACCTCCCGCTGGACGAGGGCGACTACAGCTGCTGCAACTTCTACGGCCCGGTCTCCACTCAACTGGAGTACGACTCCGCCGACTACGCCCTAGCCGCCTTCGCGAAGTCGCTCGGCAAGACCGACGTCTACGAGAAGTTCGCCACCCGCGCCCAGGACTGGATGAACGTCTTCAACCCGCAGACCGGGTACATGCAGGCCAAGAACAAGGACGGCCAGTTCGCCGGCGGCTTCACCCCCGGCACCTCCAACGGCTTCGTGGAGGGCACCTCCGCCCAGTACACGCCCATGGTCCCGTTCAACCTGCGGCAGCTCATCCAGGCACGCGGCGGCGACAAGGCGTACTCGTCCTACCTGGACAGCCTCCTCGACAACATCACCGCCCCCGGCAACACCGACGCAGACCTCAGCAACGAGCCCAGTGTGGAGATCCCCTGGGAGTACGCCTACACGGGCGAGCCGCACAAGACCCAGGCCGCCGTCCGTGAGGCCCAGCAGAAGCTGTACTTCAACGCCCCGGTCGGCTCGTTCGGCAACGACGACCTCGGCGCGATGAGCTCCTGGTACGTCTGGTCCGAGCTCGGCATGTACCCCGAGACCCCGGGCACGGACACTCTGGTGCTCGGCAGCCCGGTCTTCCCGGTCGCCCAGGTAACCTTCTCGGACGGCAGGACCGTGCGGATCAACGCTCCGCAGGCCGCGCCCGACGCCCCCTACGTGCAGTCGCTCGACGTCAAGGGCAAGGCGTGGAACGCCTCCTGGCTGACGTACGGGCAGTTCAAGGGCGCGAGCACGCTCGACTTCACCCTCGGCACCCAGCCCAACACCTCCTGGGCGTCCGGCCCGTCGGCGGTGCCGCCGTCGGACACCACGGGCGGCGGCCGGGTGCTGGCCGCGACCGGCCCCTCCAGCGACGGCCTCGTCCTGGAACCCGGCGCGTCCGGCGACGGCACACTCGACCTGACCAACCTCGGCAGCAAGGACGTCACCGTCGACTGGAAGGCGACGGCGCCCGACAGCGTCACGCTGGACACCTCCTCGGGCTCGCTGACGGTGCCCGCCTCGGGCAGCGCGGAGGCCAAGTTCCACGTGACGGCAGGCAGCAACGAGGGAACGTACCTGGTGACCTTCGGGCTGACCGACCACAGCACGGGTGCGTCGCTGAGCGGGGCCGCCCTGCGCGTGGCCGTGGCCAAGGCCGGTGCGCTGTGGCCGTACGACACCAACGAGGGCATCTACCCCGACGGCGCGACCTTCTCGGGCGGCTTCGACAACGGTGGTTGGGCGTTCTCGCAGAACGCGCTCGCGGCCGCGGGCGTCACGAGCGGCTCGACCCTCACGGCCGACGGCATCACCTACAACTGGCCGACGGTGACATCCGGCCGGCTGGACAACCTGGAGATGGCCGGCCAGACCATCCCGATGCCGGTCGGCACCTCGGGCGCGTCGCTCGGCCTGCTCGGCGCGGCGGCCAACGCGCCGACCGACGGCAGCGGGGTCTCGGGCACGCTGACCGTCACGTACACCGACGGCACGACCTCGAAAGCGACGGTCGGTTTCTCGGACTGGACGCTGAACGGCGGCTCCCACCAGCCGATCGCGAGCAACTCGACGGCCGTCACGACGGCGTACCGCAACACGGGGAGCGGAGGCCGGGACGGCGTCAAGACGTACGTCTTCGCCACGAAGGTCCCGCTGGATCCGTCCAAGCAGGTGGCGTCGATCACGCTGCCGGTGACGGGTTCGACGGGCACCGACCACCTGTTCGCCTACGGGTTCGCGCAGTAGCAGCTGTGGCCCTGTAGCACCGAACGCCGCCGAGCCGGTCGCGACGCCGACCGGCTGGGCGACGCGGTTAGGCGGGCACGGGTGCTGGCATCGGTCCGCTCGGACCGATGCCAGCACCCTGGAGCAGGGACGGACACGGCTGTCAACACGGCCTCGGCGGCGCCGACTTGGGGTCAGTCGGTCGTGTCCAGTTCCGGTGTGCTCAGGCCGGCGGGACCGGTGCGGCGCGTGGCCCTGAGGAGGGCTTTGTGCTCGGGGGACGGGGGCAGGGGGCCGCGGGCCGGGGCCTCGAAGGACTGGATGAACAGCGCGAGGACACGGCGCCAGGCGTCGGGGGCGGCGTCTCCGGCGGCGTTGATGACGCCGGCGTTGGCCATGTGGATCAGCAGCAGGTCGGACGGGTCGAAGTCCTCGCGGAGGCGGCCGGCCGCCTTGGCCCGGCCGATGAGCCGCACCATGCCCTCGTACGCCTCGGCGCGCCGCTCCTCCATGGCCTTGGCGGTGGGGAAGGACGTGGTCAGGACGTCGGCGAAGCCCTGGTCGGCGGCCTGCATCGCGCACGCGGTCTCGAGGTAGCCGACGAAACCGTGCCAGGGGTCGGGATCGTCGAGGGCGACGACGACCGCCTCGGCGTAGGCGTCCACCCGGTCGGCGAAGACGGCCGCGACCAGCTCCTCCTTGGTGGGGAAGCGGCGACAGCGACGCGTTCGCCCTCCTCGGCGACACCGACTGGCAGGACTACACGGTCAGTTCGGACGTCTACCTGGACCAGGCCGGCACCGTCGAGCTCCTCGGCAGGGCCGGCGAACAGCAGCGGCCGCAGTCCCACCAGGCCGGCTACTTCCTGCGCGTCTCCGACACCGGACGCTGGTCCGTGGTCAAGAGCGACACCAGCGGACGGCTGACCACCCTGGCCGACGGCACCACCAAGGCCCTCGGCATCCACCGCTGGCACAACCTGGGCCTGAGCTTCAGCGGCACCACCATCACCGCGAGCATCGACGGCCGGCGCATCGGCGCGGTCGACGACTCCGCCTACCCGGCCGGGCAGGTCGGCCTCGGCGTCGTCGGCTACCAGACCGACGAGTTCGACAACCTCAGCATCACTCCCGTACGACACCCGGCCGCACCCCCGGCCACGCTCACCGCGACCCCATCGGCAAACTCTGCACCCGTCCCGGACAAGTGAGTTGCGTCCCCGCGAAGTTCGCCCCCACCCCCGGCGAGTTGCATGGGCGCGCCGCGTCACCGACGGTGGTCGCGTCGGTCGGTGCCATGGCCGCGCCGAGGACCCAGGCCGGCCCCCACGCAGCTCGAGGGCGTGCCCGGCCGCCGCGACCGCCCACGCGGTGAGGATGACCAGCATGGTGCTCAGCTGCGCGATGCCGCGCAGGTTGGTGCGGATATCCCGCAGTGAGGTGGTCAGGCCCTACCAGTACAGCAGCACCGGGAGGAACAGCAACAGCACCGAGTCCGGCGGCAGTTGGGCCTGGCGCACCGCCGGGACGAACCCCAGCAGGACGCCCGTCACGGGCAGGACGACGGGCGGGGCGATGCCCAGGCACCGGCCCACGGCGTTGCCCACCAGCACGGCCCCGCCCAGGACCACGACGAGTTCGAGACCGAGCAAGGGCGTTCTCCAGCAGGGATGAAGGGATTGTGGTTCAGCGGGGGAGCAGCTTGAGGGTCGTCTCCCGTGCGGCCACCATGGGGTCGATGTAACTCGCGCCGTACCGCCCATACTTGGCTCGGTAGGCGGCGTCGATACGGTCGTTGACGCCGGGGTCGGCGACCTCGGTGAGGGTGACCTCCTTGGCGACTCCGCCGGAGCGGATCCGGCCCTCGTGGCTGGCCCGGGCGGCGCGGTACCAGGCGCCGGAGTCGCCGCGGAAGGAGCGGACGTAGAGGTCGTCACCGTCGCGGACGACCCAGATCGGCACGGGTGCGCGCGGTGTTCCGTCACCGCGCGAGGGAGCCATCTCGAGTTCCTCGGCGTGCTCGATCCGCGTCAGTTCGTCGTTCGTCCAAGTCGTCGGCATCGGCGTGTCTCCTTTTGCGACCGTGCACAGGGGTGTCCTCGTGGGCGTGGGCGTGGGCGCGGCCGGGGCAGCTCGCGTCCACCAGGCGATCGGGGGTCAGGGCTTGAGCAGGGTCTTGATGGCGCGGCGCTCGTCCATCGCCTTGTAGCCCTCGGCGACCTGCTCCAGGGGGAGGGTGAGATCGAAGACCTTGCCCGGGTTGATGCGGCCGGACAGGACCAGGTCGATCAGCTCGGGCAGGTAGCGCCGCACGGGGGCGGGGCCGCCGCGCAGGCCGACCTGGGAGAAGAACAGTTCCAGGCCGTCGACGGCGACCTCGTGCGGGACGCCGACGAAGCCGACGTTGCCGCCCGGGCGGGTCACGTGCAGGGCCTGCTGCATCGACTGGGCGGTGCCCACGCACTCAAGCACGCTGTCGGCGCCGATCCCGCCGGTCAGCTCCCTGATCCGGGCGATGCCCTCCTCGCCGCGCTCGGCCACGATGTCGGTGGCACCGAACTCGACGGCCAGCTTCTGCCGCGACTCGTGCCGGGACATGGCGATGATCCGCTCCGCGCCGAGTTCCTTGGCGGCGATGACCCCGCACAATCCGACCGCTCCGTCGCCCACCACCACGGCCGTCGAGCCGGGCTCGACCTCGGCGGCCAGCGCGGCCCACCAGCCGGTGCCCATCACGTCCGAGACAGCCAGCAGACCGGGCACCAGCTCGGCGTCCGGGTGCTCGTCGGTGGCCACCAGGGTGCCGTGGGCGTTGGGGATGCGCACGTAGTCGGCCTGGCAGGTGCTCATGAACTCGCGGTTCAGGCAGGAGGACTGCCAGCCCTTGCGGCAGTTGGCACAGGTGTTGTCGGAGGTCGCGAAGGAGCCCACGACGAACTGGCCCGGCTTGACGTGGGTGACCTCGGACCCGGTCTCCTCGACGATGCCGACGTACTCGTGACCCATCGGGTGCGGATCACCGATGGGTTCCGCGCCACGGTAGGGCCACAGGTCAGAGCCGCACACGCAGGTGGCGACCGTACGGATGATCGCGTCCGTCGGCTTGAGGATCCTGGGCTCGGGGGCGTCCTCCAGCCGGATGTCGCCGGGGGCGTGGATCACGGTTGAGCGCATGTCTTTTCTCCTGATGCCTTTCACGGGTGGCCCTTGCCGGTCGGTGGCCGCTTCAGGAGTTCCATCGTGAATCTCGCCGGATTCCTCGACGGTGGCCGATGAAGATGGCCAATGGGGATGCAGAAGCGTCGACGGCCTGTCAGGAATAATCGCCGGTTTACGACTCTGTCACCGCCCGCAGGGCCCGTACGGCAGAGCATTCCACTCCATGGCAGGCGTATCCAGGGATAAAACCCTCCTACCCAGCCGAGTGGCGGACCGCGCACACTGGCCAGTATGAACAGCAGCGCGCACCGTAAGGAGCTGGGCGAATTCCTGAAGGCCCGCCGGGCCGAGCTCAGCCCCCGTACGGTCGGGCTGCCCGAAGCCGACCGGCGCCGGCGCGCGGCGGGGCTTCGCCGTGACGAGGTCGCCGTGCTTGCCGGCATCAGCACCAGCCACTACACGCGCCTGGAGCAGGGCCGTACGACCACCTCCGCGTCCGTGCTCTCCGAACTCGTACGAGTCCTGCACCTGAGCGACGACCACCGTGACCGTCTGTTCGAACTGGCCGGGCGGGAGCCCGGCGGGGCGCGGCGGCGGGCCCCGCAGAAGGCGCACCCCCGCCTGCGCACTGTCCTGAACGAGCTCAGCTTGGCCCCCGGCATGATCCTGAGCCGACACCTGGACATGCTGGCGTGGAACCCGATGGCCGCCGCCCTGCTGGGCACCGACTTCGCGAAAGTCCCCGGGCCGGAGCGCAACTACGTCCGGCGGCTCTTCACCGACCCGGCCATGAGGGCCCTGTATGCCGACTGGGAGGACTCCGCCCGCAACGCCGTGGCGGTCCTGCGGCAGCAGGCCGCGGCCTGCTGCGACGACCGGAGGCTGACCGCGCTCGTCGGGGATCTCTCGGTGCGGGACGACCAGTTCCGCCAGTGGTGGGGAGGCCGCCATGTGCCGCCCCGGACCGGCGGCACCAAGGTGCTGAACCACCCGGTCGCCGGCGAACTCACCCTCGCCTGGGACGCCCTCACCTGCGTGGCCGACCCCGACCAGAAGCTGATCGTCTGGAGCGCCGAACCGGGCTCGCGCACTTACGACGGACTGCGCTTTCTCGCCTCATGGTCGACGACCCGAACCATGAATTCGTAAAACCAGCAGACAGGTCCGGACCGAAACGGGGACGGCAAAGCCAGGGACCAATCCTTCCTACCTTCGCATTTGAATTCCGTGCCATCCTTCCAGAGCGCACGATTCACGCAACTCTTTTCGAGGAGCAATACCCCCATGTCCTCTCCCTCCCGTCCCATGGTCGCCGTCGCCTTCCATTCCGGATACGGCCACACCGCTGTCATCGCCGAGGCCGTGGCGCGCGGTGCCGCGGAAGCCGGTGCCGATGTGATCTCCATTCCCGTGGACACGATCACCGACGAGCAGTGGGCGCGGCTCGACGCCGCCGACGCGATCATCTTCGGTGCCCCCACCTACATGGGCACCGCCTCCGCCGCCTTCCACGCCTTCGCCGAGGCCAGCAGCAAGCGCTGGTACAGCCAGACCTGGGCCGACAAGCTCGCCGCCGGTTTCACCAACTCCGGTGCCAAGAACGGCGACAAGTCCTCCACCCTGGGCTACTTCTTCACGATGGCCGCCCAGCACGGCATGCACTGGGTCAGCCTCGGCGTCCAGCCCGGCTGGGCCTCCAGCGAGGGCAGCGAGGACGACATCAACCGCCTGGGCTACTTCGTCGGAGCCGGCGCCCAGACCCCGGTCGACGCCGGCCCCGAGGCCGTCCACAAGTCGGACATCGCCACCGCCGAGGGCCTCGGCGCCCGGGTCGCGCAGCAGACCGCGTACTTCCGCGCGGGCCGCACGGTCCTCGCCGCCTGAGCCCGGGACAACCCCGTACAACCCCAAGGAGCACAGCCATGTCCGACTCCCCGAACGTCGCCCTGGTCCGTCGTCTCTACGACTCCGGCATGGCCGCCGACGTGGTTGCCGAGGTCATCGACCCCGACATCGTCTGGGACATCACGCCCGGCTTCCCCTACGGCGGTGTCTACAAGACCTGGGCGAGCGCCGGCGCCGACTTCTTCGGCCGGCTCGCGCCCCGCTTCACCTCCTTCGGCGCGGTGGCCGAGGAGTTCTACGGCGCCGACGGTGACCACGTCTTCGTACGCGGCCACTACCACGCCGTGTCCAAGTCCGGTGAGGAGGCGGACGCCCGCTTCATCCACCTGTGGAAGGTGAGCGGCGGCAAGCTCACCCACCTTGTCCAGGCTGCCGACAGCCACGTCGTCCAGCAGGCCGCGAACAACTGACCGCCCCCACCTCATCCCGCAGGGAGACACTCATGGCGAAGATCCTCTTCCTCATCACCGCCGCCGACCACTGGACCCTGGCCGACGGGTTCGAGCAGCCGGCCGGCTTCTGGGCCGAGGAGGCCATCGGCCCGTACGGCGTCTTCAAGGAGGCCGGATACGAGATCGCCGCGGCCACCCCGGGCGGCGTCCCGCCCACCGCCGACGCCCTCAGCCTCACACCGGACTTCAACGGCGGCGAGGAGGGCGCGGAGAAGATGAAGACCGCGCTGCGCGAGGCCACCGAGCTGGCCAACCCGATCCGCATCGAGGACGTGAACATCGACGACTACGACGCGGTGTTCGTGCCCGGCGGCTGGGGCCCGATGGAGGACCTCTCCGACGACGCCGCGGCCGGCAAGCTGCTGGTCGACTGGCTCGCCTCCGGCAAGATCGTCTCGCTGGTCTGCCACGGCCCCGCCGCTCTGCTGTCCACCGTGGACGCCGACGGCAAGTCCCCCTTCGCCGGCTACCGCCTGACCGGCCTGTCCAACTCCGAGGAGATCCAGAACGGCCTCGCCGACCGCGCGAAGTGGCTGCTCCAGGACCGCCTCGTCGCGGACGTCGGCGCGGACTACCACAAGGGCGAGGAGAACTTCGCCCCGCACCTCGAGGTGGACCGCACCCTCATCACCGGCCAGAACCCCGCCTCCGCCGTCCCCCTGGCCCAGCAGGTCGTCAAGGCCCTCGGCTGACGAGACCCCGCACCACCGCTCAGAGAAAGAGGTAGTACTGATGGACAGCAACGCGACTCTCCCCAGCGTGGGGCAGACCTGGCTGGCGGACCTCGGCCCCGACACCCCGCTCGGCCACTTCACCGTCGAGATCACCTTCGACTCGGCCACCCAGGTCAGCTTCGAGGTCACCGGCGGTGCCATCAAGGGCCGCAAGCAGACGATGGAGTACACCACAACGCAGCTGCGCGACGGCCTGTACGTCGTGCGCTGGACCGAGCCCGACGCCGGTGACCACGTCACCCACATCGAGGACTACACCGAGGGTACCTGCATGGCCAGCTCCGTCATCGGGGGCGAGTTCGTGCAGCTCCACGGGAAGTGGACGCGCGTCCGCTGAACCCACTCTTGGCGGTGGCGATCCAGGGACAAATCTCTCCCCCTGACAACGCAGGCATTCAGTGCCAGGGTGAGGGCATGAACCGCGATCCTCACCGCCACGATCTGGGGGAATTCCTCAAAGCGCGCCGCGCCGAGCTCGACCCGGCCGCCGTCGGTCTGCCCGACGGCGGCTCGCGGCGCGTGGCGGGCCTGCGCCGTGAGGAGGTCGCCGTACTCGCGGCGATCAGTACCGACTACTACGCGCGCCTCGAACAGGGCCGTATCCAGCCCTCGCCGTCTGTGCTGGAGTCCCTCGCGCGCGTCCTGCACCTGGACGACGACCAGCGGGCCTACCTGTACGAGCTCGCGGCCAAGGAGGAGTTCCGCCCGCCGCCCCGCCGTCGGCCGCGCCCCAGGACGCAGCCGCAGCTGCAGCGCATGATCGACGACATGGCGCACACCCCGGCCTTCGTGATCGGGCCGCGCACCGAGATCGTCGCCTGGAACGCCATGGGCGCCGCCCTGATCACCGACTTCGCGCAGATCCCGGAGAAGCAGCGCTACTACATCAGGCTGCTCATCACCGACCCCGCGATGCGCGAGCTGTATGCGGACTGGGAGGGCGTCACCCGGCTGGCCATCGCCCAGATGCGGATGCACAACACCAACAACCCCGGGGATGCGCAGCTCGCCGCCCTGGTGGGCGAACTCTCCGTCCGCGACGACCAGTTCCGCCAGTGGTGGGGCGCCCACCACGTCGCGGTCCGGGACACCGGCACCAAACACCTGCGCCACCCCGTGGTCGGCGACCTCCACCTGGACTGGAGCGCCGTCACCTGGGCCGCCGACCCCGACCTGCAGATCATCGTGTGGACCGCCGAGTCCGGCACCGCGACCCACGACAGCCTGCGCATGCTGGCCTCCTGGGCGGCCGACCCCAGCCGCTCCACGACCAACTCCGCCTGACAGACCCCGATATACCTCCGTCGCTGCGCCTGCGGCGGAGCCCGGCTCAGCGGTGAGCCCGGATTGCGCATGGGGATGGTGGTAGCCGGTCGCGCGGTGCAACTGGCGACATCCGGCTCGTCGTTGCGGAACGGGGAGGCTGTCCCTCGCAGCCTCCGATCGAGGTTCGGCGCCTTGCGTGACCTGGGTAGCAGTCCGCAGGCCCGTCCAGCCGTGGACACCCACCGTGCATGCGTTGCTTCGGCACCTGGAGAAGGTCGGCTTTGCCTACGCGCCGAGGCCGCTGGGAATCGACGACGAAGGGCGTGAGGTCCTCACCTTCATCGAGGGTGAATCCGGCCCGTCGGGTTGGGCCAAGGTCGTGGACCGGCAAGGCCTGAGGAACTTCGCCCGGCTGTTGCGCGACTACCACGACGCTTGCCGGAGCTTTTCACCCCCGCAGGAGGCGACCTGGTCCACGGACGAAGGGAACCCGGGCAACGATGTCGTCTGCCATGGGGACTTCGGCCCCTGGAACGGCACCACGCCTGCACGACGTGGCCTATGCGCTGGAATACGTCGCGCCGTTCCGCGACGACGCCGAGTGCCTGCGCTGGCTGCGGCACCCGGCTCCGCCCGACCGCCGTTCGCGGCTGGAAGACTTCCGCAGCGCGTACGGCCTCGACTCGACCGTGGGGATCGTCGACGCCGTGATCGCCAGACAGATACACAATGCCGACCTCGTACGCCTACTGGCCGAGCGAGGGCACGAGCCTCAGGCCACCTGGGCCGCCGAGGGGCTCCTGACCGAACTCGAGAACAGAATCGAGTGGAGCAAGGCCCACCGGCATCTGGTCGAGTAGGTCGCTCCCTCCGTCGCGCCAACTCACTGAGGAGTTACGAAATCACGGGCCGCCCGCCGATGGCCAGGCCACATGTCGTCGTACGCCGCGTCGAAGAAATGCGCCTGCGGCCCGCGCAACGCGGACCCGTCGGATGTCCCGTCCTTGGCTGCCTCCGCAAGGCTGGCGGTATACCGATAGGCAGCTCCCCGCAGGAGTTCGTTTCGGGCTGCCAAGTCGATCTCAGCGTGCGCCAGCCACAAGTCATCGACGAGCTGGTCGAGCCCGGCACCGGCACCGGCGGCTGCGGCGCCCGAGCATGCGAGCGCCGCCTTCTCCACCTGCGACGCGAGGCGCAGGAACTTCAGGACCGCGTCCTTGAGTTCCGCCCGCACCGAGCACAACACCTGCCAGCGATAACAACGCCGGCCCCAAGGTTCCCCAAGATCCCATGACTGGAGTCTCTCAACAGGGGGCTCGGCGCTGCGGCACGCGCAGTGAGAGCCAACGTCCAACGACCTGGACTTTACGGCGAGTTCGCAGACCCCCTCGCCGAAGCAGCGCGACAGGGCGTACTCACCGCTTCAGGAGTGGCCGACAGTCATCGGTTCACGTGCGTGCGGTCCTCGCGGCCGACCGTCAGGCGAGCCGGGTAGTAGGGGACGTAAGCCGCGCCGTCCAGTCCGAGCGCCGTCGCGGACTTCTGGAGTGCGCCCGGCGTTGCCGCGTCGTCCCAGTGGCCGGTGTCGACGCGGTGTTCGAGGGCGTGAAGGGCGGCGACGGTCTCGGCGGTGGTGAAGGCGCAGTGGCCCTGCCGCTCCACGAAGGCCTGACGGAGCAGGGCGCCGTCGCCGGCGGCGCGTATGCGTGCGGCGAAGCGGTTTTCCTGCTGGGCGGGTACGAGGTTGTCGGCGGTGGTGTGGATGTCGAGGAGAGGTACGCCGAGGCCCTGGCCGGCGGAGGAGGTGCGCTGGGCGGTACGGACCGCGGCCGGGTCGGCGGTGATGGCGGCGCCCTTGGTCAGGGATGTCAGGTCGGCGCGCAGGTCGAGACCGGCTGCCTGGTAGAGGGCGCGGACCTGGGGCGCGTGTTCGGAACCGGCGAGCAGACGGACGTAATCGATGCCCTTGTTCCAGGAGTTGTTGCCGCCGACGGACTGCTCGATCGCGTACCGGCCACCCTCGACGAAGGAAAGGATGCCCTGCGCGAACCAGTCGTACTGCTGCGCCTCCTGGCCCGCCCAGTCGGTCGGGGCGGGTTTCGTCTTGCCGGGTGACCAGGCGGGCAGGTTGAGGAACGCCGCGGCGAGCGCGATGCGGGCGCGGCCCTGCGCGGTGGCCTGCGCGGCGGTGACGGCGTCGGTGAGCGTCTTGGCGGTGGCCGCGGCTTCGTCGAAGGAGCCGAAGTGGACCAACTTGACGTCCTGCTCCGGCAGGAACAGGCGGGCGATGGTGTACTCGGCGTCCAGTTGGTAGTTCTCCAGGTCGTTGGCGCCGGCGACCAGGCCGCACTGGCCGAGCGCGCCGTCGATGCGGCCGGCGCCGTCGCGGGCGAGCTGGGCGTTGACGAGTCCGCCCATGGACTGGCCGATGGCGAGGGTGCGGTGGGGTGTGCCGATCTTCGCGGTGACGGCGTCGATGGTGGCGAACTGGTCGCGTTCGGCGCTGTTCAGGGCCCACATCGAGCCGTTGGGGTCGTAGGAGGATCCGGCCATGGCGTAGCCCTGGGCGAGGAGTTGGGTGCGTACGGCGTCGGTGGGGGCGTCCTGGGCGACGGTGGGGCCGAAGCCGTGGCTGAAGATCAGCAGGGTGCCGTTCCACTGCTCGGGGACGTCCGCGACCCAGGTGGCGCCGTCGGCGAGGGTGCCGGTGAGCCGACCGGAAACGGCAGTGTCCGGCTGAGCCGCCGAGGGGAGGGTGGTGAGGGCGGCGGATGTCAGGGTGGCGAGGGCGGCCAGGGCGATGCGCAGACGGGTGCGGCGGGGACGACGGATGTGGGTGTGGGTGTGGGTGCGGGTGTCGGCGGGCATGGGGCGGCTCCTGGGGGCGGGGGTGGAGCAGAGGCTCAGTGCACTGAACGAAGCGTCAGGGAATCTAGGGCTGATTCCTTGCGGTCGTCAATAAGTTGCACAACATCGGAGTCGAGGCTCGCCGGGCTGAACTGAGCCCCCCGGACAGGGACTTCCCGACGGCGGCCGACTGCGGCCGGCGCCGGCACTGGCGCTGCGGGCGAGGAGGTCGCCGTACCCGGGTCGGGGGCTGGAACCCGACCAGCCGTCGCCCAGCTGCCCACGATGCGTGCCCGCCACCCGGATGCCCCGCGGCGTGCCGCCCTGGCCGACGAACTCCCCGCGCGGGACAGGCTGTTCCGGTCGGACACGGCCGGCAGCAACGCCCACACGGCAAGGCCCGTCACCGCGTTCACCGCCAGCACGACGACCGGCGAACGCACCTGCCACCTCAGGACGCAGACCCGTGTGACAACCAGCGCCAAGGCCACGATCAGCCGCCCGACCCCCACCGCACACCCCGAGCCACCGGGGCCGACAGTTCACCCTGAGCCTCGCCGACAAATCCGTCGTACGGCCGCATGCTGCTGTCCCCCGGTGACGACGTCATCCTCGGCCCCGATGGCGAACGGCGCGGCCGGACAGCCATACGGCGTCCGGCCGCGCCGCCCCTCGCACCGCGTCAGCTCGTCGCGCGTACCGCGTCGCGGATCAGGTCGGCGACAGCCTTCGGCTGGGACACCGCCACGGCGTGCGAGGCACCCTCCAGTTCGACGATCGTGGCCCCGGCCCGCTTTGCGCCGAAGCGCTCGACCTCGGGGTTGATCGCCTCGTCGGCGCCGGCGACGAGCGCCCAGGACGGCTTGGTACGCCACGCCGCAGCGGGCGCGGTCTCCTCGAACGCCGCCGCGACCAGCGGGCGTTGGGCCGCCGCGAGGACCTTGGTGACGTCCGCGGGCACATCGGCGGCGAACACCGACGGGAAGGCGGCCTCGGCGATGGTGACCTCCACGGCCGGGTCGCCGCCCGGGACCGGGTACGTCCACTCCTTGAGGTTGCTGACGAGCGGCGACAGCGGGAAGCGGCCCTGCAACTCGCCGAGGCTCTCGCCCTCTTCGAGGACGTAGGCCGCCACGTAGACGAGGCCGACGACGTTCTCGGTGACGCCGGCGACGGTGATGAGCGCGCCGCCGTAGGAGTGGCCGACGAGGACGACCGGGCCGTCGATCTGGGACGCCACGGAGGCGATGTAGGCCGCGTCAGAACCCAGACCGCGCAGCGGGTTGGGTGGCGCGATCACCGGGATGCCGTGGCTCTGCAGTTCCGCGATGACCCCGGACCAGCTGCCGGCGTCGGCGAAGGCGCCGTGCACGAGCAGGACGGTGGGAGTGGTGGGCATGGTCGGTTCTCCTTCTCGGTTCAGCCGTGCAGTGCGGTGCGCAGGGTGTCGATGGCCTGTTTGATGGCGGCGTCGGCGGCGTGGGTTTCGCGCAGGGCGTTGAGCATGACGAAGTCGTGGATGATGCCCTGGTAGCGGATGGCGGTGACGGGGACGCCGGCGGCGCGCAGTTTGGCGGCATAGGCCTCGCCCTCGTCGCGCAGGACGTCGGCCTCGCCGGTGATGACCAGGGCCGGGGGCAGCCCGGCGAGCTGGCCGGTGCTGGCGCGCAGCGGGGAGGCGGTGATCTGGGCGCGTTCGGCTGCGTCGGTCGTGTACTGCTGCCAGAACCACTGCATGGCGTCGCGGCGCAGGAAGTAGCCCTCGGCGAACTGGTGGTAGGAGGGGGTGTCGAAGCGCGCGTCGGTGACCGGGTAGAACAGCACCTGCTGGATCAGGGGGACATCGCCGCGCTGCTTGGCCATCAACGTCAGCGCGGCGCTCATGTTGCCGCCGACGGAGTCGCCGGCCACCGCGATGCGGGTGGCGTCCAGGTGCTGGGCCGTACCGTGCTGGACGATCCATTGGGCGACGGCGTAGTTCTGCTCGATGGCGATCGGGTAGCGGGCCTCGGGTGAGAGGTCGTACTCGGGAAAGACCACGGCTGCCCTCGCGCCCACGGCGAGTTCGCGGACCAGGCGGTCGTGGGTGTGGGCGTTGCCGAAGACCCAGCCCGCGCCGTGGATGTAGAGGATCACCGGGAGGGTGCTGGTGGCGCCTTCGGGTCGGATGATGCGGGTTTGGATGCTGCCGGTGGGGCCGCCCTCGACGGTGATCCACTCCTCGTCGACGGCGGGCAGGGCGATCTCCCCGGACTGCACCTCGTCGACCGCCTTGCGGCCCTCCACCGGGCCGAGATCGAAGAGGTAGGGCGGGTTCGCGGTCGCCTCCGCGAAGGCGGCTGCTGCCGGCTCCAGCACCGGCCGGACCGGTTCGACGGCGTCGGACATGTGGTTCTCCTCAGTGTTCGGATGAGCTCTGTCGGGACGTTAGGACGACGGGAGCGGCGGACTTTGCGCGCCAGTGCACCGGTACTGGTCCGGCAGTGCACTCGGGAGACCCGGCCGCTGCCCGCGGTACTGCGCGGGGGACATCCCGTACTCCTTTCGGAAGGCATGGCTGAAGTGGGCGGGGCTGACGAATCCCCACCGGCCGGCCACGGCGGCGATGGTCAGGTCGGCCGCCGTGGGACGGCCGAGTTCGGCCCTGCACACCTCCAGCCGGCGTCGGCGGATCCAGCCGCCGACCGTGGCGCCCTGCTCCTGGAACAGCTTGTGCAGATAGCGCACCGAGATGCCGTGCTCGTCGGCGAGTGCACGGGGCGTCAACTCGGGTTCGCCGAGGCGGGTTTCGATGGTGGCCTTGACGCGGTCGACCATCGTGTTCTGCCCGGCGTCGGCCGGCTCGGTGGTGCCCAGCCGGTCCGCCGCCAGTGTGGCGAGGACGTCCGAGACCGCGCCGGCGAGCTCCTCGCGGGCGGCCGGTACGGCGGCCAGGATCTCCTGCGTCAGTCCGGACAGGAGCGGGAGCAACAGCTCGGCCGGTCCGCCGGGCGTGCCGCCGATGACCTTCGCGGTGACACTGCGTATCTCGGTCTCCGCCAGCCGCAGCGTCGGACGCGGAACCATCAGGCCTTGTGCCCGCTGTCGCTGCGGCAGCATGAGGCGGAAGGGCCGGCTCGCGTCGTAGAAGGCCAGGGCTCCCGGGTGCAGGTGTGTGCGGCGGCCGTCCTGGACCAGGAGGGCGGTGTCTTCCAGTTGGAGGCGGGCGAAGAGGTGTGTCCTGCCGTCCGCCGTGTCCCGTGCCGTTCGCGCGGCCTCCACGGCGTCGCACTCCTCGGCCGCGACCTGGAGTGCGCCGAGTTGGAGCAGGCGGAGGGAGCCCTGCCAGGATTCCGGGTCCGCACGGGTGGTCAGCCGGAGGTCGCCGTAGGCGGTCGAGAAGAGCCGCTTTCCGCGCGGCAGTCCGCTCAGGTCGCCCGGCACCAGTCCTCCTCCGCGAAACGCCGCGCCCGCTCGCCCTGCAGCCAGTCGGTGGGGGAGGTGCCGTACTCCCGGCGGAACGCCCGTCCGAAGTGCGCGGTGCCGCTGAATCCCCAGCGGCGGGCGACGCTGCCCATGCTCGCGGCTCCGGTCAGCTCCCTGCGGCACTCCTGGAGCCGTAGCCGGCGGATCCAGTGGCAGACCGTCGTGCCCTCCTGCTCGAACAGCCGGTGCAGATAGCGCACCGAGATGCCGTGGGCGCGGGCGATGACCGCGGGGCTGAGGTCGGGCTCCGCCAGGTGCCAGCGGATGAAGCTCTGGACGCGCAGCAGGAACACCCGGTCGGCGCCGGGAAGCCCGGCCGGTTCGTCGCCCAGGTGCTGTGCGGCGGCCGCGGCCAGCAGGCTCACGGCGCTGTCGGCCATCCGGCCGGCCACCGGTCCGGAGTAGGACCCGCACGTGTCGGCCAGTCGCGACATGAACGGTGACAGCAGGGCCGCGAGCCCGCTCACCGGACGTATGGCCCGTGCCGTGATCCGTGCCAGGGCCGCCTCCGAGTGGCCGAGGAGGTCGCGTGGCACGGCGAAGACCTTCTGCTGGAACCGTTGCGGAAACCGTGTGCGGTAGGGGCGGAGCGTCTCGAAGAACGCGATGTCGCCGGGCCTCAGTTCCGTGCACCGGCCGTCCTGCTCGACCTGGGCCGTGCCGCTGTCCTGCACGGCGACGAAGACGTGCTCGCCGTCGCCGCGGGCGACATGGCGCGGGGAGCGGTGGATCTCTCCCGGGTCGCAGTCGACCGTGGTGACGCGGAGGACGCCGAGACGGTCCGTACGCATGGTGGCGTCGACGGCCCCGGCCTCGGTGGTGATGTCCATTCCCACGAGCGTGGCGAGTACGGCGTCACGCCAGAAGTCCAGGCTCTCGCGCACCGGCACGCAGCTGGTGGAGAACACCTGGCCGTGTGACCGTACCGCGGAGTCGTCCTCTGTGAAGGAATCGTGGACGGCTGGCATACCCGTCAGCCTGGTGCCGGTCTCGCCCGGCACGAGCAGGGGCTGCGGCCCGTCGATGCAGTGCTGCACCGCATCGAACGCCGCTTGCCGACCCACTGCCGAACTCCCGCTTCCTGTGACCCACCCGATGACCGGGATGCTGTCAGGGCCGCGCCGAGCGCCGCTTCTGTCATGTGACCGGTCATGCGCGGCGGCCTGGCAGGATGGGGGTGCAAGGGGGGAGCGGATCTTCATGGACTCGGGTGCCTTCGGTGCCGGGCGGGCGCACGGGCCGGCGATCCTCGGCAGGGATCGTGAACTGGCGCGCATGACGCGGCTGATCGACGCCGCGGCCGGCGACGGCCCCAAGGTGCTCGTGCTGACCGGTGAGCCGGGGGCGGGCAAGAGCACCCTGGTCGACCGGGCCGCCGTACAGGCCGCGGAGCGCGGCCTGCGTGTGCTGCGGGTCCGTGGCTGCGAGGGTGAGCAGGACCTCGGCTTCGCCGGGGTGCACCAGCTGCTGCGGCCGGTCCTCGGCGCGATCGACGGGCTGCCCGGGCGCCAACGGGACGCCCTGTCCCATGCGCTGGGTCTGGGCGAGGCCGACGAAGCGGCGGCACCGGACCCGCTGTTGATCAGGACCGCGGTGCTGACGCTGCTCTCGGAGGCGGCGGCGGAGCGTCCGCTGCTGATCGTCGTGGACGACGCCCACTGGCTGGACGTCGGCTCCCTGGACGCGCTCGCCTTCGTCGCACGGCGTCTCGACGGGGAACCCGCCGCCCTGCTGCTGGCGGCACGCGAGGAAGCGGTGCCGGCCCGCTTCGACCGTGACTTTCCCCATCTGGCGGCCGGCCCGCTGGACCGGGCCGCGGCCGGGCTGCTACTGGACAGCGGGCCACGGCCGCCGCAGGGCCGGGTCCGGGCGCGGATCCTGGAACTGGCGGCGGGCAACCCCCTCGCCCTCATGGAGCTCGCCCGGGCCTTCGCCAGGGATCCGGGCATCCGGGACTTCGGCGCCGCGGGTTCGCTGCCCCTCACCGCCCGGCTGGAGCAGCTCTTCGCCGCCGACCTGCCCGCCCTCCCCGCCCCGACGCGCCGCGTCCTGCTCGTGGCGGCGGCCGCGGGCACCGCACAGCTCTCGGACGTCCTGGACGCCGTGCCCGACGCGGGCACACCGCAGGTCTGGGAACCCGCCGAACAGGCGGGTCTGGTGCGGGTGGAGGCCGGCCAGGTCCGGCTGCGCCACCCCCTGGTCGGCTCCGCCGTCTACCAGGCGGCGTCCTTCGCCGAACGCCGCGAGGCCCACCTGACTCTCGCCGCCGCGCTCACCCACGAACCGGACCGTCGTGCCTGGCACCTGGCCGCCGCCGCATCCGGACCGGACGAGGACGTGGCCCGCACCCTGGCCGAGAGCGCGGAGCGCTTCCAGCAGCGTGGCGGACACGCGGCCGCGGCCACCGCACTCGAACGCGCCGCCGAACTCACCCCCGATCCGCGGCAGCGGGCCCGGCGGCTGCTCGCCGCGGCCACGTCGGCCATGTACGCCGGGCATCCGCAGTGGGTGGGGGAGAGCGCCGGCCGCGTCACCACACTGACCGACGACCCCCAGCTCCTCGCCGAAGCCTCCCTGCGCGCCGGCTGGTCCCTCGCCGTGACGCTGCGGCACGACGACTCCCTGGCCTTCCTGCTGCCCGTGGCCGAATCGATGGCCGCCTCGGCACCGGCGCTCGCCCTGAGCGCGCTGGGCACGGCCGCGACACCGGCGTACAACTCGGGCGAGCCCCGCTACCGGCACGAACTCCAGCGGATCAGCGACCTCATCGCACCGCAGCCGGACGAGACCGACCGTGTCTGGCCCCGGGCGGCCGGCAGCCCCTTCACGGACCGGCAACAGAACCTGAAGAACCTCGCCCACGTCGTGGACACCCTGCCCGAGGGCTCGCTGACCGGGCTCGTCTCACTCGGCGGCGCGGCCTGGATCCTGGACGAGACCGACGAGGCCGTACGCCTGCTCGGGCAGGCCATGGACCAGCTGCGCCGCGCCGCCACCGCCGGCGCCAACTGCACCGTCGCGCAGGCCCTCGCCCTGGCCCACTTCGAGAGCGGAGCCTGGGACGCGGCCCGATCCGCCGCCGAGGAAGCCTTCTGGATGGCCACCGAGGCGGGCGCGGACAACGTCGCCGTGGGCTCACCGCTCCTCCAGGCCACCCTGCTCGCCGCCCGAGGGGACCACGCGGGCGCGCGAGCACAGGCGGAGGACGCCGTACGCGGCCGGGACCTGCGCAAGTCCCGCAGCCTGTACGTGCGTCACCGCCACGCCCTCGCCCTGGCGGCCCTGGCGCAGAGTGACCACGAGTCGGCGTACGGCCACCTTCGCCGCACGTTCACCGACGATGCCCGCCCGGCCCCCGTCCACTACCACGCCTCCCTCTACCACCTCGCCGATCTCGCCGCCGCGGCCGTCCGCACCGGACAGACGGACGACGCCCGCACCGTGCTCCACGCCGCCGAACGAACCCTGGAGGAGGACCGCTCCGCCCGCCTCGCCGCGATCGTGCACCGGGCCCGGGCCCTGCTCAGCGACCCCGAGGACGCCGAGCCTCACTTCCGCGCGGCCGTCCAGGACCCGGCCACCGCGCGGTGGCCCTTCGAACACGCCCTCGCCCACCTCGACTTCGCCGAGTGGCTACGGCGCCGCCGACGCAACGCCGAAGCCCGCCCCCACCTCACCACCGCCCTCGACATCTTCGGACGACTGGACGCCCGCCCCTGGGCCGAGCGCGCCACCGCGGAGCTGCGCGCAACGGGCGTGACGGTGACCGCTCCC
Organism: Streptomyces sp. NPDC047081; assembly: GCF_040643775.1. NCBI lineage: Bacteria > Bacillati > Actinomycetota > Actinomycetes > Kitasatosporales > Streptomycetaceae > Streptomyces > Streptomyces sp. NPDC047081. The sequence goes on along the minus strand of NZ_JBEYUY010000034.1, from coordinate 40,463 downwards.
GCCGCACACGAAGCCCTGGCCGACCTGACACCGCAGGAGTTGCAGATCGCCCACCTGGCCGCGGAAGGCCTCACGAACCGCGACATCGGGGCCCGGCTCTACCTCTCTCCCCGCACCATCGGCTTCCACCTGCACAAGATCTTCCCCAAGCTCGGCATCACGGCCCGCGCCCAACTGCGCGACGCCCTCGGCGGCGTCCCACGGCAGGACTGACGCCGGCGCCTGCGGGCGGCACCGAGCGGCGGAATGGAGCACCAACTTGCCGCCTTCGTAGGGCTGTTGCGACTGGCCCCTCTCCCTGCCTTGCCCGTTCCATCTCGATCTGGACGGATCGCGGGTGCCAGGGGGGGCGGACGTGAACACAGGACGCCGGAGAGCCGTCCTACTCCGCGCGACATTGGGGACGGTCGCCCTGCGCGACCGCCGTCGCCACCTGGGCGATGTTGCGGACCTGGGAGGTGAGGTTGCCGGCCATGGCGTTGACCGAGTCGGTCAGGTCCGCCCAGGTGCCCAAGACCCCCCGCACGTCGGCCTGGCCGCCGAGGGTGCCCTCGGTGCCCACCTCGCGCGCCACGCGCGTGACTTCGGAGGTGAGTCAACGGGGGAGGGCGTCCCGGACGGTCGGGTGACAGCTGACGACGGTGTCGAGTCCCACGAGCTGCATCGTCCGCAGTACGGCGCCCCCCCACGCCCGCGAGCCGCGGCCACGCCCGGGCGGCCCGGGCGAGAGCGGCGACGCTCTGGTGATCGATCTCGCCGTGGAGGCTGAGGACGACGACACCGTCGGCCTCGGTCCGGACCACGGACAGCCGACCGCGACCCGCTGCTTCCTGGTTGTCCGTCACTCGTATCCCTTGCGCACTCGACGGGACTGGCCATGTGTCCGTTGGCAACGTTGCCCCGGGATACCGTGCGCGACGCGTGCACATGGCCCACACATGTACGCGCGGCGCGGGTGTAGTGCGCGATTTTCGGGGAAGTGGCGCGTTCATGAACGGGGTACCGCACATGGTCGGCAGGGAGCGTGTCCTGTTGGAGGAGTGTTCCCGGATGCCGGATGACGCGCCCGCCGAGGTGACCGTGGCCCTGGACGGAGAGGTCGGATGTATCGCCGATGCGAGGTCCAGGGCGTCGGAGCTCCTCGCACGGGTCCAGTCCAAGCACGGTCTGCCGGTGTCGGCACGCACCACGGGCCTGACACAGCTGGTGGTCAGCGAACTGGTGACCAACGCCCTGAAGTACGCGCTCGGACCCGTGCTGCTGCAGCTACGGGTCACCGGTGGCTCGGTGGAGATCGCCGTGTGGGACACGGAGGCGACCCTGCCCGCGGCCCGGACCACCGACGCCGGACGGGTCGGGCAGCACGGCCTGGAGATCGTCATGGCGGTGGTCGACGGGTTCGCCGCACAGCGAGAGCCCGTCGGCAAGCGCATCACCGCCCGGCTTGCCCTGTTCGATCATCCACTGCTGGGCCTCGACGGCTGAGATGGTGACCTGAAGGCCGAGTGGGGCACTCGGGTGACATCGGCGCGCGGGTGGCGATGTGGGACGGGAGTGGGGGCACGTGGCCGAGTCCGATGCGTTCACCGACCGGCTCGATCCCGAGATGTGCGTGGTCACGACCGCCGTCGGCGAGCGACCGACGGGCTGTCTGGTGGGATTCTTCTCGCAGTGCTCCATCGAGCCGGTGCGCTTCACCGTGTGGCTCTCCAAGGCGAACCACACCTACGAGGCCGCCCGTGCCGCGGGTTGCCTGGGCGTCCATCTGCTGACCCGCGAGCAGCACGATCTGGCCGCCCTCTTCGGCGGTGAGTGCGGTGCCGGGTACGACAAGTTCGCACAGGCGCGGTGGACACCGGGTTACGGCGGGGCTCCCGTCCTGACGGACGCGGCGGCCTGGTTCGTCGGCAAGGTCGAGCTACGCCTCGACGCGGGGGGTGATCACGTCGGGTTCGTGGTCGAACCGGTGCAGTGGGGCGCGGGGCGGGAGGGTGCCTTGCTGAGGCTGCGGCACGCGGTCGACATCGACCCCGGCCATCCACCGGACCGGCGGCCGGCAACTTCCGGCGGCTGAAAACCGCAGGTCCCGCACAGCGGGCTGGACGGGAACCAGCGGCCGGTCACGACGAGTTCACGCTCGTACGTCTCCCTGTGTCACGCGCCCATCAGGGGCCGTTTCAGGGGCGTACGTCGACATAGTCGCCGGGGGCCTTGGCCGGCCCGGTGGTGCTGGTGCCGGTGAACTGCCAACGCCAGTAACCGTCCTTGACCGCCTTGACGGTCGTGCGCAGGCTGCCCGTACTGCTGGTCTTCACGGTGGCGATCGTGGTGTAGGTGCTGCTGCCCTTCGGACGGAACTGCAGCTTCACCGCCTGGCCCGCATATCCCGCGTACCGATAGGTGTCCCAGTTGGCCCGCACCAGCTTGCCGGTGACGGTGATGAGCGCGCCCTTGGCCACGGGCTCCGGTGACGCGTTCACCGTGAGACGCGCGGCACGCTTGAGGCTGAACGACCCCACGCCGGGGGCGAAGACGGAATCACCGTCGTTGGCGTCGGCCAGGGCGTCCACCGACCAGGTGCCCGCGTTGGCATTGGCCAGATCGACCGGATCGTCACTGCCGGGAGCAGGGTGGGCGTTGACGGTGAAGGAGGTGGTGCAGGCTGTCGCGGTCTCGCAGAAAGCGTCCGTGGTGTAGAAACCGCCGTGCGGTCCCTTCAGGTCCACATCGACGAAAGACAGTCCGGAGTCGTCTGATCCAGAGACGGTCACCGGGAACACCACGTTGTGCGTGATCCCGACGATGACGTCATGCCCGGAGTTGACGACGGCACCGCTGACCACCGGTTCGCCCTGCGCGGCATCGGCCACGGCGTCGGCCGAAGCTCCCGCTCCCACCAGCAGGACGGCGATGGCCCCCACCACGGCCCCGCGGCTTGTCACGCCGCCGCCGGGGGATGTGCGCCACAGGGCGCGTACGGCGGTCACGGACCGGGCGGTCTCGTGCCCGCCGCCTCGTCTGTCGCGAAGTGGGGCGGCGAAGCGACTCATGAATCCTCCACGGGGCAGCGCACCCGGTCCTCGGCAACCCCCGAACGACCGGAAGTTGGCATCGGGCACGACTATCGGACTTAATGGCGCCCTGTTTGACCATCGAACCCGCCCGACCGTTGCCCCTGGAGGGCCACCCGGTGTGCCGCACACGGTGACACCCACCACCAACTCGCCGCATGACACGACGCCTTGGGACGGGACGCGATGTCCGGAGGTCCTCAGCGGTGCCCAAGGGCGTAGGTGTTCCAGAGCTCGCCGGCCAAGAAGCGGCCGAAGCGCGTGAGAGCCGCGGTGCCGTGCGGGCCCGTTGTGCGGAACGTGGTGAGAAGGCGCGCGAGATCGGTGGCGCCGAGATGCGCCGTTCCCGTGCCCAGGAGACCGGCGTCGGTCCCGCCCGGTTCGTGGACGTGTCCGTTCAGGACGCGGAAGGTCAGCCGAGTCGTGTCGGCCCACAGGCGGACCGGGGCGCCGGGCGCCGGGTCCTTGCGGCCGGTGAAGGTGCGGGGGAGACCGTCGGTGTCGGTGCAGTGGAGCCGGTAGCGGACGGTGCCGTGCAGGACGGGGCGGCGTCCTCCGAAGGAGGGGCTGTCGATCCAGCCGTCCGCGCGCGCCTCGTGGTCGGGTTCCTCCAGGAAGGCGTCCACGTCGTCGGCCGTGACGGTGAGCCGAAACGCGAACGGTTCGGTCAGGGACCCGTCCGCACCTGGTGCGTAGCGTCCCCGCAGTCCCTCCGTGAACTGCAGAGAGGTGCGACGGGGGTACGCGCGGTGCGCGAGCGCCGGTGGCGCGGCGGGACGTGCTCCAGCAGGGGGGTGCACATACGGTCGGCCAGGGCCATGATGGTGAGGGCCGGGTTGGGGCCCACCGGGCCGGGCATGGGCGCCCCGTCGGCGACGTACAGGCCTGGGTGGCCGAAGACCTCGCCGTACGGATCGCAGACCCCGATGCCGGGGTGCCGGCCGATGGGGGCGCCGCCGAGGGGTGCACGGTGAGGACGCGCCGCCGGTGCCACAGCGGATGGTCGGCGTATCCGCCGCCGAGCGCGTCGGCGATTTGCCGCATGATGCCGCGCATCCGCTCGAACTGGGCCGCGCTGCCGTCCCGTACCGTCCAGGTACTGTCCAACCGGCCGCTGCGCATGCGTAGTTCGCCGTCCGGCACGTCTCGGCCCATCGCGAGCAGCGGCAGGGACGTACCGGTGAACGCGCCGTTGCCGAGGAGATCGGCGAACGCGCCCGCGAGGTTGGGGTCCGGGGCGTGGGAGATTCGGTCGAGCAGCAGCCTCCCGTCCAGGAAGGGGGCCGCCCGGGAGACTCCCTGCGGTGCGTGAGCGCCTTCGACGAGCCACACCACGAACCCCGGGTGTCCCGCGTCCTGGATGTACCCTCCGCGTGCCGTGCCCGGTACGCCGTCCAGTGCGTCGGACAGCCGGATGGAGCTGGTGATGACCGGACCGCGGCTGGGCCGCATCGGCCGGGGCTCGTTGCCCTGCCTGGCCCGGAGTACGAACGCGAGGTGGTCGCCGTTCGTCGAGAACCGGCTGCCGATCGCCGGGCTCAGACGGGGCAGGTTCCGGCGGCGAGGACCAGACGGTCGCAGCTGATGCTGTGGAGCGTTCGGGACTCCAGTCCCTCTTCCTCGTCCGGTTCATGTCTGACGTAGTCCACCGCGTATCCGCCACGCGCGAGCGCCCGCACAGCGCGCACCTCGTGCCCGGTGCGCCTGTCGGCGCCGTGCCGCCGTGCCGCCGACAGACAGGTGTGGTCGAGGCTGTTCTTGGCACCGTCGTTGCAGCCGAGGTCGCACTCGCCGCACAGCCGGCAGGTACGGCGGCCGACACCGTGCAGGTTGTCCTCCTCGGCGTCGGCCAGCGGCAGTCCGGGCCCGGGGGCGGCGCCCGGTTCCGGGGCGAAGCTGATCGCGAGCGGCGGCCGTTCCGCCGTCAGGCCCAGCCGTTCGGCCGCTTCACGCATCGCGTGCGCCCGGGGTGTGTCCGTGTAGCCGGGGCGGTCGAGCCGGTAGGGCACCGGGCGGAGCATCCGCTCGACCTCGTGCGGGTCCGCTGGCGACGACGGAGTCGAAGGCGCGGAAGCTCCACACGTCGAACAGGCCCTGCAGCCCTGCCTTCGGGTCCCTGAACGCACGGCCGATCTCGGCCGGGGAACGGGCGAAGGTGCCGGGCGGGTAGGCGCGTCCGCGTTCCAGCAGGACCACCTGCTGCCCGGCCGCGGCCAGCCGGTACGCCGTCACGGAGCCGCCGAATCCCGAGCCGACGACGACGGTGTGGACGTGCTCGGCGTGCGACTGCGCCACCTCATACCGCCCTTCGGCGGAGGAAGTCGATGAGGCGCGGGAACACGTCCCGGTGCGCGTTCCGGGCGATGAACATGTCCACATAGCCGTAGCGGGGGCGACGAACCGTTCGTAGCGGTCGGGGTCGCCGGTCGCCCGCGACATCTCCTCGTGCTCCTGTACGACGGAGTCCCCGAAGACGCGGTTGTGCTTGCCGGTCAGGAACAGCACCGGTGGGCCGCCCTCGGCCGCCGCCGCGAGGTAGTCCTCCGGGAGGCGCGCGTGACGCGGCTCGTCGGCGTCGTACTTCATGGCACGACCCGATCGTACGATTCTGTGGATGTGCCGGTGGTAGCCCAGCCCGACAGGGCCGAGCAGGGCTGCGATCCGGTCGTGGGTGACGGGGTCGAGATTGCCGTGGCTGTAGAGCGCGGGCCGGCCGGTGCCCCACAGGAAACTCACCATGTGGCAGCCCGGGTTGTCGCACTCGGGGTGGGCCAGTGACACCAGGCGGGCGAACAACCCGCTCCGGCTGAACCAGGCCGCGTCGCCGCCGCGCGGGTCGAGCCGGGACAGCCCGAGCATGCCCTCGACGAGCGCGGACCGTACGCCAGCTTCCAGCGCGACCAGGCCGGTACGCGCATCAGCAGGCCGACCGTGTTGGCGACGACGCTCGTGATGTCCCGTACGACGCCGGCGTACAGGCTCATGAGGAAGGTCAACGACCCGAGGCAGTGCGCCACGACGTGCACGCACCGGTCGCCGACTTGAAGCGGCTGCTCATCCGCATGTCGAGCGTCCGTACGTCCGTGAAACCGTTGTCGAGGAGGCAGGCCGCCAGATTCCGGTGCTCGGGCATGATGAACAGGTCGCTGGACGCGGTCAGTCCATGGACGAGGAGTACGACGTCGTCGCACTCCGCCCGGCGAAAACGGGTCAGTTGAAGGCCGAGCCCGTCCTCCGTGGTGACGGGGTGGACGCTGACCCGGGCGTCGGGAACACCGGTCGTGGTGTGACGGGGGACGACGGCGCCCTCCTGGATCGGCATGATGGTCCCCCTCGATCGGCCGGCCGCCTCACGAGGGCGCCGACGATCAGACAGAGGTCATCGTGGCGCTGCCGTCTTCGGCGAACCTGCACCAAACCTGAAATCGGCAGGTCACAGCGCCGACGCCAGGCCAGGCGCGGTTTCCTCGCGGCTCAGGGCACTTCGCCGCGGCTGCGTGCCACCGCTGCATCAAAGGGATGTCTGGACCGATACCGGGAATCAGGCCGCGACGAGCTCCTGCTCGCGGTCCGGCGTCTCGACCTTGGGCTTCTGGTTCGGCAGGGAGAGCCGGAAGACCTTGCGCCACGCGGAGAACACCTGCTGGGGGAGTGGCCCGGTGACGTAGTCGAGTTCGTACTTCTCGAACAGCGCGCGCACCTTCACCGCGACCTCGGCGTACCGGTTGCTCGGCAGGTCCGGGAACAGGTGGTGTTCGATCTGGTGGGAGAGGTTGCCGGTCATGAAGTGCATGGCTTTGCTGCCGCTGATGTTGGCGGAGCCCATCATCTGGCGCAGGTACCACTGACCGCGCGTCTCGCCCTTGATGGAGCGGCGTTCGAAGACCTGCACGCCCTCGGGGAAGTGCCCGCACATGATCACCGAGTGGGACCAGAGGTTGCGGACCAGGTTCGCGGTGAACGTGGCGGCGAGCGTGGGCAGGAACGACGGGCCCGACAGCAGCGGGTGGATCACGTAGTCCTTGAGCACCTGCTTGCGGATCTTGCGGCCCACGGCCTTGGCCCGCGCGCGGAACTCCGGGTCCTTGCGGCGGCGCTTGCGCAGGTTCTTGCCGAGCTCCAGGTCGTAGGCGGCGATCCCGTACTCGAAGAAGCAGGCGTTGATGAAGTTCCACAGCGGCTGGCCGAGGTGGAAGGGGTACCACTTCTGGTCCTCGTCGACGCGCATGATGCCGTAGCCGAGGTCGTTGTCCTTGCCGATGACGTTGGTGTACGTGTGGTGCAGCTCGTTGTGGGAGTGCTTCCACTGGTCGGCCGGCGAGACGTGGTCCCACTCCCAGGTGGTGGAGTGGATCTTCGGGTCTCGCATCCAGTCCCACTGGCCGTGCAGGATGTTGTGGCCGATCTCCATGTTGTCCATGATCTTCGCCACGGACAGCCCGGCGGTGCCGAGCAGCCACGCGGGCGGGAAGATCGAGAACAGCAGCACGCCCCTGCTGGCCAGCTCCAGCTTGCGCTGCGCCGAGATGACCTTGCGGATGTAGGCGGCGTCCTTCTCGCCACGGCTCGCGATCACCTCGTCGCGGATCGCGTCCAGCTCGCGGCCGAGCTCCTCGATCTGCTCCGCGGTCAGATGGGCGGTGGGGTCGATGGCGGTCACGGTGCTCCTACCGTTCGATGTCGCAGGGGCCCGCCGCGGCGGACACACAGGTCTGGATGAGGACGCCCGGCTCGGCCTGGGTGATCTCGCCGGTGCGCAGGTCGCGTACGGCGCCCGCCTTGAGCGGCGTGACGCAGCCGAAGCAGATGCCCATCCGGCACCCGGAGGGCATGAGCACACCGGCCTCCTCGCCGATGTCCAGCAACGGCGTGGCGCCATCCGCGTCGACGCTCTTGCCGGTGGCGCTGAACGTGACCTCGCCGCCGTCGCCGGTGGCGACGACGCTGGGGCGGAAGCGTTCGGTGTGCAGGCGCTCTGGTACGCCGTGCTCGCTCCAGTGCTTTTCGGCGGCATCCAGCAGGCCCGCGGGCCCGCAGGCCCAGGTCTCGCGCTCGGCCCAGTCGGGCACGAGTTCGTCGAGACGGGCGATGTCGAGCATGCCGTCCGTGTCGGTGTGCACCTCGGTGAGCCGCAGCTTGTTCGCCGCGACCAGGCCGTGCAGTTCGCCGCGGAAGATCACGTCCTGCGGTCGTGGCGCGCAGTGGACCATGACGACGTCGTCGAACGCGGTGTCGCGCAGCATGCCCATCACGGGCGTGATGCCGCTGCCGGCCGTCAGGTAGAGCACCTTGGCGGGCGGGGCCTTGGGCAGCACGAAGTCACCGGTCGCCTGGTCGAGCTGGATCAGCGTGCCCGGTTTCGCCCTGCGGACCAGGTGGTTGCTGACCTTGCCGTCCTCGATCGCCTTCACCGTGATCGTGATACGGCCGTCCCGGCGGTCTGTCGGTGAGGTGAGGGAGTAGGCACGCCACAGGCGCACCCCGTCGACGTCGATTCCGACCCGCACGTACTGACCGGCCGTGTGGCCGCGCCAGCCCCGTCCCGGCCGGATCACGATGGTCGCGGCGTCCGGCGTCTCGGGGCGTACGGCCTCGATGCGCCCGCGCAGATCGGCGCCCGCACGCAGCGGGCTGACCAGGTCGAGGTAGTCCGACGGTAGCAGTGGCGTCGTGACCATCTCCAGCAGTTTCCACGCCCTGCTGCGGAGGGCTGCACTCGTCATGACTCCAGCTTGATGCGCCTTGAGGTGTAAAGTCCTGACCGCAGGATGTGAATCTGGTCGGTGGAATTGTTCGCAGGGAATAAAAGACGTGAGCCATGCCATGCGGAGGGTCAGCGAACTGGCCCTGGACGAGACGACGGTCACAGCACTGCGGGCCGCGCTGAGGGCCACCGCCGACGAGGTCGTCCAGGCGATCATCGACGAGGTCCCGTCCTACGCCAATGCCCTGGCGGGCCCCATGGGCGCCACCATCCGCCGAGCCGTGCGCACCGCCCTGGGGCACTACCTGGACCTCGCGAGCGGGAACGCCACCGGCGGCGATGCCGGTGACGCCGCCTACGAGCTGGGGCGCGGCGAGGTACGCGACGGCCGATCGATGGACGCCCTGCTCAGCGCCTACCGCGTCGGCGCCCGCGTGGCGTGGCGATGCCTGGCAGCGGGTGCCGTACCTGCAGGTCTGCCCGCCGCCGAGGTGGCCAAGTTCGCCGAGCTGACCTTCGCCTACATCGACGAGCTGTCCGCAGCGAGTGCCGCGGGCCACGCCGACGAACTGGCTGCCCGGGGCCGGGCCCACGAGCGCCACCTGGAACAGCTGGCCCGCGACCTGCTCGCCGGCGCGAGCCCGGACGTGCTGCTGGTCTCTGCCCAACGGGCCGGGTGGCAGCCCCCGGTCTCCCTGACCGCCATCCTGCTGCCCGCCGCCCAGGCCCGGCCCGCCTACCGAGTGCTCGACCCCAGCACCCTCGTCCTCGACGATCTCCCGGACGCCACCGGCGTACTGCTCGTCCCCGACGCCGACCGCTCCCATCTCGTGCGGCAGCTGGCCGACCGCACCGCCGTCATCGGCCCGGCCCGTCCCTGGACGCGTGCGTCCGCCTCCTACCAACGCGCCGTGCGTGCACGCGTGCTCTCCCCAGACATCCGCGACACCGAGGACCACCTGCCCGAACTGGTGCTCAGCGCCGACGCGGACGCGTTCGCAGACCTGCGTGCCCGGGCCCTCGCACCATTGCGGACCTTGCCGGTTGCGACCGCACGGCGGCTGGAGGAGACGTTGCGGGAGTGGCTGCTGCACCAGGGCAGGCGGGAGGAGGTGGCGGCGGCGTTGTTCGTCCATCCCCAGACCGTCCGGTACCGGATGGCGCAGCTGCGGGAGCTGTTTCCGGATCTCGCATCGCCGCACAGGGTGCTTGAACTGACGCTGGCGGTGGGTCTTCGGGCCGGCTGACGCGTACGTCGACCATGTTCGCCGGCATGCGATCCATGCTGTGGCCGGCGGTCACCGTCTCATCGTCTGTCCGCACGCCCTTCGGTGATCAACGGTGCCCACCACGAGTCTCCTCGGACGGCCCGGACAGGCTGTCGGTGGCAGTTGCAACGAATATCGGCGTGACCGACGACGAGACCATCCACAGGAGGCGGCAACAGGCTGCGGTCGGCGAACTGCAGGCGCCTGCGCCGCCCGAGGCCGTGGCTGGGGCCGTGCTTGAGGCTGCGGTGGGGCATCCGATGCCGCCGCTGGGTCATCGAACGCACCACCGCCGCCTGGCCCGCGAAGCCACCTCATCCTCGCGGCGAGCACGACCGGTGGACGAATCGAGGAGACCCACACACTCTGGGAGGGCCTGGAGGACATCGCGGCAGCCGGTCCCGACAGTCAAGTTGCGTGCGCCGAGATAGCTCCGGCGACTTCTTCGCCCCGACAGGCCAGCGGGGTACTGGCGGTGGGCGTCCTGCAACGTTGACCGATCTGTCGCGGGAGAAGCGGTTCGCTTCGGGCGAGGGCGAGCTTCGCAGACGAGGTCAGCGAGACAGCGCCGCCGGCCCGGACGTCGACGACGAACTGGGACGCGGGGCATGGCTTCGAACTCATGCTCAGCGACGGCCGGGCCCGCCGGTCAGGCAATGCCTTCGATGATGCGGAAGTCGCGCTCGACGCCGTCGGGGAGGGCCACCAGCGCCTTCTGGTATGCCTCGCTCTCGTATGCCGCGACGGCCTGCTCAAAGCTGTCGAACTCGATCAGAACGACGCGTTGCGTGATTCCGGCCTCGTGGGCGACGACTCGACCGCCACGGGACAGGGTGCGCCCGCCCCCAGCCTGGACAGCCGGACGGGCCAGCTTGTTGTAGGCAGTCAGCGTCTCAGGGTCGGAAATGGCGGGGTAGACACTGACCCAGTAGCCCTTAGCCATGGAAACCTCCTGTGTTCGACCGGCCACGTCAGACGTCGAATTGACACGCGGACCGATCGATCCCGGCGACGGATACTGCGGTCAGTTGAATCGTCATATGCGCAGGTTAGGGCTTGATATGCGGTCGAGGGAAAGACCGGTACGGCCTAGGCTCAGAACGGATCGTTATCAATCGGCGGGGAGGGCACGTGGCGCCGGATACGGTGAGCCTGCGGTACTTCCTGGTACTGGCGCAGGAGTTGAACTTCACCCGCGCGGCCGCACGGATCGGTATCGCACAACCCGCACTCAGCGCCCGGATGCGCCGACTGGAGGCGGAACTCGGTACGGCCCTGCTGGTCCGTAACACGCGCAGCGTCGTATTGACCACGGCAGGTGCGGCGTTGGCGGAATCCGCGCCGCCCGCGCTGGCGGCGCTGGACCGGGCATGGGACACCGCCCGGAGCGCGGCGGCCGGTGAACTGGGCACGCTGCGCATCGGATACAGCCTCAGCACCGGCGCCGAGACGACACCGGCCCTGGTGGACAGGCTGATTCGCAGCAGCCCGGGACTCGAGGTCGGCGCGGTCCCGATGCCGACACCGGAGATCTCCCCCGCGGTGGCCGACGGCCGCATCGATGCCGGGATCACCCGCGGTGAACAACCGGGCCGTGGCGTGCGCCGGTTCCTGCTGCGGCGTGCGCGCATCGGAGTCCAACTGGCACAGCACCATCCGCTGGCCGAACACCCGGAGATCGAGATCGCCGACGCGGCCGCGTATCCGCTGCGACTCCCCGACCGTACGGCCAACCCCGTAATCCACGATCAGCTGTCCGCACTGTTCCGAGACACCCGACCACACCCCCGATTCCACACGACCGCAGCCTTTTTCGACATGTCTCAGCGCGACCTGCGCGACGGGGTCACCCTCGCCCCGGCCGGAGAAGCCGCGGCCACCGCACAACCGACCGGTCTCACCTGGCGACCACTGCGGGGCGCCCCCAGCCTGACGATCCACCTGGTCCTCCCACGCGAGCAGTCGCCGCTACACCACCGCATCCATACCGTCGCCAAGACCCTCGCGCACGAACTGCACTGGCTGCCGGACTGAAACGCAAGAGGTGCAGCGAGACGGCTACCGGTCGCCGGTGCGATCGCGCACCGTGCGGCGAGCAGTTCCCGGATACGGAAGGCGGTGGCGTCGTCGGCGGTGACGTCATGTGGCGCTTCCTCGCGCTCACCGCTTCACCGCCTGAGGTGATCGGCTCGCTCCACGGCAAGTCCAGCACGGTTCCCTGCAGCCGGATTCGGTAGGGATACCTGGGCGTGGCGCGAAGGCCGGAGCAACACCGGCTGGGGCTCCTTCACCCTCGGTTGCCCTCGCGCACCGGAAGGGGGCCCGCCCAGCAGCGGCCGCCCGGCCAGCCCGCGTCCTGGGACCTGCCGGCTTTCCCGGACACCGTCGCGAACCTCCTTTCGGTCATAGCTGAAACGTCTGGTGGCTGTGGGGCCCCGGTGTGAGTCTTGGCGCGCGAGTCCGACCACTCAGACATCCGGGGGATGACATGTAGTCGCTCAAGACGGCCGCGGCGGCCCTGCTCTGCGCAGGCGCACTGGTCACCACGACCGGCAGCGCCGAGGCCGCACAGGAGTCCCAGGACAGCGGGAGCACTGTCCTGGTCGTGAACACCTTCCAGAGCCTCGGCACACCGCGCTGCATGGACGACAGCCGGGAATACGGGTTCCGTACGTTCCCCCTGCAACAGCGGCCGCTACCAGCAGTGGGACGTCCACGCCTTCAACGACGGCACGCGCCGCCTGGGCACGCTACTACCGCGGCCAGCGCGCCTACAGCCAGTCGAAGATCACGTTCGGGCTGTGCGGTGTGGAACTCAACCGGCGCAGCGAGGAAGGCGATTGGGGCATCACCAGCAACATCTCCCACCCTGGCGTCGCACCGACCAGCCTGCTGTCCGCCCGCCCCGAGATGGGGCGGGACAAGGACACCCTCGGTGTCCGCGTGATCCATTTCCTGTCCGCCCGCGGCATCCTCCTCGGAACCGTCGAGAGCGCGAAATTCCCCGCCCTGTACGCCGCCACGTCCCCGGATGCCAAGCCCGGGCGGTTCTACGGACCCAGCGGACCGCTCCACCTGGGTGGCCCACCCGCCGAGCAAAAGCTCTACAGCCGCCTCACCAGCACCCAAGAGGCCACCCGAGTATGGGAAACCTCCGAACAACTCACCGGCCTGCGCCTCCAGGGAGCCCGCCAGGTGGCGCGGGGGAGGACAGACGGGTCAATGCCACGGGCCTGGTCGGCCGTGCGTCGGTGACGCTCCGTCACGAGTCGCGGCACTGTCGGCGAGTGCGACGACGTTGTACGGATTCCGCCTCCGCACCACCGCGGCCAATAGCAACGGGTCAAGAAGGCCATCGCACCCCTACGCCGCGGCCTGCCGATCGACACCCCAGGCGAACGGCCGCCCCTGCCGCGCGACGTCACCCGCTGGATCCCGACCGCGCCATCCCGCCGCAGCCCGCGCGCAGCCGAGGCACTCCCGCGGCTGTTCGAGCACTGTCCAGAACCGGACCGCGCCCACGATCTGGTACGTCAGTTCGCTGCCGAGGGTGAGCCCGGCGACCTCGGTCACGGGCCCACCGTCGTCCAACCGGGTCCTGGTCTGCCACTTCTGTTGCCTACCGGTGCGTGCTCAGGCCGTCGAGGATGAGCCCGAGCATGTGGGGGGCGCGGTCCTCAGGGGTGGACGCTGCGCGCCAGAGTGCCCCGGTGAGCTGGAGGAAATCGCCGGGGTCGGCGTCCTGGCGGATGCTGTCGTCCTTCTTGCCGGCGTCCAGGAGCTGGGTGAGGGCGGCGATGACGGGGCCGTAGCTCTCCTCGGTGATCGCCTGATGCGCCCCGGCGCTGAGGGCGTCACCCAGGCCGTGCTTCTTGCGCATGGCTTCGACGAGGTCCGTGGTCCAGTGGCGCAGCGCCTCCAGTGGCGGCATCTCGGCCAGCAGGTCCGGCACGGTGCCGGTGATGCGCGCCACCTCGTCCTGGTAGACGGCCAGCACCAGGGCCTCGCGGGTGGGGAAGTTGCGGTACAGCGTGCCCGCCCCGACTCCGGCGCGCTGAGCCACCTGGTTCATCGAGGCGTTGCCGTCCTCGCTGATCGCCTCGCGGGCGGCCGCGAGGATGCGTGCCCGGTTCTCGCGAGCGTCTGAACGGACCACGGGGACCTCACCTTGCTAAGTGGAGAACTCTCCACTACGGTATTCGGAGAGCTCTCCACTTACTTTAGAGGGGCGTCATGCACTACATCAAGCTCGGCACCACCGGCATGGACGTGTCACCGATCGCGATCGGCGCGATGACCTATGGCGATCCCGACCGCGGGCACCCCGTCTGGTCGAAGGGCGAGCAGGACGCCCGGCCGCTCATCCGGCACGCGGTGGAGGCGGGGATCAACTTCTTCGACACCGCGAACATGTACTCCAACGGTTCCAGCGAGGAAATCCTCGGCCGCGCGCTGAAGGACTACGCCGACCGCGACGCCGTGGTCATCGCCACGAAGCTGCGCCACCCGATGCGCCTCGGCCCGAACGGACGGGGGCTGTCGCGCAAGGCGATCATGACGGAGGTCGACCACTCCCTGCGCCGCCTGGGAACGGACTACATCGACCTCTACCAGATCCACCGCAACGACCACTCCACCCCCTGGGAGGAGACGCTCGAAGCGCTCAACGACCTCGTGAAGGCCGGCAAGGTCCGCTACCTCGGTGCCTCCTCCATGCACGCATGGGAGTTCGCGAAGGCCCTGCACCTGCAGAAGCAGAACGGCTGGGCGCGCTTCGTGTCGATGCAGAACCACTACAACCTCCTCGCCCGCGAGGAGGAGCGCGAAATGATCCCGCTGTGCCTGGACGAGGGTGTCGGCACAGTCATCTGGTCGCCCCTGGCGCGCGGACGCCTGGCCCGCGCGTGGGACGACGCCCGCGCCACGGCACGCTCCGAGACGGACGGAGCGTACGCGGACCTCCTCTACTCACCCGAGGAGGAGGCGTCCAACAAGGCGATAGTCGACGCGGTCGGGCAGGTGGCGGACGCGCGCGGCGTCACCCGTGCGCAGGTCGCACTCGCCTGGCTGCAACGTCAGCCGGTCGTCACCGCACCGCTGGTCGGCGCCGGGTCGATCCGGCAGATCGACGAGGCCGTGGCCTCCCTGGAAGTCGAGCTCACCGACGACGAGGTGCGCGCCCTGGAGGCCCCATACACGCCGCGGTACGACTGGCAGGGCGTCTCGGACGAAGCCGAGATGGAGGCCATCCGCCGACGCGTCCCCGGAATGGCCCTGGCATGAAGCCCATGGAGCCCGTGAAGCCCATCGTCCGCTCCGGCGCTGCCACCAACGCCGGGGCCCTCCTCATCCTCCTCGGCCCGCTCCTGTCCTGGCTCGCCGAGTTCATCACCGCTGCCGCCTGGCAGGACCCGCCGTACTCACCCCTCTACAACTGGGTCAGTCACCTCGGCCTGACCGGTCCGGCACAGACCGCGTTCGGGCAGGTCGCGAACTCCCCTCTCGGGGCCGTCATGGACACGGGCTGGGTCCTCTACGGCATCCTCCTGATCGTCGGCTCGTTCCTCGTGTTCGACCCCCGCAGGGGCCCCCGCCCGGTCATTGTCCTGGTCCTCGCCGTCCTCGCCGGCATCGGAGTCGCGCTCGTCGGCATCGTCCAGGGCTCCAACGCCAACGTCGACAACGGCCTCATCGCGTTCCACACCCTCGGCGCGCAGACCGTCATGATCGCCGGCAACACCATGGCGATCGTCGTCGGAGCCAATGGAGCCCGCGCCGGTCTCGGCAGGGGCAGGTCGCTCGCGAGCGTCGCACTCGGCACCCTCGGACTGATCGCGTTCCCGCTCTTCATGGCCGACGTCCTCACCGGCTGGATGTGGAACGTCGGCATGTTCGAGCGCGCCGTGATCTACCCGATCATGATCGGCCACGCCCTCCTCGGAAGCGGCCTGGCCGCTTCCGCCCCGCGTCGTCACGCGACGCGCCCGCTACCCCCTTTCGATGCGCACGTCGCGCGCTGAGGAGACACAGATGTCACAGGTACTGGTCACCGGAGGAACAGGTTTCATCGGCAGCTGGTGCGTCCTGACCCTGCTCGAAGCCGGACACGCCGTACGCACCACGGTTCGCGACCTGCGGCGTGAACCGGCACTGCGCTCATGGCTCCACGAGGCCGGTCCGTTCGACGACGACCGCCTCACGGTCGTACGCGCCGACCTCGAACACCCCGAGGACTGGGACGACGCCGTCGCCGACTGCGACTACGTCCTGCACGTCGCCTCCCCGACCCTGCGTCACACCCCGGCGAACGACGACGACCTGGTCGTCCCGGCACGGGAGGGCGTTGTACGAGTGCTGCGCGCCGCCCGTGACGCCAAAGTCCGCCGGGTCGTCCTCACCAGTGCCTTCGGTGCCATCGGGATCGGGCACCCACCGCGCTCGACCCCGTTCACCGAGGAGGACTGGACCGACCTCGACAGCGACATCCCGCCCTACCAGCGCTCCAAGACCCTGGCCGAGCGCGCCGCCTGGCAGTTCGTCCAAGAAGAAGGTGATGGTCTGGAGCTGACAGCGGTGCATCCCGTGGGCGTCTTCGGCCCCCTGCTCGGCCCGGACGACCCGCCGTCCCTGCGTCTGGTGCGCAGAATGCTCGAGGGACGGGTCCCGGCGTGCCCGCCCTTCGCCATGGGCTACGTGGATGTGCGCGACGTCGCCGACCTGCACGTGCGTGCGATGACCGATCCGGCAGCCGCCGGCGAGCGCTTCCTTGCCGTCGCCGGGCACAGCCTGCGCGTCGTCGAGATAGCCCGCATACTGCGTGACCGCCTGGGTGAGCGCGCCGCGAAGGCCCCGACCCGTGAACTGCCCGTCTGGCTCGCCCGCGCGCTGGGTGTCGTGAACCCGGAACTACGACTGCTCAGGCACCAGCTCGGCCGCGATCTCGACGCCACGAGCGCCAAGGCCGAGCGACTCCTGGGGTGGCGGGCCCGGCCGATCGAGGACACCATCGCCGAGACGGCCGAGAGTCTCCTTGCACACGGCATCGGCCTATGACCGAGACGGCAGCGCGCTTCCATGGATGCACAGCGCCGGGCAGAACAGACCTGCCCACAAAGGCCATTGACGTTGCCCCGACCCGTGCACCGGAGTCCTGAATCGCCGTCTGCCGGCCGCCTGCCGTCACCGGTCCAAGCTTGGTGAACTACCGCTGAAGCGAAGGGACCGTCTGCCGTGCAGGTGCGTGACCCCTGACCGGACGATCGCCCTCAAGCGCACCGTGGGCACGGGGCGGGGCGAAGGTGCCGTAGGCCGGACCGAGTTCGCAGCGGAGTCAGGAGCAGTCCGGCTTCGAGCGGGGCGGCAGTCCGCCACGGCGGCAGCAGCGGGTCGACGAAGGCCGACGTGCCACCCGGGCAACGCACAGCGGAAAGCCCGGAACAACCACTGCCAGCCTGTGCGGTCCGCGCACAGGATCGCGTTCATGATCTCGCGCAGTTCGTGCCGGGCCAGCTCGCATACACATGACGGCCGTTCATGACCTGGGCGTACCGCGCACTGGAGGCGTGTGCCCGGGCGTGTGTTCCACCTCGCAACAGCGCACCCAACTCACCAAGGGCGAGCGGAACTTGTCTCGCTCGCCCGGAGGGCCAGATCGCCGCGGCCGAGGTGGCAGCGAGCCGCCGCTCTGCTCGCGGCCGTGGCACTGGCCGCCCTTGCCGCGGCCCCGAGCTGGCCGTACGCCTTCGCCGCGGCAGGGTGTGCCGGCCTCGGAGTCGCCGCCCTCACCCCGCTGTGCGTCGCAGCGGCGGGCCGACTGCGACCCGGCGCCCCCGAGACGGTGCTGGCCCGGCTCAACGTCTTCAACTACGTCGGCGTCCTCGTCGGAGCCGGAGCGAGCGGGGGGGGGCTCGGGGCGACGGGCCACTTCCGCATCGCCTATGCGGTTCCCGCCGCACTCGCCCTGCTCCTGGTGGCCGCGGCACGCTTCTTCCGGCCCGGCGACCTTCCGCCCCGCAGCCCTTGATTCGTTCATTCGACGCGAGGTCCGCCGCGTCGAGGGCAATGAGGTCCCGGTTGTGTTCGGCCCACTGGCCCGACTCTGGTCCATGCCCCGGCCAATTCGGCGGAGACCATGCCTGGCTCCTCGCCGCCCACTTCCACCCGCCCCCGAACCACTGGGGTGTAACCCCGGTGCGAGAGCAGCGGAGTTTCCGGTTTCGTGTGCGGATGTCGGGTCAGCACACCCACACACGAGAGGTCCCGCCGTGACCGTCCCCCTTCCCGTGGTCTTCATCCACGGCCTTTGGCTGCACAGCTCCTCCTGGCAACCGTGGATCGATCTGTTCCGCGCGGAGGGCTACGACCCTTCCGCGCCGGGGTGGCCCGGCGACCCCGACACTGTCGAGGAGGCGCGTCAGAACCCCGAGAGCGTGGCCGGATACGGCATCGACGACGTCGTGGACCACTACGCGACCCTGTTCGAGACCCTGCCCGCGCGGCCCCTCGTGATCGGGCACTCCTTCGGCGGGATGATCGCCCAGAAGCTGCTCGGCCAGGACCGCGCCGCCGCCGCGGTCGCGATCGACGCCGCACAGATCAAGGGCGTCCTGCCACTGCCCCTGTCCGCACTGAAGGCGACGCTCCCGGTCTTCAAGAACCCGGCCAACAAGCGCCGGTCGGTCTCCCTGACCCCGGAGCAGTTCAGGTTCGCCTTCGGCAACGCCATCGCGGAGGAGGAATCGGCGGCCCTGTACGAGCGCTGGACCATCCCCGCGCCGGGCAAGCCGCTCTACGAGGCAGCCGCCGCCAACTTCAACCCCCACTCGCCCGCGAAGGTCGACACGGACAACAGCGGACGCGGCCCGCTGCTGCTCATCTCCGGCGGCAAGGACCACACCGTGCCCGAGGTCGTCACCCGGGCCACCCTCAAGCAGTACCGGCATTCCGAGGCCGTCACGGACATCATCAACTTCCCCGACCGCGGGCACTCCCTGACGATCGACGGCGGCTGGCGCGAGGTCGCGGACACCGTTCTCACCTGGCTGCGGCAGCAGAGTCCGGAGACCGCACGATGACGTCGCCCTCCCGGAGCACCGCAACCCCCGGTGCCGACGCGGGCCTTGTGGGACAGGCCGTCGTGGTCACCGGTGCCGGGCGCGGTATCGGACTGGCCGTCGTCGAGGCCTTCCTCGCGGCCGGTTCCAGCGTCGTCGCCGGATCGAGGGAACGTACCGAAGCCCTCGACGCGCTGGTGAAGCAGGGCGCCGAACTCACCGTCGTGGAAGTCGACCTGGCGACCCCCGACGGTCCGGCCGCGCTGGTCGCCGAAGCCGTAGCCGTCCACGGTGGTGTCGACGTCCTCGTGAACAACGTCGGCGCGGTACGGCCGCGGGTCGACGGCTTCCTGAGCGTGACGGACGAGGACTGGGAGTGGACGTTCACGGTCAACCTCATGGCCGCCGTCCGCACCACCCGGGCCGCCCTGCCACACCTGCTCGCCACCGGCGCGGGACGCATCGTCACCGTCTCCTCCGTCAACGCCAGGCTGCCGGACCCGCTGGTCATCGACTACGGCGCGGCGAAGGCGGCCTTGACCAACTTCTGCAAGGCCCTGTCCAAGGAAGTGGGGCCGCAGGGCGTGCGGGTGAACACCGTCGGACCGGGCCCGGTGGAGACGGCGCTGTGGCAGGGCGCCGACGGTGTCGCCGCCACGGTCGGCGCCTCCCGGGGCGTCGATCCCCGTGAGGTGGCCCGCGGTGCGGCAGGCCAGTCGGTGACCGGTCGCTTCACCCGTCCGGCCGAGGTGGCCGATCTCGTCGTCTACCTCGCCGGTCCCGCGGCAACGAACATCACCGGCGCCGACTTCATCATCGACGGCGGCCTCGTCGAGTCCCTCTGACCCGCCGTCACGTAGCAGGCCCGCCACCGGCATCGCCGCTTATCGCTCACCCCCTCACATCCCTTGGATGGACCAGTGAGACTCCGCCTGCCCGGATCCCGCCGCCTGGCGGCGGCGATCCTCGCCCTGGCCGTCGGCCTCGGCACGACCACCCTCACGGCCGCGGCCTCAGCCAAGCCGGCATCGTCGGCCGGCGAGCGGATGCCCGCCGGCTTCAGCGAAAACAAGTCCCAGGTCGCCGGAACCGGCATCAACTACGTCATCGGCGGCCACGGCCCGACGCTGGTCCTGATCCACGGCTACCCGCAGACCTGGTACGAGTGGCACGGCATCATGCCCGCGCTCGCCGAGCACTACACGGTCATCGCCCCGGACCTGCCCGGCGCGGGCCACAGCGACGCCCCGGCGTCCGGCTACGACAAGAAGACCATGGCCGCCAAGCTGCACGCACTTCTCGCGTCCCTCGGCAAGGACCACGACGTGAACGTCGTCGGCCACGACATCGGCACGATGGTCGCCTACGCCTACGCCGCGCAATACCCGCACAGCGTCAGGAAACTGGTCCTCAGCGAGGCGCCGATCCCCGACCAGGGCATCTACCAATTTCCGTCGCTGACGGCCCAGGGACCGGGCGCATGGCACTTCGGCTTCTTCTCCCTGCAGACCGGCCTCCCGGAGAGCCTGATCCGGGGCCGTGAGCTGACCTGGACGTCGGGCTTCATGCGGGGCCTCGCCGTACACAAGGAAGCCCTGACCCCGGACGACCTCCAGGTCTTCGCCTCCTACCTGCGCGACCACGCACGCCTCGAAGCGAGCTTCGCGTGGTTCAGGACCTTCCCCCAGGACATCGCCGACAACGCACGGTTCCAGCAGAAGCCGCTGACCATGCCGGTGCTCGCGATCGGCGCCTCCGGCAGCCTCGGTTCGTCCGTCGCGAAGCAGGTACGCCGCTACGCCACCCACGTCACCCCGGCCGTCGTCCCCGACTCCGGCCACTGGATCTACGAGGAGCACCCCGAAGAAATGACCGACATGCTGCTGCATTTCCTGGGCGGGCACCGATGACGTCAGGAGCGAAAGTGACCCGGTTCTTCCCGACCTTTGCGCCGACGGCCGAACGTGAACCCTTCTGGTTCCTCGGCGGCCAGGCCAGGATCCTGCTGCCCGGCACCGCGACCGACAACCGGCTCAGCCTGATGGAGTTCGCCGACCCGGTCGGCCACGCGCCCCCGCACCATGTCCACGAGGACGAGGAGGAGGTCTGGTTCGTCCTCGACGGCGAGGTGACGTTCTTCGTCGGCGACCAGCGCCACGACCTGGTGCCCGGACAGGTCGCGTACGGGCCGCGCGGGGTCCCGCACAGCTATCTGGTGCGCTCGCCGGAAGGGGCGCGGATCGCGGTGCTGTTCAGCCCGGCCTGGATAGAGGAGTACTTCAGGTCCAACGGCACCCCTGTCGCCGAAGCGGGAGACCTGCCGCCGGAGTTCGATCTCGCGGCGGTCGTGGCCTCGGCCGAGGCCTTCCACCTGCGGGTCACCGGACCGCCGCCGTCCTTGTGAGTCAGACCGCCCCGTGAGAGCGGGAAAGACGAGGAGCACAGCCATGACAGGCACCGAACCCGTCCCCGTCCGTCCATCCACGCGCGCCGTGCACCGCAAGAAGCTGATGCTCTCGGCGATGGCCGCCGCAACGCTGCTCGCGATCCCGGCACTGACCGCCGCCACGCCCACCGGCGCCCAGGCGGTGACGGAGTCGGCCAAACCGAGCACCCCAAGACCCACCGTGGTCCTCGTCCACGGCGCGTTCGCCGACTCGTCGAGCTGGGACGCGGTCACGTCACGGCTCCAGCGGCAGGGCTATCCGGTCATCGGCGTCGCGAACCCGCTCCGCGGTCTGGCCGGCGACTCGGCCTACGTGTCGAGTGTCCTGGACACCATCGCGGGGCCGGTCATCCTGGTCGGCCACTCCTACGGAGGCGCCGTCATCACCGACGCCGCGGTCGGCCACCCCAATGTGAAGGCCCTGGTCTACATCGCCGCGTTCGCCCCCGACCAGGGCGAGTCCGGCCTGGCGATCCTCGGAAAGTACCCAGGCAGTCAGCTCCCACCGGCGCTGACGGTCCGCCCCTTCCCGGGCGGCCAGGACGCCTACGTCAGCCCCGCGGACTTCCGCCAGGTCTTCGCCGCCGACGTACCGGACGGCAAGGCCCGCCTGATGGCGGCCGGGCAACGGCCGGTGGCGCTGGCCGCCTTCGAGGAACCCAGCAGCACGCCGGCATGGAAGACCGTGCCGTCCTGGTTCCTGGTCGCAGGCGCCGACCACGCCATCCCACCCGCTGCGGAACAGGCGATGGCCCAGCGCGCGGGCTCTCACACCGAGGTGATCCGCACCGCCTCGCACGCGGTCCTCGTCTCCCACCCCGAAGCGACCGCACACATCATCGAAACCGCCGCCCGCGCCACCTCCTGACTCGGCACCAAGCCCATCCGTCAAGCTCCGAAGGGAACCGACATGCCCTACATCACCGTCGGACAGGAGAACTCCGCCGACATCGAGCTGTATTACGAGGACCACGGGAGTGGACAACCCGTCGTCCTGATCCACGGCTACCCGCTCGACGGCCACTCCTGGGAGAAACAGCTCCCGGCCCTGCTCGACGCCGGCCACCGGGTCATCACCTACGACCGGCGCGGCTTCGGCCGGTCCTCGCAGCCGACCACGGGCTACGACTACGACACCTTCGCCGCCGACCTCGACACACTCCTGACCGAGCTCGACCTCACCGACGCCGTACTCGTCGGATTCTCCATGGGCACGGGAGAAGTCGGCCGCTACCTCGGCACGTACGGTTCACAGCGCGTCGCCAAGGCCGCCTTCCTGGCCTCCCTCGAACCCTTCCTCCTCAAGACCGACGACAACCCCGGCGGCGTCGACCAGTCCGTCTTCGACGGAATCCTGGAGGCGGTCACCAAAGACCGTTACGCCTACTTCACCGGTTTCTACGAGGCGTTCTACAACCTCGACGAGACGCTCGGCAGCCGCATCAGCGAGGAGGCAGTGCGGGCCAGCTGGAACGTGGCGGCGGGGGCCTCGGCGTACGCGTCGGTGGCGTGCGTGCCGACCTGGCTCACCGACTTCCGCGCCGACGTCGCCAAGATCGACGTACCGACGTTGATACTGCACGGCACGGCGGACCGGATCCTGCCGGTCGACGCCACCGGGCGGCCCTTCCACGCGCTGCTGCCTTCGGCGCAGTACGTCGAGGTCGAGGGTGCCCCGCACGGTCTGCTGTGGACGCACGCCGAGGAGGTGAACGCCGCACTGCTGGCCTTCCTGAGCAAGTGACAACAGCCTCAAGGAGAGTCAGCCATCGGTCGCCGGGCCCGGTTCGCCGATCGCGCGGGGGATCTGCCTGCGGGAGGTGATGCCGAGCTTGCGGAACACCCTGCTCAGATGGAACTCGACGGTCGACGCCGTGACGAACAACCTGGTCGCGATCTCCGTGTTGGTCAGCCCGGCGGCCGCCATGGAGGCCACCTGCCGTTCCCGCGACGTGAGATCGAACCTGGTCTCCTCGGACCGCCTGCGCGCCCTCGCCCCGGTGGCGAGAAGCTCCAACCGGGCACGCTCGGCGTACGGCAGCGCACCGAAGGCGTCGAAGCTGTCGTACGCGGCGCGCAACTGCGTCCTGGCGTCGGAGCGCCGCCTGCAGCGGCGCAGCCACTCGCCGAACAGGAGCCGCGCACGGGCCTGTTCCAGGGCCAGTGAACTCTGATCGAGCAGGTCGAGCGACTCCTGGTAGAACTTCTCCGCGTCGTCGCCGTCGGCTGTCAGTGCCCGGCCGAGGGCCAGGCTGCCCAGTGCCCACGGGGTGGCGGCGAGCGGGGCGCGTTCCTCCAGCCGGGCCAGGGCTTCGCTCGCGCCGGCTCGGTCGCCGGTACGGACACAGGCCTCGACGAGCGCCGTCAGGATGAGGTTGCCGCAGGCCGGTGGGTCCTTCTCGAAGACTGTTCGCGCGTGCTTCAGCGCCTGCCCGTAGCGGCCATGCCCCAGCTCGAACACGGTCAGGGCGTGCTGCGCCAGGAGTTGGAGCACGCCGTGGCCCATGCTCCGCATCTCGGCGGTCCGCCGCACCGCCGAGCGCAGCTCCGCCTCCTGGCCGGTCAGGGCGAACAGGTGGAGCCGGTTGATGTCTCCGCCGCCGGGGAAGCCGGTGTCGGCGGCGATGTCGTCGAACTCGGCGTAGCGGACCTCCGCCTCCCTGAACTGCCCGTCCCACAGGTCGTAGCGTGCCTGGACGAGCAGCGTGATGCTCAGCGCGTACAGTGCGCAGGTGCCGCGGTCGGCCGCCGCCAGGCGGTCGGTGAGGTCACGCCCGGCCTGGACCTCCCACAGATCGTCGCAGGCCATGGACAGCATCACCGCGAAGGGACTGCGCGCGACACTGATCGCGCGGCCGCGCCGCAACCCGTCCAGCGCGGTGCGCAGCGCGGGCGCGCCGCGTTCGTAGCCGTCGGCCACGCGACGGGCCAACGCCTCCATCAGAAGGTCGCGGCCGTCCAGGGACGATGCGTCCGCGATGTGCTGCCGCGCGGCGATCGCGGCCGCGGCGACCTCGGCCGGCGATGTGACCTGCGTGGAGTCGTGGGCGACCAGTGCGGCGTGGAGGGCCTCGCAGAGCAGCTCCCAGGACAGCGCCGGCTCCCGGGGGCCGAGCCTGGTCACGGCGGCCATGAGCATCGCGGGGACGTCGGCCACGGCGATCCTGAACATCTGCGCGGTCGCTCGTATCCGTAGCTCGCGTGCGCCCAGCACCGGGCCACGGATGTCGGTGGCCGCGAGATCCAGCGCGGTCTGCGCGGCCAGCGGGTCGCCGGACATCAGATGGGCCTGCGCTGCGTCGAGCAGGCGTTCGGCGCGGGTGTCCGGGGCTTTGGTGAAGGCCGCGGCGCGGGACAGGTACAGGGCTTGCTGGGAGTAGCCGCCGCGGGAGCGGGCTCGCTCGGAGGCCGCCGCAAGATCGTCGGCGACGCCGTCGTCCAGGCCCTCGGCGGCCTCGGCCCGGTGCCAGGCGCGGCGGTCGGCGTCGCGTACGGGGTCGCAGGCCGCGGCGAGTGCCGTGTGTGCCCGGCGCAGTTCCTCGGGTCGGGCTCCGGCGTACAGCGTCGAGCGGATCAGGGGATGGCGGAAGGCCGGCGGCGTGTCCCGGGCGAGGATTCCCGCGGCGATGGCCGGTTGCACGGCGCGGGCCGACAGGCCCAGCCGCCCGGCGGCCCGCCACATCATCGCCGTGTCGCCCGCGGGGACCATGGCGAGGAGCAGCAACAGGGTCGTGGTCTCGGGTGGCATGGCGTGGACCAGGCGTCGGAAATGGCCCTCGAGCAGTCGGCTCACCGGCAGCGGGTCGGGCAACGGCGCAATGCCGGCCAGTTGTTCGGCGGCGAGGGCCTCGGTCAGCTCCAGCAGGGCGAGCGGGTTGCCGCCGGTGCCGGCGACGATCCGCTCGGCCACTGCCGTATCCAGCCGTCGGGCGGCGAGGGAGAGCAGGGCCTTGGCATCCGCCTCCGGCAGACCGGTCACGCGATGCACGCTCAGTGCCTCGAACAGTCCGTTGTCCTCGGGCCCGTCCCGGAGGGCGACGATCAGGCCCAGCGAGTCGGCATGCAGTCGGCGAGCGGCGAACGCGAGCGCCTCGGCCGACTCCCGGTCCAGCCAGTGAGCGTCGTCCACCAGCAACAACAGCGGCTGCTCGGCGGCGGAGTCCGACAACAGCGTCAGCGTCGCAAGCCCGACCAGATAGCGGTCCGGGGGCGGCCCCGCCACCAGGCCCAGGGCCGCCTCCAGCGCGGCCCGCTGCGGCCCGGGCAGCCGGTCCGTCCGGTTCAGGAACGGCCGCAGCAACCGGTGCAGCGCGCCGAAGCCGAGACTGGTCTCGGTCTCGACCGGCGTCAGGCGGATCACGCGAAGGTCCGCGGCCCGCTGGGCGGCGTACTCCAGCAGCCGGGTCTTGCCGATCCCGGCCTCGCCGGTCAGGACGAGGACGGCGCTGAGGCCGTCGCGCACGGCGTCGAGCAGGTGACCGATGGCTTCGCGTTCGGTGTGGCGCCCGACCATCGGCGGCCCGGGTGCCTGGTGGACGTCGTTCCACGCCATGGGACCGATCCCCCCTTGTCGATGTGCTGACGTGGGGAACGCTAGGAGCGCCGTGCGGGCGGTATCGAGCGTCATGTGACGGTGGTCAGCGCAGTGCGCTGACCACCGTTCGCAGCTCGGCGCGCGAGACCACGCCCAGTTTGGGGAAGATCCGGTGGAGATGTGAGCTGACGGTCCGGTGCGACAGGTAGAGCCGCTGGCCTATCTCGCGGTTGGTCAGACCGTCGGCGGCGAGCTGGACGATCTGCAGTTCGTGGGCGGTCAGTTGGTCCCGGGCGTCCGGGGCCCGGCGGCGGCTGGTCTCGCCCGAGGCCCGCAGTTCGCGGCGAGCCCTCTCACCCCAGGGGATCGCGCCGAGTGCGTCGAACATGTCCCGGGCGGCCCGGAGATGGTCGCGGGACTCGACACTGCGCCGTCTGCGCCGCAGCCATTCGCCGTAGGCCAGATGGGTACGGGCTCTGATCAGGGGCCAGGCGCCGAGGTCGGCACTCAACGCGGCCCCGAAGAGGGGGTCGGCGTCCTCGTCGGCGGCCAGCAGTGCCCGGACCAGGCGCAGTTCGGCGTGCAGGACCGGCGCGGAGGTCACGGTGGCGACCTCCTCCAGTTCCGTCACGATCGCCAGCACGGCGTCCAGCCGCCCGCAGTGCGTGGCCGCGTCGACGAGGTCGCCCACGACCGTGAGCCGCAGGGCGACCTGGTAGGCGGGGTCCGCCGGATCGTGCAGCCGGCGGAAATGTCCCAAGGCCTCCTCGAACCGCCCCGCGCCGAGCGCGGCCAGTCCGCGCGCCATCGTCGCGGTGGCCAGCACGGGACGTGCCCCGGCCGGCAGCCCGATCTCCTCCGCCTCCTCGGCCAGCTCCAGGGCGGAATCCACCTCACCGCGCAGCGCGGCCAGCTTGGCCGCTGTGGCGGTCATCAACGCGTACATCATCGTCTGGCTGGTTTCGCGCGCCAGCCGTCGTGACTCCTCGGTCGCGGCGATCGCCGCGCCGAGATCGCCGACCACGAGAGCGCTCCACGCGTCCGCACCCACCGTCCGGGCCAGTAGCCCCAGGCGTCCCTGGGCGCGCAGCGGCGCCCCGCCGGCCGCCGAGAAGGCCCGCGCCAGATCGAAACCGCCGACGAGGAGGGATGCGGTGCTGAGCATGCGGTAGGCACGGCCGTCGTCGCCCTCCTTCAGGGCGACGTGCCGGGCCCGCTCCAGGACGAAGGTGCCGCGCTCGACCGGGGCGGCGTAGGCGCAGATGGCCAGCCGCCACGGGTCGAGTTCGTCGAGCCCCAGTCGCTCCGCGGCCTGCAGGACCGTACGGCGCCCCTCCGGGCCTGGATCGGACCAGAAGCACAACTGCGCTGCGCTCCACAGAATCCGCAGCGCCAGCGCACGGTCCTCCACCAGCATCTCCTCGGCGAGGGCTGTCAGCGAGTTGGCGCCCGAGGCGTGGCTGTGCAGCCCTTCGTCGAAGCTGCCGCGCAGCCAGACGACCGTGGCGTGCTGCCGCCGCGAGAGGGGGCCGGTCAGGGCCTGGTCCAGCAGGCGGGTCACCGTCTCGGGCCGGCCGAGTTCGACGGCGAAGTCGGCGGCGCGCAACAGCCGTTCCGCCCGGCGCTCGGTGTCCTCGCTGAGCGCGGCCGCCTGTTCGAGGGTGGTGACGGCCGCGGCGATGCCGCCACGGCGTGCGGCCCGGTGAGCGGCATCCTCTAACGCCACGGCGACGCTCTCGTCCGGGTCGTCGGCCGCGGCGGCCCGGTGCCGCAGCTGCCGGTCCGGTTGTTCGTCGAGTACGGCGGCGAGTGCGGCGTGCGCGGCATGGCGGAGGTCGGCGGGCATGGTCTGGTGGATCGCCGACCGCATCAGCGGATGCCCGAAGCGCAGCTCCGCGCCCACGGCGTGGACGAGCCGGGAGCGTACGGCGGGGTCGAGTTCCGCGGTTCCTGCTGACCTGCCGGTGAGCTGCCGGGTCGCGCGGTAGATCTCGGTGAGCGACGGGCTGTCGTTGAGGGCGGCGATCCGCAGCAGACTGCGGGTGATGTCGGGGAGGCTTTCCAGACGGTCGGTGAAGGCCCGTTCGAGGCGCTCGGTGAGCGGCAGTTGGGAGAGGTGGGGATCGGCCGACGCGCCGAGGGTGCGGGAGAGCTCGGTCAGCGCCAGGGGATTCCCGGCCGCCTCGGCCAGCAGCCGGCGATGCGCGGTCGGCCGCAGCTTCGGCGCATGGTCGGCCAGGAGCTGCGTGGCCTGGGTGTCGGTGAGCGGGCTCAGGGGTACGGAGGTGAGTTCGTCGGAGTTGAGACGTGACCGGTAGCCGTCGCGGGCGGCTCCCACCAGGACCACCGGCTCCGTGCCGATCCTTCGCGCCACGAAGGCGAGGACACTGGCGGTGGCGTCGTCGAGCCACTGGACGTCGTCGACCAGGACGAGCACCGGTGCGGCCGCGGAGGCGTCGGCCAGGAGGTTGAGCACCGCCAGACCGACCAGGAAGACGTCGGGGACACCGGCCTCGGCGTGTCCAAGAGCGGTCTGCAGTGCCTGCCGGTGCGATGCGGCGAGCTCGGCGGCTCCTGTGGCAAGGGGACGCAGGATGAGCTGCAGACCGGCGTAGGGGATGTCGCTCTCGGCTTCGACACCGCTGGTACGCAGCACCTGGTAACCGAGTTGCGCGGCGAGGGCGGCGGTCTGGGCGAGCAGTGCCGTCTTCCCGATGCCGGGGGCACCCTGGACGAGCACCGCGGCTCCGTGACGGTGCGGCTCGGCCAGCAGTCGGCGCAACAGATCCAGCTGATCATCCCGACCGATGAGCTCCACGTTCCCCCCATCAGACCGGGTCGCCGGACCCGCTCTGTTCGAAGGTCAGGGTACTGTGCCGCCTTCGACGATCTGAACGACAGCCAGGGCCGCGACAGCCTTGCTTCCAAGAGCGACTCACGGCAATCGAACACTGCTGTGACGCCGTGCGACCGCTGTCCGAGGTCTGTGCCAGAGCCCGCTGAACAACGTCACGGCAAGTACAGGCCTTCCGCCGACCGACGTGCTCGGCCAGGAAGCTCTTCGCGACCGACGGCCCGCGCAAACACGTGCCACGCCCTGTATGCGCCACGGGGAGCGCTCCATACGGTGACCGCATGGACAGTTCCGTCATCTTCAATGTCGTCACCACGGGCATCGCCGTTGTCGCAGTGGTGACCTCCGTCGTCTTCAGCGCCCGACAGGCTCGCATCGCGCAGCACGCCAACCACATATCCGTCATGGTCGATCTGCTCCAGGAGTTCCGCTCGGTGGACTTCCACGAGCAGCACGACTACCTCTGCACGCGCCTGGGCGCAGAGCACGACCCAGAAGGCGGAGTACGGGGTTTGCCCGCTGAAGCCAAGGCGGCCTTCTACAACGTCGTGTACTACTACCAGTCCTTTGCGAACCTCGCCGTGTTCGAACTGCTCGACGAGACCCTGATGGTCACGGTGCTGCGTACCCGGATCGTCTCGGTCTGGCAGGCCGTGCGGCCGTTCGTGGAACGTGAGCGGGAGTTGCGCGGCGAGACCGGCGGCGGCTCATACATGTCAATCTTCGAGGAACTGGCACGACTGGCGGCTGCGCTGCCGCCAGGACACGTCCACGACGCAATGGCACAGACCCGACGACAAGCAGCACGCTCCCGGCTGCTTCGCTGAACGCCCTCACACCGTCGGGTTGCCGCAACGGACGACCAGGTTTGCAGGACGGCACGGCTCACGTCGTTCTTCCGCAGGCAGTTCCTCTGGTCACACGGCACTCTCGGCAGTTGCTCGAACCCCCGCTGCGGCTTGCTTCCCGTGGAGTCCGGCGCGCGAGCCGACTGAGCACCTGGAGATACGGACGAGTCTGCGCGCCCTCGACCTCGGAAGCGTCCTGGGCGGCCTCGCCGGCCTCTTGGACGACTCTCTGTATGGGGACGAAGGCGGGGGTTGGCGACACTCACCGTGGACATGAGTGTCGATCTTGGTGAGCATTCTGATCTTGCTTCGTGCACGATGACGCGGTGGGCACGAGGTGGAGATACGGAGTCATGGTTGTCGGCACCGTAGTCGTGGGCGTGGAACGCCGGCTGCTGGCAGGCTAGTTGGGCTGTCCGTCGTGCGGAACGGCCCTCGCGCCGCCGGGGCAGGGCTGGCCGCAGGAAGTACACGGTGATCTCGGGGGTCGTTACTTCGCACGTTCTCGCCGGTGTATTGCGATAGACGGATCGCTTTGCCGATGCGGCGTCAGTGAGAGGGCATCCCTCCACTGGTGGCCGTGGCGCCGGCCGTCGTCCTGCTGGTGGTGGGAATGCGTCGACTACCGTGCTTTGGATGGCTGTTTTGCCTCTGCCCCCCACTGACGGTTTGCCTCATGCTCCTCGTATGTGGGTCAGGGGGCGAGCTTCATGTGGATGGCCAGGACCCCGAGGGTCTGGGGTCGATCGTGGTCGGCCGCTAGCCGTCGAGCAGAGTCTCGAAGTCGGGATACTCGGTGACCCGCTTGACCCTCACCTCGCAGGTATCCGTGCCCTTGGCCCGGAAACGGATGACGTCTCCTGCAGTGAGATCGGCGAGGTGCGGGTCCTTCACCCACACCGCGATGGTCTTGGCGCCCGCGGCGACGAGGTCGTACGGGACTCGGCACAGATACTCGCCCGGTGCACCGGCACGCACGTGCCGAACTGGATTAACACCGCCCGCGCCGCGCAGCGGCCTGGGAACGCCGACTTCGCCTGTGGGCTGACTTCCGACCTCGAAGCTGTGATCGCCGAACTGACCCTGCAATGGAGTTCCGGGGGCGCGGAGGATGCCGTGACACGCGGGAAAAAGATCAGGAGGCGGCTCTATGGCCGAGCCGGATTCGAACGAGTCCGCAAGATGATCCTGCTCCAGTGACTCTCCGCGACCGCTCCCTCAGATCGTGCCGGAACCCGTCGACGGACGCCCTGGCCACACGAGTGTCCGGGATGCGGCATCCGGTGTGTTTGGGCTTTCCTGAGGCGTGTACGCGAAGAGCATGACCCGATCCAAGCGTGAGACAGAGCGAAAATACGATGCTCCGTCGGCCGACGACACCTCGTGGTTCCCGGAGCTCACCGGTGTGGACGGCATCGCGGCGGTGGTGGAACGGGGCATCGATGAACTGGACGCGGTGTACTACGACACCGACCGCCTGTGTCTGGCCGGCGCGTCGGCCACCCTTCGGCGGCGGACCGGTGGGGCCGATGCGGGCTGGCACCTGAAGCTGCCGCTGTCCGGGGACAGCCGGGAGGAGGTACAGGCCCCGCTGTCCGACACGGTTCCGGACACTCTGCGTGACCTGGTACTTTCCCGTTCCCGCGGAGCGGAGCTGACGCCGGCTGTGCGTATCCGCTCCACCCGCAGGACGTGGCACCTCGTCGATTCCGACAGCGCCGTACGCGCCGAACTGACCCTCGACCGGGTCCGCGCCGAGTCCCTGCGGGGTACCAGCACCCTGGCCGCCTGGACCGAGATGGAGGTCGAGCTCGCCGAGGACACCGATCCCGGCCTGCTGGACCAGGTGGACAAGACGCTGCACAACAACGGCGTCGACCGCGCGGGCAACCCGTCGAAGCTGGCCCGGGCACTGGACGTGACAGGACTGGGTGCGCCGCGCTTGCCGGACGCGCGGGCGCAGGACGTCGTACCGGGCTCGGCCGGCGACGACGTCCTCAGGTATCTGGACAAGCAGGTGCGCGCCCTGGTGGACCTCGATCCCGCGGTACGCCGCGACCGCCCTGACTCGGTGCACAAGATGCGCGTCGCCTGTCGCCGACTGCGCAGCACCCTGCGTTCCTACAGGTCGGTGCTGGCCCGGGAAGCCACCGATCCAATCCGGGACGACCTCAAGTGGCTGGGCGGCGAACTGGGCGCGGAACGCGACCAGGAGGTCCTGATGGAACGGCTCGGCACGCGCATCGCGGCCGAACCCCCCGAACTGGTCCTCGGGCCCGTCGTCGCCAGGCTGAAGGCGTGGAACGTCACCAATACGGCCGAGGCGCGTCGACGCACCCTCGAAGCACTGCGCTCACCCCGCTATCTGAGCCTTCTGGACTCGCTGGCCGCACTCACCGAGCGGCCGCCGTTGCGCCGCAAGGCCGCACGCAACCCGAAGAAGGTGATCGTCAAAGGGATCCTCAAGGAGTACGACCAGCTGACCGAGCGGATGGCACACGCGCTGGAGCTCTCTCCCGGGACCGAACGGGACACGGCGCTGCACGAGGCCCGCAAGTCGGCCAAGAAGACGCGCTACGCCACCGAACCGGCGCGTGCCTCGCTCGGCAAGCCCGCGAAGCGGCTGGGCAAGCGCGTGAAAGCCGTACAGAAGGTGCTCGGGGACCATCAGGACAGCGTCGTGGCCCGGGACGCCCTGCGGGATCTGGCTCTGGCGGCGCACACGGTCGGCGAACCCGGTTTCACCTGGGGCCTGTTGTACGGCAGGGAGCAGGCGGTGGCCGCGGACCGCGAACGGGAGCTGCCCTCCTTGTGGGCCGATGCGTCCAGGTCTCGGCTGCGCAAGGCGCTCACCCGCTGACGACCGCCCTGCGGGGGTGGGCCCGAGCCAACGCCGTGTCCGCTCCTCGGACGGCGACGTGTAGAAGTCGCCGAGGGACGTTTAGATGCCTTACCGGATGGCGCAGCTGCGGGAGCTGTTTCCGGACCTCGCATCACCTCACGTCGACCGTCCACGACTGTCGGCCTGCTGCCGCTGCACGATGACGGGCTGCGTTTCTGGGTGCTGCCGAGAATGACCTCGTCGGCAATGTTCACCGGCATGCTGAACTGGCCGAGGCTGCCTACCGGATGGCGGAAGCCTGGAGGTAACCGGCTCGATAGTCGAGATACTCGGCCTGGGCTGGTCCAGACCGGTGTTGACCCACCTTTCCGCGCACGCCTCCCGCCGCGGCCGCGAGGGTGACGTGCGGGTCGTCGTGGGCGGCGACGAAGCGCCCGAACTCCTCTTCCTCGTTACGCGCGGTACGGCACAAGCTGTTTACTCTCGTGACTCTGACCAGGGCTTTTCTGCGCATACGTGTTGGTTGTGGGTCTGGAATGCGCACAGCATCTACCTGGGGCCTCCCGGAAGTTCCCGCGAAAATGTGCACTGGATGTGCACTGGTGCCGGGTGGGCCGGATGGCGGGTCCGATGAGCGTGGATGCACCTGCAAACGATCAGCTCCACTA
Organism: Streptomyces sp. NPDC047081; assembly: GCF_040643775.1. Classification (NCBI taxonomy): domain Bacteria; kingdom Bacillati; phylum Actinomycetota; class Actinomycetes; order Kitasatosporales; family Streptomycetaceae; genus Streptomyces; species Streptomyces sp. NPDC047081. The sequence continues at coordinate 7,175 of NZ_JBEYUY010000034.1, read as the reverse complement.
CGAAGCCCTGTCGGTCCGACCCCAAGCGGCACCGCCTTCGGAGTGATCGACCGTCCCATCTCCGCCGTGCTCGAAGGTTTCGGCGCCCGATGGGATTCGCCGCGATTCTCGCCTTGCAGGGCCGGGAGTTCTCTTCAGTGTTCGCGCACTGGTGCCGGCCCACGCGGCCAGTACCGCGGTCAGGCAGATCGTCCCGCAGACGGTGAGGGCGCTGCGGGCGCCGGCCCGGTCGGCGAGCCAGCCGGTCAGTAGTGCTCCGAAGGGCGTCGTTCCTTGTACGAGGAAGGTGTAGAGGGCCATGACACGGCCGCGATAGGCCGGATCCGAGCCGAGTTGGATGCGGTGGTTGGCAGACTGTGCGAAGGCCACCATGGCGCAGCCGGTGAGGCCGAGGCAGAGCAGCGCCGTGGTGAAGTCGGGCGCCAGTCCGGACACGATCACCAGAACGGCGAAGGCCGCCGCGGTGACGAGTACCGTCCGCTCGTTCGGCCGCCCGCGGCGCAGAGTGGTGGCCAGCGCGGCCAGCAGCGAGCCGACCGACATGCCGGCGGTCAGCAGTCCGAAGGAGGAGGCGTTGGTATGGAACACGGTGCGGGCCAGCAACGGGAGAGTCACCTGGAAGTTGAACCCGACCAGGGCGACGACAGCCGTCAGGCACAGCGGCAGGGCCAGATCTCGGCGGGCGGCCACGTACCGCAGTCCCTCCGCCACTCCACCGCGTTCCGGGCGCCCTCGTGCTCGGCGCAGCTCGGAGGGACGCACACGCAACAGCCCGGCCATCGTGGCCAAGTAGCTTGCCGCGTTGAGCAGCATGACACCGCTGACTCCGACGGAACCGACGAGCAGGCCCGCCGTAGCCGGTCCGAGCACGCGGGCGACATTGAAGTACGCGGCACTCAGGGCTGAGGCGTTCGGCACCAGATCCGGGTCCACCAGTTCGCTGATGAACGACATCCTCGCCGGGATCTCGACGGCGTTGACGGCACCGGCACCGACAGCGCAGACGATGACGTGCCACAGCTCCACCTGATCAGCTGCCACGTCGATACCCAGAGCCAACGCGAGCAGTCCGTTCGCAAGATTCGCAATGATCAGCAGCCGTCTGCGGTCCAGCCGATCGGCCAGCCCGCCGGCCGCCAGGGTCAGCAGCAGGACCGGAGTGAACTGGGCCGCCGTGACCGCGCTGAGCCATGGCGCGGAGTCGTCCGTCATGCGCAGTACGAGCCAGTCCTGGGCGGTGACCATCATCCAGGTACCCGTCACCGAGGCGAGCTGCCCCAGCGCGAAGTACCGGAAGTTGCGGACTCGCAGCGAGGCGGCCATGTCGCCCAGGAGCCCTCCGCCCCTCATGGCGTCTCGGTCAGCGTCAGGCACTCCTCCAGGAAGGCGAGCATCCGCAGATGGTAGGAGCGGGCCGTGCGGCCGAGGCTGATGTTGTGGCCCGCGTCCGCGAGGCGCTCGCTGCGGGACAACGGTGATCCCAGCCGGTTCAGCATGGCCCGAACGGTGTGCGGATCGCTGCGCCACCACTGTTCGTGTTCGGCGAAGGTGAAGCGCACCGGCACCCGGACGTCCCTGGCCACCTCCGGGTACACCCTCGGCCAGTCGGGGATCTCACGGGCCTCTCGCTCCGGAAGCGGCGCGATCAGCGATTCGGCCAGCCGGAAGGTGCCGGGCGGATAGAGGGCCAGCGGTCCCCAGTGCATCCGGTGCGAGGATCGCCGCTGCTGGCCGTTCAGTTGCCGTGCGGCGACGGCCCACCGGTCGCCGATGCCTGAGACGTCCACCCCCAGCAGCCCGCTGTCCGTCCAGCCGGACGCCATGTGCAGTGCGACCCTGCCGCCCAGTGAGTGCCCGACGAGGAAGACGCCGGCACCGTTGGGATGAGCCGGCCCATAGGCGCGTACCGCCTCGCGCAATTGGTCCGCCTGCTCCAACATGCTCATGCCGTGGGGCAGTTGCGCGGCAGAGCGGCCGTAGCCCGGGCGGTCGAGGGCGAGGGCCGTGTACCCGCACGAGGCGGCCAGAGTCAGGAGCGAGGTGGCCGGGTCGGCTCGGCCGTGGAAGTATCCGGCTCGCATCCCGCCGCCGTGCAGGGCGAGCAGCAGGGCGCGGGGCGGGGCCGCTGGCTCGGCGAGCAGTCCGGAGAGGGTGATGCCCTTCCCGTCCAACGTGATCTCGCGGACCGGGGTGAGGTCACCGCGCGGCGGCACGGCGACGAGGCTGGGGGGCAGGGGCATGACGACGGACTCCCTTGGCTGTCAGGCGAGATCGGATCAGTCGAGGCCCCTGACGATGTGCGGTTCGAGGGCCGACTCGTCCTCGGCGTCCATCGAAGCGGGGGAAGCCTTCGTGGGCGGGCGGGCGGTGACCTCGTCCACTGTGCTGGTGTCCGATGAATCTTGCTCGTGGTCCATGAGATCTCCTGTCCTACGGCGGAAACCGGAAAGCCGTGCATTCCTGTGGCACGACGACGGCGACCGCCGACGCGTTGGAGGCGTCGGCGGTCGCGAGGTGGGCGTGGTCGTGAGATTGGCTCTTGCTTGTGGACGACCTGGGTGACTACATGTGCACGGCGGGAGCGCCCTCGGCCGAGTCCTCGCCCTGCTCCGGCTTCGGCAAGTTGCTGGTGAAAAGGATCACCAGACCGGCGAGCAGCAGAATGCCGACGGTCCACCACACGGCGACGGCGTAGCCGTGGACCGCCGCCTTGTTCTGCAGGTCGGCGCCGCCGGCGTGGGAGGCCAGCCAAGCGGCGGTGCTGCTGGCCGCGATGGTGTTGAGCAGGGCAGTTCCGATCGAGCCGCCCAGCTGCTGAGAGGCGTTGATCATCGCCGAGGCGACACCGGTCTCGTTGTCGTCCACCCCGTGGGTGGCCAGACTCATCGCCGGAGTGAAGGCGAGGCCGAGGCCGATACCGAAGAGCAGCTGACCGGGCAGGACCAGCAGCGGGTAGGAGGAGTCCACGTCCAGCTGGGTCAGCAGCAGCATGCCGAGAGCGGCGACAAGGAAACCGGGGCTCATGATCCACCGCGGTGCCATCTTCGGCATCATGCGACTGGCGAACTGCCCCGCCCCGATGAGCATGCCGGCGACCATCGGAAGGAACGCCACGCCCGACATGAGGGGGCTGTAGCCGCGGACCTCCTGGAAGTAGTACGTCAGGAACAGCAGCAGGCCGAACATCGTGATCACGGCGAGCGCCTGGGAGGCGAACACGCCGGCCCGGTTGCGCTCGGTCACGATCCGCAGGGGCAGCAGCGGGGTCTCGCTCCGCTTCTCCACCACGACGAAGAGCGTCAGCAGAACGACGCAGGCCACGAAAAGGGCCAGCGTGGGCGTCGCCGTCCAGCCCTCCGTGTCGGCGAGGGTGAAGCCGTACACGAGGGCCACGACTCCCGCGACGGACAGCAGCGCGCCGGCGATGTCGAGCTTCTCCCGGTTCGGCTCGCGGTCCGTGTCCCGGACGACGGAGAGGGCACCGGCGGCCACGACAACCGCGAACCCAACGTTGACGAACAGCGACCAGCGCCAGTTGAGGTACTCGGTCAGCACGCCGCCGAGGATCAGGCCGACAGCGGAACCGCTGCCTGCGATCGCGCTGAACACACCGAAGGCCTTGGCGCGTTCGCCCGGCTGGGTGAACGTGACCGCCAGCAACGACAGGCCCGCCGGTGCCAGGAGTGCGCCGAAGGCACCCTGCAGGGCGCGGGCGGCCAGCAGCATGCCGGCGTTCACCGCCACCCCGCCGAGCGCGGAGGCCAGTCCGAAACCGATCACGCCGATGAGGAAGGCCCGCTTGCGGCCGATGGTGTCGCTGATCCGGCCCCCGAGCAGCAGCAGCCCGCCGAAGGCGAGCATGTAGGCGGTGACGACCCACTGCCGGTTGCTGTCGGAGATGTCGAGCGCCCGCTGGGCGGAGGGGAGGGCGATGTTCACGATGGTCGAGTCCACCGAGACCATCAGCTGTGCGACGGCGATGTAGACCAGGGCCTGCCAGCGCCGAGGGTCCGGGTCGACGGCATCGGCTGGGGGTGCGGCGGTTCGAGCTTCAGCCATGGAGTTTCTCACTTCTGGGCGGCAGGACGTGCAACAGTCGTGGGCTTGTCACATGCGCCGTCAACCTGCCTCGCCCGCGGGGGATTTCGTTGGTCACAAGGCAGGCTGACGACATTTATTGTGCCAACCAATGTTGGCCCGCATAACAATACGGGCTGACCGTTGGTCGGTGCAACACTGTCCCGTAGACTTCCTGCCATGACCGTGTATGGACGCTTGGCCGAACTGGACGTGTGGCTGTTGTCCGGCGCCGCCCTGCGGGCCCAGCGACTGCTCTGTGACTACCTCGACACGACCGGCCTGCGGATGCAGCACTACCGCGTGATGGCGGGTCTGGCCGAGCTCGGCGAGTCCACCCAGGCCGAGCTGGGCCGGGCACTGGGACTGGACGCCGGAAACCTGGTCGTGCTCCTGGGTGACCTGGAGGACCGCGGCGCCGTCACCCGTAAACCCGATCCGGCCAACCGGCGCCGGAACATCGTCAAGCACACCGCGCGGGGCCGGAAGCTCTACGAGGAGATGGACCGGGCGGTGGAACAGGCCAACGAGGTCATGTTCGCGGCGTTCACCCAGGCCGAGCGCGAGGAGTTCCACAAGGTCCTGGTCCGCCTCGCGCAGGGCAGCCAGTGAACCGGACGGCCGTGGATCCTCGGCGCGGCGAACTGACGGTCGGAGAGCTGGCGCGGCGCAGTGGGGTGCCCGCCTCCACGGTCCGGTTCTACGAACGTGAAGGGCTGATCCACAGCCGCCGCACCGGCGGCAACCAGCGCCGTTACGCCAGAGACACGCTCCGCCGGATCGCCTTCGTCCGGGCTTCCCAACGGCTCGGTATCCGGCTCGCCGACATCCGGGACGCACTGAGCCTGCTGCCGCTGGGGCGCACTCCCACCCAGGAGGACTGGGCCCGGGTCTCCAGCCGCTGGCACGGCGAACTGACCCTGCGTATCGAACTGCTGCTGAAGTTACGGGACAAGCTCACCGACTGCATCGGCTGCGGGTGTCTCTCGCTCGACGGCTGCGCGCTGGTCAACCCGTGCGACGTCCTCGGGGAGACCGGCTCGGGTGCCTGCGGCCTGGCGGCCCTGCCGACGGATACGGCCTACGAGTCGCCCGCCGTCCGGGACGCCTCATAGGCCGGTCCTGATCTGGATCAGTTGCCGTACGGGCGCTTCTCCACGGCCTCCCGGAGCGACACGCCCCACCAGACGAGCTGATCGAGGAGAGTCTTCGCCGCTGCGCTCGCAGCCGCGGGCTCCGTGAGGGCGCCCGACCCGTCGAACTGACCCCACACGTTGTGGAAGCTCACGCAGTCCCGCACGGTCACCGCGTGCAACTCGGCGAAGACGAGGCGCAGTTGCTCGACCGAGCGAAGACCCCCGGCCAGGCCGCCGTACGAGACGAAGCCGACCGGCTTGGCCTGCCACTCCGTGCGGTGCCAGTCGATGAGGCTCTTCAGCGAGGCCGGGAAGCTGTGGTTGTACTCCGGTGTCACCACGACAAACGCCTCGGCTCGCGCCAGGCGCGGCGAGACCTCCGAGAGTTGAGCGGCCACTTCCTCGCCGGGGGAGTGCGACAGCTCGTGCGGCAGAGTGTGGTCGGCGAGGTCGATCAGGTCGACGTCCAGGTCCGCGCGCTGCTCGGTCTGCGTGACGAACCAGCGGGCCACTGTCGGACCGAACCGGCCTTCCCGGACACTGCTGTTGATCACGGCGAGGCGCAGGGGTGTGGCGGACATAAGTCTCCTCGAGTACCTGTGTGCAGAGGTGAGCGGAGGGCTCTCAGCCGAGTCTCGAAGTTGAACCAAGGTTGAAGTCAAGCCCGGCCGGGTGAGCTCGCGGAGTGCGGCCGCCCCGCCCCGCGCTCGCGGCCCCAGCCGCGGGCGCCGCTGTGGCGCAGGGCCCGTTCCAGGCGCTGCCAGTTGGGCACGCGGTGCCGGGGCGGCCGGGCGGGTTCGGCCGCTCCGGCACGGGCAACCAGCACCGCGACCAGCGCGGCGAGTTCCTCGGGAATGGCCTGGCCGCGGCGGACCTGGATCGTCGGGACAGCGGTGTCGGGCAGGGAGGTCATGGAGGTCTCCGTCACAGGGGTGGGTTGCCATGTTTGCGGGAGGGCAGGTGAGCGTGCTTGTCCCGCAGCATGGAGAGGGAGCTGATGAGGATCTCGCGGGTCCGACGAGGGTCGATGACGTCGTCGACCAGGCCGCGCTCGGCGGCGTAGTACGGATGCATGAGCTGGGCGCGGTACTCCTCGATCTTCTGCCGCCGTACCGCGTCCGGGTCGTCCGCGCCGTTGATCTCCCGCCGGAAGATGACGTTCGCGGCGCCCTCCGCCCCCATCACCGCGATCTCGTTGCCCGGCCAGGCGAAGGCCAGGTCGGTTCCGATGGAACGGGAGTCCATCACGATGTACGCCCCGCCGTAGGCCTTGCGGATCACGACGGAAACCCGGGGCACGGTGGCGTTGCAGTAGGCGTACAGCAGCTTGGCGCCGTGACGGATGATGCCGTTGTGCTCCTGGTCGATACCGGGCAGGAAGCCGGGTACGTCGATCAGGGTGACCAGCGGGATGTTGAAGGCGTCGCAGAACTGCACGAACCGGGCCGCCTTCTCGCTGGCCTGGATGTCCAGGACACCCGCGGTGGCGGCCGGCTGGTTGGCGACGACACCGACGACCTCGCCTCCGAGCCGGGCCAGGACGCAGAGTGCGTTGCCCGCCCAGGCGGAGTGGATCTCGAAGAAGTCGCCGTTGTCGACGATCTCCTCGACGACCGCGCGCATGTCGTAGACCCGCCCGGGATCGTCGGGGACCAGGTCGAGGAGCACGTCGCCGGGCCGGTCGTGGGGGTCCTCGGAGGGGACCGACGGGGGCAGTTCACGGTTGTTGGAGGGCAGCAGGGAGAGCAGGAAGCGCACGTCGTCCAGACAGCTGCGTTCGTCGTCGTACGAGAAGTGCGCCACTCCTGAGACAGCGGCGTGCACGTCGGCGCCGCCCAGGCCGTTCTGGGTGATCTCCTCGCCGGTGACGGCCTTGACCACGTCCGGGCCGGTGATGAACATCTGCGAGGTCTCGCGGACCATGAACACGAAGTCCGTGAGGGCGGGGCTGTAGGCCGCGCC
>NZ_JBEYUY010000033.1:0-106053 GCF_040643775.1 Streptomyces sp. NPDC047081 | reverse complement strand
GACCCCGTATACGGGTACCAGGTCACCAACGTCGAGGCGTCGATGGCGTCGCCCTCCTCGCTGCTGCACTGGACCCGCCGCATGATCGAGATCCGCAAGCAGAACGCCGCTTTCGGACTCGGCTCCTACACGGAACTCCAGTCGTCCAACCCGGCGGTACTGGCCTTCCTGCGCGAGTACGGCGACGACCTGGTGCTGTGCGTCAACAACTTCTCGCGGTTCGCGCAGCCCACCGAGCTCGATCTGCGCGAGTACGACGGCCGGCATCCCGTCGAGCTGATCGGCGGGGTGCGCTTCCCGGCGATCGGTGAGCTGCCGTATCTGCTGACCCTCGCCGGTCACGGCTTCTACTGGTTCCGGCTCACCCGAGTCGCATCCCGCATCGGCCGACGACTCTGAGCCCGCGCCGAGGAAAGGACGCGTCACCATGACGAACACCGCGTTCGTCCGCCCCAGACCCGCGGTCGTCACCGACCCCATGGCCTCGCTCTCGGGGCTGCTGCGGGAGTGGCTGCCGAGGCAGCGCTGGTTCGCGGGCAAGGACCGGCCCGTCACCGAGCTCGGGCTGCTGTCGCTGACGGAGCTGTTCCCGGGCTGTCTGCATCTGCTGGTGCGCGCGGGCGACGACTGCTACCAGTTGCTGCTCGGTGTACGGCCGCATCTGTCGCCGCGGCACGGCCGGGCGCTGATCGGCAGGGCGGAGACGGGGCCGCTGGCCGGGATGACGGTGTTCGACGCCCTGCAGGAGCCCCGGTCGGCGCAGTTGCTGCTGGAGCGGCTGCGCAACCCGGGTGGCGCCGGTCCGCTGCGTTTCGAGGCCGATCCGTCCGTGCGCGTGCCCTCCGGGCTGGTGCCGCGGGTGCTGGAGGCCGAGCAGTCGAACTCCTCGCTGGTGTACGGCGACGAGTTCATCCTCAAGGTGTTCCGGCGCGTCCAGTCCGGCGTCAACCCCGACCTGGAGGTGCCGGGCGCACTGACCGGGCAGGGCTGCGCGCGGGTGCCCGCGCCGGTGGCGTGGTTCCGGACGACGTATCCGCAGGAGGCGACGCTGGGGGTGCTCCAGCCGTTTCTGCGGGACGCCTCCGACGGCTGGACGCTGGCCCTGCGGGCGCTGGCCGCGGGCGACGACTTCACCCTGCAAGCGCGGGAGTTGGGGCGGGCCACGGCTGAGGTGCATCTCGCGCTGGCCGCCTCCTTCCCCACCGGCGCGCACGAGGAGGGCGTGCGTACGGCGTCCGCGATGACCGAGCGCCTGGACGCCGCCGCCGAGACCGTGCCCGCCCTGCGCCCGTACGTCCCCGGGCTGCGTACCGCGTTCGGTGCGCTCGTCGCGTGCGATCCCGGCCCGCCCGCCCAGCGCATCCACGGCGATCTGCATCTGGGTCAGGTGCTGCGGGCCGGCCGGGACTGGTTCGTCATCGACTTCGAGGGCGAGCCGTCACGGCCCCTCGCCGAACGGCGCAGCACCCACTCCCCGGTGCGGGACATCGCGGGCATGCTGCGTTCCTTCGACTACGCGGCCCGGCAGCGACGCCCCTGGCGTCCGGAGTGGGCGCGGCGCTGCCGCGAGGCCTACTGCGCGGGCTATGCCGAGCGGGCCGGCTGGGACCCGCGGAAGAAGCACGGTCTGCTGCGTGCCTACGAGACGGACCGGGCAGTGTACGAGGTGTTGTACGAGGCCAGGCACCGTCCGGACTGGCTTCCGGTACCCATGGCGGCGATCGAGCGTCTCGCCGTGAGAGGAGGCTGAAGCGATGGCCCTGCGCGACACCTCGCTCCCCGAGCCGTCCGGCCCCGCGCTGTGCGCGGCCGCCCCGCCCCTGGAGGCCGGTGACCGGGAACGGCTGCTGGCCGGCCGGCACCACGATCCGCACGCGCTGCTGGGCGCCCACCCGGTCGCGGACGGCATCGCCTTCCGGGCGCTGCGGCCGTACGCCCGGGCGGTGAGCGTGGTCGTCGCCGGAGAGCGGCACAGGCTGGCCTCGGAGGGCGACGGGCTGTTCTCGGGCGTACTGCCCCTGGCGGCGATCCCCGAGTACACGCTGCTGGTGACGTACGCGGACGGTGAGCACGAGGCCGCCGACCCGTACCGTTTCCTGCCCGCCCTCGGTGAGCTGGACCTGCACCTCGTGCGTGAGGGCCGGCACGAGCAGCTGTGGAAGGCGCTCGGCGCGGAGCCGATGACCCACCAGGGCGTGACCGGAACCCGGTTCACGGTGTGGGCGCCGAACGCCCAAGGCGTGCGCGTCACCGGGGAGTTCACCTGCTGGGACGGGACGGCCCTGCCCATGCGCTCGCTGGGCGCCTCGGGGGTGTGGGAGCTGTTCGTGCCCGGTATCGGCGAGGGCGCGCGCTACAAGTTCGAGATCACCTCCCGGTACGGCGGCCGCTTCCTGAAGGCCGACCCGATGGCGCGCCGTACCGAGGTGCCGCCGGCGACGGCGTCGGTGGTGACGGCCGCGCACCACGAGTGGGGCGACGCGGAGTGGATGGCGCACCGCGGGGACACGCCCGTGCACGAGGCGCCGTTCTCCGTGTACGAGATCCATCTGCCGTCCTGGAAGCCAGGATTGACGTACCGTCAGCTCGCCGAGGAGCTCCCCGCGTACGTGCAGGACCTGGGCTTCACCCACGTCGAGCTGATGCCGGTGGCCGAGCATCCGTACGGACCGTCCTGGGGTTATCAGGTGACCTCGTACTACGCGCCGACCTCGCGGCTCGGCACTCCGGACGATCTGCGGTTCCTCGTCGACGCCCTGCACCGGGCCGGCATCGGCGTGATCATGGACTGGGTGCCCGCCCATTTCCCCAAGGACGACTGGGCGTTGGCTCGCTTCGACGGGGATCCGCTGTACGAGCCCGGGGACTCGCGACGTGCCGAGCATCCGGACTGGGGGACGTACGAGTTCGACTTCGGCCGGGTCGAGGTGCGCAACTTCCTGGTGGCGAACGCCGTCTACTGGTGCGAGGAGTTCCACATCGACGGGCTGCGGGTGGATGCGGTCGCGTCGATGCTCTACCTGGACTACTCGCGCGACTCGGGCCAGTGGACGCCGAATGTGCACGGCGGTCGTGAGGATCTGGACGCGGTGGCGTTCCTGCAGGAGATGAACGCGACCGTGTACCGGCGGGCGCCGGGTGTGGTGACGATCGCCGAGGAGTCGACCGCCTGGGACGGGGTGACCCGGCCCACCGACGGCGGCGGCCTGGGCTTCGGCCTGAAGTGGAACATGGGCTGGATGCACGACTCGCTCGGGTACATGGCGCACGAGCCGGTGCACCGCAAGTACCACCACAACGAGATGACCTTCTCGATGGTGTACGCCTACAGCGAGAACTACGTGCTGCCCATCTCGCACGACGAAGTCGTCCACGGGAAACGGGCGTTGGTCTCGAAGATGCCCGGCGACTGGTGGCAGCAGCGCGCCGACCACCGTGCGTATCTGGGCTTCATGTGGGCCCATCCGGGCAAGCAACTGCTGTTCATGGGCCAGGAGTTCGCCCAGGGCGCCGAGTGGTCCGAGACGCACGGGCCCGACTGGTGGCTGCTGGACGCCGGGTACAGCGCCGAAGCCGACCATCGCGGGGTGCGGGACCTGGTCCGCGACCTCAACACCGTGTACCGGGACACCCCGGCGCTGTGGCAGCGGGACATCGATCCGGCCGGGTTCCGGTGGGTCGCGGGCGACGCGGCCGAGGACAACGTCCTGGCCTTCCTGAGGTTCGCGGCCGACGGCAGCCCGCTGCTCGCCGTCTCCAACTTCTCCCCGGTCGTACGCGCCGACTACCGGCTCTGGGTCCCCGAGGACGTGCCCGCCTGGCGGGAGGTCCTCAACACCGATGCCGCGCGGTACGGCGGCGGCGACGTGACCAACCCGGACGACCTCAAGCCGGAGTCGGGAAGGATCTCGCTCACCCTGCCGCCGCTCGCGACGGTGTGGCTGACCCCGTTCCAGTGACGATCACCGGGGTACCCGGGCGTCGTATCGCAGGGCGACGTCGGAGAAGGGCGGCCTCAGGTGCGGACCGTCGGAGTGGAGGAGGAACTCCTCCTGGTGGACCCGGAGACCGGTGAGCCGGTGGCGCTGTCCGCCGCGGTGCTCGCGCGGGCGACGCACGACGGCGCCGAAAAGGGGGTGTTCGAGAAAGAGCTGTACGGGCAGATGCTGGAGTTCGCCACGCATCCCCAGGCCGAGATGGCGGACCTGGGCGCCGAGATCGTCCGCTGCCGCCGGGAGGCCGCCCGGCACGCCGGCGGGATCGGGTGCACGGTCGCCGCGCTCGCCAGCTCGCCGCTGCCCGTCAGCCCGTCCGTCGGCAAGGGCAGCCGCTACCAGTGGATGGCCGAGCAGTACGGGCTGCCCGCGCACGAACAGCTCGTGTGCGGCTGCCACGTCCATGTCGCCGTCGACTCCGACGAGGAGGGCGTCGCCGTCCTCGACCGCATCCGGCCCTGGCTGTCGGTCCTCGCGGCACTGAGCGCCAACTCCCCCTTCTGGCAGGGCAGGGACACCGCGTACGCCAGCTACCGCAGCCGGGTGTGGCCGCGCTGGCCGTCGGCCGGGCCGACCGAGGTGTTCGGGTCGGCCGAGCGCTATCACCGGCTGGTCGCCGACATGGTGGCGAGCGGGGTGATCCTCGACGAGGGGATGATCTACTTCGACGCCCGGCTGTCCCGCACCTATCCGACCGTGGAGATCCGGGTGGCCGACGTCTGTCTGCACGCCTCGACGGCCGTCCTCATCGCCGTACTGGCCCGTGGACTCGTGGAGACGGCGGCCCGGGACTGGCGGGCGGGCCGGGCACCGGCCGACCACAGCGTGAGCCTGCTGCGGCTGGCCGCCTGGCGGGCCGCCCGCTCCGGGCTCACCGAGGAACTGCTCCATCCCGCGACGATGCGCCGGCTGCCCGCCGAGACCGTGGTCGGCGGACTGCTGGAGCACGTCGGGGACGCGCTCGCCGACAGCGGCGACCTGGACCACGCCCGCTCCGGATGCGCACGGCTGCTGGACGGCGGCACCGGCGCCCAGGTCCAGCGCGGTCTGCTGGAGCGGACCGGGAGTCTGCGCGAGGTCGTCACGGGCTGCGCGCGCCAGACGCAGGAGTGATCCGGCGCCCCCGAGATCATCACAGGTCCGTCACTTCGCACGTTCCGGTCACCATTCGCTCTCACCTGGGCTAGATTCGAGCACCGTCGACAACGGAACTCGTCGGCGCGGTCACCCTCCGTACAGCTCAGGAGCAGCGCATGCGCGACTTCGCCATCGCTCCCCCGACCATTTCACCTCTCACCGGCGGGCTGGCCGACAGCCTCTTCGACATGGCGGCCCTCGACCCCACGCTGCCGCTCCTCGCGCGCCGCACCGACCCCGCCTCCGGCACGTGGGAGGAGGTGACCGCGGTCGAAGTGCGGGACGAGGTGGTGGACTTGGCCAAGGGGCTGATCGCCTCCGGGATCTCGCCCGGCCACCGCGTCGCGATCATGGCGCGCACCCGGTACGAGTGGACGGTGCTCAGTCACGCGCTGTGGGCGGTCGGCGCCGAGGTCGTGCCGATCTACCCGACCGCCTCCCGGGACCAGGTGGAATGGGTCCTGAGGGACGCCGCCTGCGTGGCCGTGGTGGTGGAGGACGAGCAGGCGGTGATGACGGTCGGCTCCGTGTGCGGCAACCTGCCCCGGCTGCGGCACGTCTGGCAGCTGGACGCGGGCGCCATGGACGACCTCGTGCAGCGCGGCACGTTCATCCCGCTGGCCACCGTCGACTCGCTGCGCCGTATCGTGCTGCCGGACTCGACGGCCGCCATCAGCTACACCTCGGGCACCACGGGCCGGGCGCTGGGCTGCGCGCTCAGCCACCGCAACCTCGCGAGCGCCTGCGACGTACTGCTGCACGGCTGGGGCCACACCGTGATCCCGCCGGGAGAGCGGCAGGCGACCGTACTCGCCTTCCTGCCCTTCTCCCATGTCTACGGCCTTCTGGTGCAGACGCTGTGCGTCCGCGGCGGCATGCAGATGGCGCACGAGCCCGACATGAGCGAGGAGGCGCTGTCGGCGTCCCTGCGGTCCTTCCGCCCCACCTATCTGTGCGCGGTTCCCTCGCTCCTGGAGAAGATCTACAAGAACTTCCTGCGCACCGCCCAGGAGTCGGGCCGCGGGGCGCTGTTCGAGCGGGCCGCGGACACGGCACGGGACTTCGCGGCGGCGCTGGAGCGGCAGCGGCTGGGCGGCGGTTCGGGCCCCGGTTTCGATCTGCGGCTGCAACACGCCCTGTTCGAGCGGACGGTGTACCGCAAGCTGCGCGCCGCGCTCGGCGGCAGGGTGGTCCGCGCGACGTCCGGCGGCTCGTCCCTCAGCCGCGAACTCTCCCTGTTCTACGAGGGCATCGGGATCTACGTCAACGACGGATACGGCCTCACCGAGGCGGCCGGTGGTGTCACCGCGCAGCCGCTCGGCCGGGAGATGTCGGGCACCGTCGGGCAGGCGCTGCCGGGCAACGAGATCATCGTGGCCGACGACGGCGAGATCCTGGTCCGCGGGCCGTCGGTGTTCCACGGCTACATCAACGCCGAGGCGGCGACGCGGTCCGTCCTGCGCGGCGGCTGGCTGGCCACGGGGGATCTGGGACGGCTGGACTCCGAGGGCTATCTGACGATCACCGGCCGCAAGAAGGACATCATCGTCACCAGCAGCGGCAAGAACGTCGCGCCCGCCGCCCTGGAGCAGCGGCTCAGGATGCATCCCCTGATCCACCAGGCGGTCGTCGTCGGCGACAACCGCCCCTGCGTGGGGGCGCTGATCACCCTGGACCCCAAGTTCGTCGCGTACTGGCGCGGTTCGCTGTCCCTGCAGAGCGACACGCCGAGCCACGCGGCCCGTGAGGAGAACGCGCTGCGGGAGGAGATCGGGCGGGCCGTGGCCGCGGCCAACAGCGCGGTGTCGCGCTCGGAGTCGATCCGGGTGTTCCGGGTGCTGCCGGACCAGTTCGACACGGCCAACGGGCTCATGACGCCGTCCATGAAGCTGCGCCGGGACGCGATCGTGAAGCACTACGCCTTCGAGATCGACGCGATGTACCAGGCCCGCACCCGGCACCCGCGGCAGAGCGCGATGGACGAGCTCTCGAGCTGGGACGAGGCGGACAACGTCTTTCGCTGATCGCCGACGACCGGCAAGGTTGTCCTCGACGCGTTCGTCTGCCTGCCCCGTCCAGCTGGCGGAACGGCTCAAGGCAGGGTGGGATCGATGTGGTGCGTGCAGCGATCCAGGGCATGCGAAAGGCGTTGGATGCAGACCGCCTGGAGCCGCAGAAAGGGATGAACGACGTGACACGACCCAGGATCCTGGTGGTTGGCGCGGGCTTCGCCGGTGTGGAGTGCGTGCGCCGGCTGGAGCGGAAACTCGCGCCCGACGAAGCGGACGTCACCCTGGTGACGCCGTTCGCCTATCAGCTCTATCTGCCGCTGCTGCCCCAGGTCGCCTCCGGCGTGCTGACGCCGCAGTCGATCGCCGTGTCCCTGCGGCGCAGCAAGAAGTACCGCACGCGGATCATCCCGGGCGGCGCGATCGGCGTCGACCTGAAGTCCAAGGTCTGCGTCATCCGCACCATCACCGACAAGACCGTCAACGAGCCGTACGACTACATCGTGCTCGCCCCCGGCAGCGTCACCCGCACCTTCGACATCCCGGGGCTGACCGAGCACGCCTTCGGCATGAAGACCCTCGCCGAGGCCGCCTACATCCGCGACCACGTCATCTCGCAGCTCGACCTTGCCGACGCGAGCGACGACCCGGCCGAGCGCGCCTCCCGGCTGCAGTTCGTGGTCGTCGGCGGCGGCTACGCCGGCACCGAGACCGCCGCCTGTCTGCAGAAGCTCACCCACGCGGCCGTCAAGCGCTACCCGCGCATCGACCCGGCGCTGATCAAGTGGCATCTGATCGACATCGCGCCGAAGCTGATGCCCGAGATGGGCGACAAGCTCGGCCGCAGCGCGATGGAGATCCTGGCCCGGCGCGGCATCGACGTGTCGCTGGGCGTGTCCATCGCGAAGGCGGGCCCCGAGGAGGTCACCTTCACCGACGGCCGGGTGGTGCCCACCCGCACCCTGATCTGGACCGCCGGGGTGGTCGCGAGCCCGCTGATCGCCACACTCGGCGCGGAGACGGTCCGCGGCCGGCTCGCGGTGAACGCCGAGATGACCCTGCCCGGCCAGGACGGCGTCTTCGCGCTCGGTGACTCCGCCGCGGTGCCCGACAAGGCCAAGGACGACGAGAACGCCATCTGCCCGCCCACCGCGCAGCACGCGATGCGGCAGGGCAAGCACGTCGCCGACAACGTGATCGCGACCCTGCGCGGCAAGCCGCTCACGCCGTACGAGCACAAGGACCTCGGCCTGGTCGTCGACCTCGGCGGGACGGACGCAGTGTCCAAGCCGCTCGGCATCGAACTGCGGGGCATTCCCGCCCAGTTCGCGGCCCGCGGCTACCACTGGGCGGCGCTGCGCACGAACGTGGCCAAGGTCCGGGTCGCGACGAACTGGACGCTCAACGCCCTGGCCGGCGACGACTTCGTGCGCACCGGCTTCCAGGCCCGCAAAGCGGCCCGGCTCAAGGACTTCGAGTTCACCGACGCCTACCTGACGCCCGAACAGGTACAGGCGCACGTCGAGGGCGCCGACCGGAAGGAATGAGACGGGTGCGGGCCGCCCGCCCGCGTCGTGTCATGCTGAGATACGGATCATGACGTGACAACGGGAGCGAGTACGGCGGCGTGAGGACAGCGGGTGGGTCGGTCCGGGCGCGGCTGCGGGATCGTGTCATGGCCTCCGACCCCGGGCTGCTGCGCCTGGCCGCGGGCCTGCGCACGGTGGCCGCCATCACCCTCACGCTGGCCGTGCTCGCCCTGCTGCGGGCGGACGTCTCCCATCTGGTGGCCGGGGCCATCACGGCGATGGTGGCCACCTTCGCCATCCGGGAGAAGCAGCGCGGCGCCCAGGCCATCACTCTCGCGCTCGGCCTCCCGGTGGCGCTGGCCTCGGTGTCGCTGGGCGCGGTGCTGCACTCCCGTGTCGTGGCCGGCGACCTGTTCTTCGTCGCGCTCATCTTCTGCGCCGTCTACGTCCGGCGGTTCGGGGACCGGGGCACCGCGCTCGGGCTGATCGGCTTCCAGATCTACTTCGTCTCCCTGTTCGTCGGCGCCACCGTGTCGGCCCTGCCGGGGCTGTGCGGGGTCGTCGCGGTGGCCTTCGCGTCCAGTGCCCTGGCCCGCTTCGTGCTGGTGCCGGAGACGCCCGCGGGGATCCTGGAGCGGCTGCGGGACGCCTTCCGGGCGCGGCTGGCCCAGCTGGTGTCCGCGCAGCTCGAACTCCTCGACGCGGGCGCGGACGACAGCGAGAAGGCGCTGGCGGCCCTGCGCGAGGGCACCGCCCGGCTGCACGAGACGGCGATGATGATCCAGGGCCGCCTGGAGGACGGCACCACCGACGCGGCCGTGGCCCGGCTGGTGCAGCGGCGTGTGGCGGACGCCGAGATCACCGCCGAGCGCCTCGGGCTGCTGCTGCTCACCGCGCGCAGCGCCGAGCGCGCCGACACCCTGACCCTGCATCTGCCGGGCGCGCCCGTGCCGGAGGGAGGCCGGCTGCCCGACGGTGACGAGGCGACGGCCGCGTTGCGCCGGGACCTGGAGGCGCTACGACTGCTCGTGCTGCGGCCCGTGTCCGGGAGCGCGGGCACCGGGCTGGCCCAGGTGCGCAACCGGCTGCTGGGCTACCGGGACGAGGAGAGCCTGCCCAAGGCCTCCCCCGCCGTCCAGGACGTCTTCCGTGGCATCGGCGAGTCCGCCCGCTCGGTCCTCGGCCTGCGCATCGCGCTGGACGGCCCGCAGGACGAGTCGGACGACACCCCGTCCACGGCGCGCTCGCGGGAGGAGCTGGACGCCGAGGACGCCGCGATCGACGCCGGCGAGGAGGCCGCGGAGGAGGCGCCGACCGGGCTGGACCGGCCCACCACGCGGGCGGCCCTGCAGGTCGCGGTGGGGTCGTCGCTGGCCATCGTCGGCGGCGAGTTCCTGTCCAGCCAGCGCTGGTACTGGGCGGTGCTGACCTGCTGGATCGTGTTCATCAACACCGCGTCGACGGGCGAGATCCTGGTCAAGGGCTACCGACGGCTGCTCGGCACCGTCCTCGGCGTCGTCGCCGGTCTGCTGCTCGCGGGCCTGGTCGGCCATCACACCTGGCCGGCGTTCGCGCTGGTGCTGCTGTGCGTGTTCGCGATGTTCTACACCGCGCCGCTGTCGTACACGCTGATGTCGTTCTTCGTGACGGCCGCGCTGGGTGTGCTGTACACGCTGCTGCACACCTACAGCCTGTCCGTGCTGGTGCTGCGGGTGGAGGAGACGGCGCTGGGCGCGGCTTGCGGGATCATCGCGGCGGCCTTCGTGCTGCCGGTGCACACGGACCGTCGTACCAACGATCTCCTGGTGACCGTCCTCGACCGGCTCGGCGACGTCACCGAGGCCGCCGTCGACCAGCTCAGCGGCGGGCCGCCGGTCGAACTGCTCGACGCCTCGCGCGAGTTGGACCAGGCGCTGGCCGACCTGCGGGCCGCCACCCAGCCGCTGACCCACCCGATCACCCCGCTGCGGGGCCGGCGCAACACCGCCCGCTATGTCGTGGCGCTCCTGGAGACGTGCGCCTATCACGCGCGCTCGCTGGCCGCGATGGCCGAACTGCTGCCCACGCATCCGTCGATCGCGGCGGATCCGCGGCTGCGGCGGGCCGGGCGGCGCATCCTGCACAACATCGGGGCGATCGCGGCACGCGTCGCGGACGGGCGGGCGGCCGTCGAGGTCGAGGCGGGCGCGAGCCTCGCCGCGCTCCTGGAGGTCGACGTCCCCGGCACCTCCCGCTACGGCCGCATCACCGACCGGGTGCTGCGGCATCTGCAGCGCCTCGACGAGGCGGTGGTCGGCCTGGCCCGGCCGCTGAAGGTGCCCGTGCGTGCGCCGAAGCGCTGAGGACCTCAGAAGTCGGTGGGGAGGTCGCTGACCTCGGCGATACCGCGCAGCTCCTCGTTCTGCCGGTGCCGTTCGCGGATGTAGTCGGCGATCTCGCCCAGCCGTTCCGGGTCGGCGGCGGTGTCCGCGTCGGTGATCACCCTGACCGGGCCCGTGTCCTCCACCTGGATCTCGATGACCTCGTTGTCCAGCCGTCCGGTGACCGCGGCGGCGATGACCAGGGCGGCCTCGTCGCGCAGCTCCTGCAACAGCTCGTCCGCCTCCCCGCTGTCGAGCGCGAAGTCGAGCGAGGACAGGCGTTGCTCCTCCAGCGCGCGCAGGACCGGCTCGACGACGTCGAGGAGCTGCCGGTACTCCTCCGTGTCCATCCGGTTGCGCAGGAGGCCGAGGTAGAGGTCGACGGGCCGGTGCTCGGGTGGAAACTCGGATTCGTTCATCAGGTCCGTGTTCCCCGCCTCGCGCTCCTCAGACCCCGCCCCGGTCACGCCCTGCGCATCCGGGTGCCACGCCGGGCACTGCCGAGAGCGTGCAGGTACTCCAGGGCGTTCAGGACCACCGTGCGGTCGTGCCAGGCGAGCCACCGGCCCGCCTCGGCGCCCACCACGTCCAGCACCTTGAGCTGGGCCCGGGTCAGTCCGCGCAGGGTGTGTTCGGCGTGGGCGGAGACCATGCCGACGCACAGGCCGGACGCGGTGGTCAGCGGCACGCTGTGACAGGCCCGGCTGCCCGCCTCGAGGATGGCCGCGCGGGCCGGTTCGGTGAACACCGGATCGGTCTCCACGTCCCGCACGGTGACCTGGGCGACGTCGCGGGCGGCCTGCGCGCAGGCGGTGCCCTCCCCGCTGACGTGCTCGAAGAAGTCGACGAAGTCCTCGGTCAGACCGGTGTGCTTCTCCAGCGTCAGACCGCCTCTGACCCGGTCGGCCAGCTGGACGTTGCCCATGCCGGTGCCGACCACGGCCAGGGTCTGGCTCAGTACGGCGCTCAGCACGGCCCCGCGGTTGCGGGGCTCCCGGCCGTGGCCGGGCACGAAGGACAACGGGGGTTCGGGGTGGCGGACGCGCCGCGGGAACCACAGCCGCTCGCCGTGGTCCGGGCGCGGGACGGTGATCACCGCGTCGGCGAGCATGCGCAGCTTGACGTTGAACCGCTGGGACGCCTGTTGCATGAGCGCGAACGCGCTGTCTCCGTCGGACAGTTCGTACCGCTCCTGCAGGATGCCCTGCGCCCGCGCGATCAGCGGGCGGGTGCGGACCCGGGCGCGCAGGTCGCGCACCTCGGCCCGCAGCCGCTCCACTTCGTCGTGCCCCGGGTTCTCGTCGGCCGCTCCGGTTCCACCTGCCGTCATGCGCTCGGTACTCCTTCACCGCGGTCGGCGGAGGTGGCGGCGAGCAGACGGTGGGCCGCCTCCAGGGCCCGTCTCACGTCACGGGTGCCGGTCGACACGCACAGGGTGTAGGCCAGGTCCTGCGCCCGCGGGGTCGCCCAGCCCCGGCCGGTCTCGGCCTCCTCGGCGCGCAGGGACTCGTACTCCTCGACGAGTTTGCGCAGGACGGCGGGATGGGGAATCAGCATGGTTCTCGCTCCTCGTCGGCTTCGGGTCTCAGGCCGCGGCCGGCCGCTGGCGGGTGTCGCACCGGCCGCGCTGGCCGAGCGCCTCGGCGCGCACCTGGGCGCAGCTGCGGCTGATGAGACGGGAGACGTGCATCTGGGAGATGCCGAGCCGGTCGGCGATCCGGCTCTGCGTCATGTCCTCGAAGAAACGCATGTAGAGAATGGCGCGCTCCCGCTCGGGCAGGCGGCGCAGGCACTCCTTGGCGGACTCGCGGTCGATCACGACGTCGTACGAGGTGTCGGGCTCGCCCAGGGTGTCCGAGAGGCTGTATCCGTCCTCGTCGCCGGAGAGCTCGGCGTCCAGCGACAGCGTGCTGAAGCTCTCCAGGGCCTCGAGGCCGCAGGTCACCTCGTCCTCGGTGAGGCCGCTGTGGGCGGCGAGGTCGGCGACGGTTGGTTCGGGGCTGCCGGGGGTCTGGGTGAGCTCACGGCGGGCCACCCGGACCTTGTTGCGCAGCTCTTGGACCCGGCGGGGCACCCGCAGCGCCCACATCCGGTCCCGGAAGTGCCGCTTGACCTCGCCGGTGACGGTGGGCACGGCGTAGCTCTCGAAGGCGCCCCGCTCCGGGTCGAAGCGGTCGACCGCCTTGACGAGGCCGAGGGCCGCGACCTGGCGCAGGTCCTCGACGGACTCGCCGCGGTCGCGGAAGCGGCCGGCGATCCGGTGGGCCATGGGCAGCCAGGCGGTGACGAGTTCCTCGCGGATGACGTCCCGCTCGGGGCCGTCCGGAAGGTGCGCGAGACGGGCGAAGAGGTCCGCCGTGTCGGGGGCGTCGTCGTGGCGGCGCTTGCGCTGGGCGGTGGGCCGGTTACGTGTGCCGGGACGGCTGGTCGACATGTCGATGAGCATGCGGAATCGCTCCTGATGTGGGTTTCAGGGACTCACCGCGGGATGGCAGCCGCCCGGACCGGTAGAAAGGGGCCCAGGGCGGTCATACCGCTCCCGCTGGGGGCGCCTCCGGTCCGAAGCACGAATCTCCATCTGCCCTGGCCTCGCCGGAACAAACGGCGATCCAGGAAAATAATTTCACGAAGAGAAGTTCAGGACAGGGCCACCTCGGCGGTGATGCACTTTCCGCCGCTGGGCAGCTCGGAAACCCGCACGTCACGGGCGAGACGGCAGACGATGGGCCAGCCGCGGCCGCCGGTGCGGTGCCGGTCGCGGGCCTCCGGCTGCGCGCCCGTCACCGGCATCTCGTCGCTGCGGTCGCTGACCGAGACCCGCAGGCACGGTCCGGTGACGTCGACGCGGAAGTCGGTGACGCCGCCGCCGTGCAGGATCGCGTTGGTGGTGAGTTCCGAGACGACGAGCAGTGCGTCGCCCAGGGCTGCCGGGTCGCACGGCGTGCGGGCGGCGCGGCAGCGTTCGGCCACCACCCGCTCCACGGCCCTGCGCGCCTCGGCGGGCCTGCACAGCCGCGTCGTCCCGTAGCCCCGGGAACCCGGCTCGACGGTCGTTTCGGTCCTGTGCTCGTTGCACATCGCCTGGCTCCCTGTAGGCAGCGTGAGAACTGGGGCCCCTCTTCTACGGCTCACCTGGGCAGGCCCGGACAAACCTCCCGACGAGCGGCCGGAGACCAGTCATCTTGCGGCGCATTGCGGGTACCCGGACCTCATGACGGATGTCGTGGACTCAGACGAGCTGCTGCGTCGCCTCCAGCGTGCCCGGGCCTGCGCACAGCAGGAGCAGCTGACCTGGCAGTCGCGGAGCGACGAGTTCGGGGCCGGCTCCCCCGACCCGGCGCAGGCCGCCGCTGTACGAACGCTGGCCTACGAGGTCGTGGTCAGGGTGCTGGACGAGGTGCTGACCCCGGGCAGGCGGACGGCGCGTACGGGCACCACCGAGTGAAACCGGTCACGTGACCCGCTTCGGGCTACGCGAATCCCCCTTTGATGGTTTACCGTTCATGCATACGTGGTGACGGAGTGGACCATATCGGTCCTCCGACACCACCGCTTACGGCCCTGGCTGGCCTCCCCCGTCCAGCCAGGGCTTTTTCACGTCCTGGGGATTCTTCGCAGAACTGCCGTCCGCCGAGGTGCTCACGGCGCCCGCAGCGGATGAAATGGGCGTAGGGAAACACCGGAACCCCGGCCGGCGAGGAGCCCCGCGTCATGACCAAAGCGATCAAGCTGCTGACCGCCCTGCCCCCACCCCAGCGCCAGAGCCTGATGGCGCTCGCGCGGGAGGTCTCCTTCCCGGAGGACACCCGGATCTTCGAGGCGGGCGGCAAGGCCGACCGCTTCTGGGTCGTCCGCTCGGGGGCGGTCTCCCTCGACCAACGGGTCAACTCGCTCCAGCGGGTGACCGTGGCGACCCTCGGCGCGGGCGATCTGCTCGGCTGGTCCTGGCTGTTCCCGCCGCACGAGTGGGACTTCGGAGCGGAGGCCTTCAGCCCCGTGCGCGCCTACGAGTTCGAGGCGGCGCAGGTGCTGCGGCTGTGCGAGGAGGACCCGCAGCTGGGGGTGGTGCTGGTGCGCAGCGTCGCCGAAATCCTCGCGCACCGGCTGGAGACGACGCGGGGCAAGCTCATGGAGCAGTACGCGACGCACCGGCGCGGCGCCCTGTAGCGGATCAGACGCGGTAGCGGCGCAGGGCGGGCATCGCGAGGGCGAGGCCCAGCATCACGGTGACGACCAGGAGTCCGCCGCCGGCGACGGCCGCGCGGGGGCCGAAGGCGGAACCCGCGGTGCCGTGCAGGACGTCGGCCAGGCGCGGGCCGCCGGCGACGACGACCGTGAAGACGCCCTGCATCCGCCCGCGCATCTCGTCGGTGGCGGCGGACAGCAGGATCGCGCCGCGGAAGACCATCGAGACCATGTCGGCGACCCCGGCCAGGGCCAGGAAGGCGGCCGCGATCCACAGGTTGCCGCTCAGCCCGAACCCCGTGATCGCCAGCCCCCAGGCGACGACCGCGCCGATCACCATCGGACCGTGCCGCCGGGCCCGGGAGAAGGTGCCGGAGAACAGTCCGCCGAGGACGGCGCCGATGGGGATCGCCGCGAACAGCAGGCCGAGCGCGAGCCCTTCGCCGTAGGAGCCGTACGTCTCGGCGGCGAGCTGCGGGAACAGGGCGCGGGGCATGCCGAAGACCATCGCGATGATGTCGGCGAGGAAGGAGAGCAGCAGCACCTTGTGCATGGAGATGTAGCGGAAGCCCTCCGCGATCTCCCGCACGCCCGCCCGCCGGGTCGCCGCGCCCGCGAGCGGCGGCAGCGAGGGCAGCTTGTAGACCGCCCACACGGTGACGCACAGCGCGAGCGCGTCGATCAGGTACAGCTCGGGCAGTCCGATGACGGGGATCAGCGCACCGGCGAGCAGCGGGCCGACGACCTGGCCGGTCTGCATGACGGTCGAGCCGAGGGCGTTGGCGGCGGGCAGCTGCCCCTCGGGGACCAGCCGCGCGATGGAGGCGTTACGGGCCGGGGCGTTGAGCCCCCAGAACGCCTGCTGCACGGCGAGCAGCACCATCAGCGCGGCCACCGACTCCAGCCCGGTGACGGCCTGCAGCCAGAACAGCAGCGAGGTGACGGCGATCCCGCTGTTGGTGATCAGCAGCAGCTTGCGCCGGTCCATGCTGTCGGCGACCGCGCCGCCCCACAGCGCGAACACGATCAGCGGCAGCAGACCCGCGAGACTGGCGGCGCCGACCCAGGCCGAGGAGCCGGTGATGTCGTAGATCTGCTTCGGTACGGCGACCGCGGTGAGCTGGCTGCCGACCGCCGTGACGATCGTCGAGGACCACAGCCGGCGGTAGGCCGGGATCCGCAGCGGACGGGTGTCCATGGCCCAGCGGCGCCAGCCCCGGCGCGGGGCTTCCTCCGCGGCGGGGGCCGGTGACTGGGGTTCGGTGCTGCTCTCGCTGGTGTCCACGCGCGTCCTGGTTGCTCGATACATCTTTCGGGTCCGGAGTTCACTATCCCAGCAGCGGCCGAGAGTTCGGGACGCGCATTCTCAGCTTGTGGACTCCAGCCGCTCACCTTCATCAGGATTTCACGCCCTTACGACGAGCAGCGCGCCGAGCACGATCATCGTCGCCGCCACCAGTCCGTCCAGCACCCGCCAGGCGCTCGGCCTGGCCAGGAAGCGGCCGAGCCCCCGGGCGCCGAAGCCCAGGGCGGCGAACCAGCACAGGCTGGCGAGTGCCGCGCCGAGGCCGAAGGTCCAGCGCAGCGGGCCGCGGTGGGCGGCGATCGAGCCGAGCAGGAATACGGTGTCGAGGTAGACGTGCGGGTTGAGCCAGGTCAGCGCCAGACAGGTCAGCACCGCCCGCCTGCGCGATCCGGCCGCCTCGCCCTCGGCGCGCAGGGCCGCGTCGCCCGGCCGGAACACCCGGCGGGCGGCCAGGGCGCCGTAGCCGAGCAGGAAGGCGCCGCCGATCCAGCCGACCGCGGTGAGCGCCTGCGGGTACGCCACCACCACCGCGCCCACCCCGCCGACGCCGAGCGCGATCAGGACGGCGTCGGACAGGGCGCAGATGCCGACGACGGCGAGGACCGCGTCGCGGCGGATCCCCTGGCGCAGGACGAAGGCGTTCTGGGCGCCGATGGCGACGATCAGCGAGAGGCCGGTGCCGAATCCGGCGGCCGCGGCGGTCAGGGCGTTGGTCATGCCTTTGACGCTAGGGAAGCGACATCCTGACGTACAGCTAAAGATTCTTATGTATCCTTAGCGCTCGTGAAGTCAGAGCTGACCGAGCTTCCCCTCGACCAGGTGCGGACGCTGCTCGCGGTGGTCGACGAGGGCACCTTCGACGCGGCGGCCGCGGCGCTGCATGTGACGCCGTCGGCGGTGAGCCAGCGGGTGAAGGCGCTGGAGCAGCGCACGGGCCGGGTGCTGCTGATCCGGACGAAACCGGTGCGGCCCACCGAGTCGGGCCAGGTCGTGGTGCGGTTCGCCCGGCAGCTGGCCCGCCTGGAGCGCGACGCGCGGGCCGAACTCGGCATGAGCGGCGCCGGGGAGCCGACCCGGGTGTCGATCGCGGTGAACGCCGACTCCCTGGCCACCTGGCTCCTCCCGGCGCTCACCCGCGTCCGGTACGAGCCGCGGCTCTGCTTCGAGCTGCGCCGCGAGGACGAGACCCGTACGGCGTCGCTGCTCCGGGAGGGCCTGGTGATGGCGGCCGTGACCTCGTCGCCCGAGCCGGTCACGGGCTGTTCGGTGCGGGCGCTGGGAAGGATGCGGTACGTGCTGGTGGCCAACCCGGACTTCGCGCGCGAGCACCTCACCGGACCGCTGCGGGACTCCCTCGCCACCGCGCCGACGGTGGCCTTCGACCGCAGCGACGACCTCCAGGACGCCTTCGTCCGCCGCCTGCGGCACGACCGGCGCGGGGCGAGCGCGGAACGCCACTACATGCCGACCTCGGAGGGCTTCGCCGAGTCCGTGGCCGCGGGACTCGGCTGGGGCCTGGTCCCCGAAGTCCAGGCCGAACCCCTTCTCCGGGCCGGCCGCCTCGTCCACCTGGCGCCCGAGCGGTCGGTCGACGTACCCCTGTACTGGCAGCAGTGGAAGCTGGACTCGCCCGCGCTGGCTGCGGTGTCGGAGGCGGTCGTGGCGGCGGCCGCGGAGGCGCTGCGCGGGGCGTGAGCCCCCGAGTCACCAGGGAATCGGGCCGTCGTCCTCGAAGAACGAGCCGGTCGGGCCGCCGTCGGGCAGTGTGGCGAGCCGGATCGCCGTGGCCGCGCCCTGCTGGGGTGTCCGGGATCCGTAGAAGCCGTTGAAGTCGGTCGCGACCAGGCCCGGGCAGGCGGCGTTGATCAGGATGTCCGTACCGGCGAACTGCCGGGCGTACTGCACGGTGACGGCGTTGAGGAACGACTTCGAGGGCGCGTAGGCCGCCATGACGGGGCCGATCTCGGTGTCCGGGTCGGCCTGCCGGGTCAGGGAGCCGACGGAGCTGGAGACGTTGACGATGCGGGGCGACGGCGAGCGGCGCAGCAGCGGCAGCATCGCGTTGGTCACCCGGATGACACCGAGGACGTTGGTCTCCACGACCGTGCGGACCAGGGCGAGGTCGAGCGTGGTCGGATCCTGCACCCATCCCGGCCCCGTCTCTCCGGAGATGCCGGCGTTGTTCACCAGGACGTCCAAGTGCCCTTCCTGTCGTTCGATCAGTTCCGCCGCGGCGGTCACGCTCTGATCACCGGTCACGTCCAGGGACACGCCGAACGCGTCCACCCCGCCCGCGCGCAGCTTCTCGACGGCGGACTCGCACCGGGCCTCGTCGCGGGCTCCCACACCCACGCGGTAGCCGAGGGCGCCGAGCCCCGACGCGATCTCGTACCCGATCCCCTTGTTCGCGCCGGTCACCAGCGCGATCTTCGTTTCGCTCATGTCGCCGATGCTCGCTCGCGGACGAGGGACGCATCCAACACCGATACGGTGCTCTGTCATACCCGGCGGGTATCACCGAAGTACGCTCTGGCCATGGACACCCTGGAGACCCGTGAGCTGCGGTACTTCCTGGCCGTCGCGGAGGAGTTGCACTTCGGACGCGCGGCCGAGCGCCTGGGTATGGCCCAGCCACCGCTGTCGCGGGCGATCCAGCAACTCGAACGGCGCCTGGGCGTCCGCCTGTTGACACGCAACCGGCGCGGCGTCGCCCTCACCGGCGCCGGGGAGGTGCTGCTGCTGGAGGGCCGCACGGCCCTCGACGCGACCACCGCCGCCGCCCGCCGTACCCGTCGCGCCGGAGACGCCGACGGCCCGGGCGGCTCCCCCAACCGTCTGGTGCTGGCGGTGAAGGCCGCGGCCTCCCACGAACTGCTGCGGAAGCTCCTGGACGCCTACGCGGCCCAGCCCGACGCCGCCGAGATCGAGGTGCTGCCGAGCGGCATGTGCGAGCAGGAGGAGATGCTGCGCGACGGGCGCGCCGATGTGGCGCTCATGCACGCGCCGTTCAACTCCCTCGCCGGGTTCGACAGCGAGGAGCTGATGCGCGAGGGGCAGATCGCCGTCCTTCCCGCCGGGCATCCCCTCGCCGCACGCCGGACGCTGTCCCTGGCCGAGGTGAGCGACATCCCCGACCTCCCGCTCGCACGCTGGCCCCGGCACGGCGTCTATCCGCCCGGCCCGGGCCCCGAGATCCGCGACCAGACGCAGCTGGCCCAGCTGATCGCCCTCGGCCGCACCGCGGCCGTCGTCCCGAACTACGCCCGCGCCTGGCTGTGGACCGAGCACGCCGCCGTCCCCGTGACCGACGCGCTCCCGGTCGTCACCCACATCGCCTGGCCGGCCCACAGCCGCTCCCTCGCCCTCGCCGGGCTGATCCGTACGGCCACCGGGCTCTGACCCGGTCCCGTGTCATCGGGCGGCTTCGGCCGACCGCGCGTCGGAGGCGCGTGGCAGGCGCAGTGTGAAGACCGTCTCCGTGTCCGGGGTGCTGGTCACCGAGACCGTGCCGCCGTGGGCCTCGGTGAGCTGGCGGACGATGGCCAGGCCCAGGCCGCTGCCGCCGGTCTGCCGGCTGCGGGACTTGTCGGCGCGCCAGAAGCGGTCGAAGACGCGGGGCAGGTCGTCGGCGGCTATTCCCGTGCCGGTGTCGGCGACCTCGATCACGACCTCGTCGCTCTCAGCCCGGCAGCGCAGGGTGACCGTGCCGCCGGGAGGCGTGTGCCGGACGGCGTTCGAGAGGAGGTTCCCGACGGTCTGGCGCAGGCGCGCCGGGTCGGCGTGGAGGGTGGGGGCGTCCTCGATGCGGGTGGTGAGCGTGACCCCGGCGGTCTCGGCAGCGCCGCGGTGGGCCGCGGCCACGTGGTCGAGGAGTTCCCGCAGGCTCAGGGGCTCCGGGTGCAGCCGGAGTCGGCCCGCGTCGGCCTGGGCCAGGTGCTGGAGGTCGTCGACGATGTGCTGGAGCAGCAGCGCCTCCTCCAGGAGCGAGGCCACGAACGCCTCGTCGGAGGCGGCCAGGCCGTCCTGGGCCGCCTCCAGCCAGCCGCGGATCGTGCTGAGCGGGGTGCGCAGTTCATGGGCGACATCGCTGACCATCGCCTTGCGCTGGATCTCCACACGCTCGCGGCGCTCCGTCAGGTCGTTGAAGGCAGCGGCCAGACGACCGATCTCGTCGTTGGTGGTCACCGGCACCCGAAGATGCTGCTGGGTCGGGTGACGGGCGGCGTCGGTCAGTGCCCGCAGGGGCCGCACCAGCCGGGTGCCCACGGTGACGGTGACGGCCACGGTGAGGACGAGCACGAGGGCGGCGACTCCGGCGACGCGGGCCGTGTTGGCCGAGGAAAGGTCGAAGCCGGGGGCGGCGGGCGATCCGGCCGGGGTGGCGACGAACAGCAGCGCGGGCTGGGCGACGTACGGGACGAGTTGCTCACGGCGGGCGGTGTCGATGCACCGCTGGACGACCTCGCTGTCCTTCCCGGAGGGAGCGAAGTCGAGGCCGACCGGTACGGGGCCGAGGCTCTGGCGTTTCAGGCAGCCGGCGACCAGGGTGTTGAGCCGGTCGAGCGCCTTCTTCTCGGTGGGAGTGGGATCGTCGAGTGTGTACAGCTCGCACACCTCGCTGACCTTCCGCTGGATGTCGCTGTCTCCGGCGAGGACGAGGGAGGGCCTGCCGCTCGGCTCCTCGGTGACCCCGGCGGGGAAACCGGCGCCGCGCATACAGGACTGCAACTTGTCCACACGGCCCCGGAGTTCCTTGCGCTCGGCTTCCGGCAGCCGGTACGGGCCGACGGCTCGCGGGTCGATACCGTCCGCCTTGACACCGGGCAGCAGCGCCGGGTCGGCCCGCAGCGGGTCGACCAGCGCCGAAGCCTTGGTCGGGAGAGTGGTCGCGGTGCCGGACCCGGCGATGGGCCGGCGGTCCTGGGTGGTCAGGGTGATACGGCGGCCGGTGCGCTCGGTCAGCCGCGCGAGGGTGGGCTTCACCGCGGACCAGTCGGTGTGGGCGGCGGCGTAACCGATGAGCGTGTCGTAGATCTGCGCGTCGTCGGCGAGGACCTGCCCCTGCTCCTGCTGGATGGCGCTGGTGGTGGTGCGCGCCGCGAGCCATGCGGTGGCCGCGACCGAGCACACGGCGATGGTGATCGACGCGGCCAGCAGCCGCACCAGCAGGCTCCGCCGCAGGGGCAGCCTGCCGCTCCTCTCCTCAGCGCCCACGGCTGCCGTCGGTGAGGCGGTAGCCGACGCCGAACACCGTCTGGAGATAGACCGGTTGACGCGGTACGGGCTCGATCTTCTTGCGGAGGTTCAGGACGTGTACGTCGATGGTGCGCTCGGTGATGAAACGGTCGTCCCCGCGGGTGCTCGCCAGCAACTGGCGCCGGGTGAAGACCCGTTCCGGCTCGGCGGCCATCGTCGCGAGGACGTCGAACTCGCCCGGGGTGCACGCGACTTGCCGACCCTCGATCTCGACGGCACGGCGGAGGGGGTCGACGGCGAGGGCACCGACCCGCAGTACCGGATCCTCCCGCGCGGCGCCGGACGCCCGGGTCCGCCGGAGCAGGGTGCGGATCCGGGCCATCAGCTCGCGGGGACTGTAGGGCTTGGTCAGGTAGTCGTCGGCGCCGAGGTCAAGGCCGAGCAGCAGGTCCTCCTCGGTGCTGCGGGCGGTCAGCATCAGCACCGGCAGATCGCTCTCGCGGCGCAGGATGCGGCACACGTCCAGACCGTCGACGAACGGCATCATCACATCGAGGACGAGCAGGTCGGGCCGGTGGCGGCGCACCTCGTCGAGTGCCGCGCGCCCGTCGTGGACGAGCAGGGCGGTGTGACCCTCGCGCTCCAGATAGCGGCGGATCACCTCGGCCTGTTTGGTGTCGTCCTCGGCCACGAGGACACGGGCGTTCATGGGGTCAGCGTAGGCACGCGGCGATCTGGTCAGACGGCTTTCTGACGGCGTCCTGACAGGATCGTCATAACTTCGGGCCATGGTCTGCGCCATGTTGAACCTCTTCGATCGAGCCGCGGTGGTCACCTCCGTCGGCGCTCTCGGCCTGGTCGTCCTGACCGCCTGCGGGGGCGGCGGAAACGACGACGCGGACAAGAGCGGCAAGGGCGAGGTCGCCTCGCTCACCAGCCCGGCGGCCGAGGGCGGTTCGGCGAGCGCGAGCGCCGAGCCCGACGCCGGCCGTCCGCAGATCCGGCTGGACAGCACCAACGAGGAAGTCAATCGCATGTACGACGCCTGGCTCGCGTGCCTGAAGGACCACGGGGCGGCGGAGAAGTACAAGCGCAAGCCGAACGATCCCGCGGTGCTGGCCTGCAAGAACAAGGAGCCGCTCGATCCGCCCGAGTTGGACCCGGCCAAGAACCCGGACTACAGCGACGACGTGCGCGCCATGGTGAAGTGCATGAAGGGGCACGGCATCAAGGCCCTGGTGTCGGACGGGAATTGGGCCCTGGAGACCGGAGACGAGCTCAACCGGCCGCACTACGACGAGTACGTGCTCGACTGCCAGGTGAAGGCGTTCGGTGAACACAAGTAACGGGGTCACCCGTCCACCGGGCAGACGGCGCGTGGTCGTCGGGGCGGTGGCGGCGGCCGTCGTCGTGGCGAGCGCGTGGACCGTGACCGCGTGGCAGGACGGCGACGGGAAGCAGGACACCGCGTCCGCCGGCACGGTACGGACCGCGACGGCCGTCGTGACCAGGAGCGACCTCTCCAACGCCCAGACGCTGGACGGGACTCTCGGCTACGGCCGGGCGACCACGGTGAAGGGCGGCAGGGCGGGCCTGATCACCTGGCTGCCGGCGACGGGGGCCACGGTGCGCCGGGGCGAGCCGCTGTACCGCGTGGACAACGTGCCGGTACCGGTCTTCTACGGTGAAACGCCCCTGTACCGGACGCTGGAGGCCAGGGACACCACCGGCCCGGACGTGAAAACGGTGGCCGACAACCTCAAGGCCCTCGGCTACGACATCGGCGTACAGCCGTCGGTGGACACGTGGGTGACCCCGCAAGCGGTCGCCACGCCGGGTTCGGGGGCGGCGAGCAGTACGCCGGAGCCGGACGCCACCGGCACCCCGTCGAGCGCCCTGCCCTCCGCCTCCCCCACGCCCGTCCAGGTCAAGCGCGGCGACGGGGTCCTGACCGCGAGTCTCATCGCCGCGGTCAAGCGGTGGCAGACCGCGGTGGGCATGCCGGTCACCGGAGTTCTGGGCGTCGGGGATCTCGCCGTGCTGCCCGGTGCCGTACGGGTCGACGGCGTACAGGCGCAGTTGGCCGACGCGGCCGACGGGACCCTGATGACGGTCACGTCCACCGTCAAGTCGGTGACCGTGGCGGTGGATCCGGACGCGGCGGGCTCGATGCGACGGGGCGACACGGTGACCGTGAGTCTGCCCGACGACTCCACGGTCAAGGGCACCATCACCGCCATCGGTACCACCGTCCGGACCAGCGACGCGTCGAGCGGCGACGACACCGCCGGGCAGCCGCGGCTCACCGTCGGTATCTCCCTGCGCGACACCGGTGCGGTGCGTGGGCTCAACTCCGCCCCCGTGCGGGTGAGTTTCGCTTCGGAGACCCGCAAGGGCGTGCTCACCGTGCCCATCGGCGCCCTGCTGGCACTGCAGGAGGGCGGCTACGCGGTCCAGTTGCCAGGCGGGCGACTGGTGGCGGTGAAGACCGGGATGTTCTCCAAGGGCCTGGTGGAGATCAGCGGCGACGGCATCGACGCCGGGACCAAGGTGGTGACGACGTCATGAGCGCACCCCCGGTCCTCGCGGTGCGCGGCGCGAGCATGGTGTACCCCGGCGGGGTCACGGCGCTCGACGACGTCTCGCTCACCGTCGAGGAGGGCGAACTGCTCGGCATCGTCGGCCCGTCCGGGTCCGGCAAGTCGACCCTGCTGAACATCATGGGCACGCTGGACCGTCCGACCGGCGGCACCGTGGAGATCGGCGGCCAGGACATCGCGCGGCTCTCCGACCGCAGGCTGTCGGCGCTGCGCGGGCGCCGACTCGGCTTCGTCTTCCAGCAGTTCCACCTCACCGACGGGCTGACCGCCGCCGAGAACGTCGCCACCGGCCTGTTGTACGCCGGGGTTCCGCGTCGCAAGCGCCGTGCGCTGGCTCTGGAGGCGCTGGACCGGGTGGGTCTCGCCCGCCGTGCCCGGCATCTGCCGGCGCAGTTGTCCGGCGGTGAGCGGCAGCGGGTGGCCATCGCCCGCGCGCTCGTCAACCGGCCCGTCCTGGTGCTCGCGGACGAGCCGACGGGCGCTCTGGACACCGCCAACGGCGTGGCCGTACTGGATCTGCTGACCGCGTTGAACCACGAGGGGACCACCATCGCGGTCATCACCCACGACCGGGACATCGCGGCCCAGTTGCCCCGCCGGGTGGAGATCAGGGACGGCCGGCTGCTCTCCGACGTCCGCACCGACGTATACGCCCGCACGGAAAGCTGGTCATGACCACCACATCCACGAGGTCGGCCGCCCGGGTCACCGACAGCAGGCCGGTGCGGCTGGCGCCCCTGGACATCCTGGGCCTGGGACTGCTGGGCATCCGTACCCGCAAGGTGCGGGCCGCTCTGTCCGCCCTCGGCATCTCGATCGGCATCGCCACCCTGATCGTCGTCACCGGGATTCCGGCGTCCAGTCAGAAGGCCCTGATGCGGGAGCTGTCCGCGCTGGGCACCGACATGCTCCAGGCCGTGCCCGCCCGGCAGGACCCGCCGGTGCTGCTGCCGCCGGAGTCGGTGGACATGGTCCGCCGGATCGGACCGGTCACGGTGGCCAGCGCCGTCGCCAACACCCATGCCGAGGTCTTCCGCAACGACCGCCAGGACGACGCCGACTACTCGGGGCTGACCGTCCTGGCGAGCAAGCCCGACCTGCCGCGGGCGATCAACGCCGAGGTGGGCTCGGGCCGGTTCCTCAGTGCGAACACGGGGGACTTCCCCACGGCCGTGCTCGGCTCGGTCGCCGCGTCCCGGCTCGGCATCCCGAAGGTCACCGCCGGGCAGAGCGCCCCGCAGATCTACATCGACCGTCAGTGGTTCACCGTCATCGGCGTCCTGGCGAAGACCCCACTGTCGCCGGACATCGACCGCTCGGTCCTGGTCGGCTGGGACTCGGCGCGCAGCCTGCTGAGGTTCGACGGACATCCGACCGTCATCTACCTCAAGGCGAAGGAGTCGCAGATCGAGGCGGTGCGCGACGTGCTGCCCGCCACCGTCAACCCCGAACTGCCCGGCGTGGTCCAGGTCAGCCGCCCGTCCGACGCGCTGGCCGCGAAACGGGCCACCGAGTCCACCTTCTCCGCGCTCTTCCTGGGACTGGCCGGGGTCGCGCTCCTCGTCGGCGGTATCGGAGTGGCCAACACGATGGTCATCTCCGTCCTCGAACGCCGCCGGGAGATCGGCCTGCGCCGCGCCCTGGGCGCCAACCGGGGCCAGATCCGCGCCCAGTTCCTCACCGAGTCGGTCGTCCTGTCGGCGCTGGGCGGCCTGGCCGGCATCGTACTGGGCACCCTGGCCACGATCGCCTACGCCGGCCACCAGCACTGGCCGCCGGTCGTGCCCCTCACGTCGGTGACCGCCGGGTTCCTCGGCGCGATCCTGATCGGCGTGCTCGCCGGTGTCTACCCGTCCCTCCGCGCCGCCCGCCTGACCCCGACCGAGGCCCTCGCGACGACCTAGCGGGGTGTGGCGTCAGCAGGTCTGGTGGACGTATCCCTTCGCTCCCTGTGGCACGACCTGCTCATCGCGGCGGACGACGCTCAGGGTGCTGCCCCAGCCGGAGCAGGCCTGTGCCATGCCCTTGGCCGTGTACTCGACCACGAACACGTCGTCGCCGAAGGCCTCGGCGAACTCTCCGCACTCGTTCCACTCGGCGCACTCCTCCGACACGGCGAAGTCCAGGCCCACGGACTTGTGGTCGGCGACGAGTTCCACGGCGTTCTTCTGGGCGATGGCCAGGCCCTTCGCGTGAGCGTGCGCCGAGAGCAGCTTCATCAGCGCCTCGGCCTGGTCGGCCTTGAGGTACTTCGGGAAGCGGGTGGAGACGTCGTAGTTGTCGGGCTCGACCGCCTTGAATCCCTTGGCCGCGCACTCGTCGATCCAGGCGTTCAGCTTGGCGGCGATGCGCTGCCGCTTGGCCGCCGTACGGATGTCCAGGACCGCCTCGCCCCAGTCCTCGTCGTAGACGACGTTGTCCTTGGCGTCCCGCAGCAGCAGGTCGGGGTCCCAGTCGCGCTCCCCGTCCGCCTGCGCCTGAAAGGCGTTGATGTTGCAGATGTTGTAGACGCCCGGCGCGGGCTCGCTGTCATGGTCTCGGCCGACCACCTTCACACCGGCCGCCGGAGGGTACGCGCCGCCGATCTGGTAGTCCCAGGGCACGTGCTTCGGCGGCAGCGTCACCTTCGCGGCCGCCCCGGGCGCGGCGGACGACGAGGAGCCGCCGTCCTGGTCGGACCCGAGACGCACCGCCACGATGCTCACGCCGGTGACGGCCACGGCCGCGGCGATACCGACGAGGACGCGCCGCCGGCGGCGTCCGTGACCAGTTCCGGTGCCGTACGTCTCCGTCTGCCCGCCGTCGACGGGTGGGCCGGGTGCGATCGGGTGTCGGTCGGCAACCTGGCGGCTGGTCTCCAGGGAGTCGGGCACCTCTGCCACTCTCGGAGCAGCCAAGGCCGCCGGCTCGTCGGACTGCGGCAACTGCCGGAGCATGCCCTGCAGTTCGTCGAGTCCGGGCCGGGCGGCCGGGTCCTTGTCCAGGCAGCGTTCGGCGATGCTGCGGAGCGGTTCACCGACTCCGTTCAGGTCCGGTGCCTCGTACATGACCTGATAGCCCGTCAGATACGGGCTGGTTCCGTCGAACGGGCGGTTGCCGGTGGCCGCGTACACCAGCAGCGAGCCCAGCGAGAAGACGTCCGACGCCCCGGTGACCTCGCGCGGTGCGGCGAACTGCTCGGGCGACATGAAGGGCGGGGTGCCGATCAGCCGGCCGGTCACGGTGAGGGCCTCGTTGTCGACGGCGTACGAGATGCCGAAGTCGATGACGCGGGGTCCGTCCTCGGCCATCAGGACGTTGCTGGGCTTGAGGTCCCGGTGCACCATGCCCACCCGGTGGATGTCCCTCAGCGCCTCGACCAGCCCGAGCGCGAGCACGCGCAACTCGCGACCGCGCAGCGGGCCCTTCTTGGCCACGACGTCCGACAGCGTGGGGCCCGGGATGTACAGCGTCGCCATCCACGGCTGCGGGGCGTCGGGGTCGGCGTCCACGACCGGGGCGGTGAACGCCCCGCTCACCCGGCGGGCGGCGGCGACCTCCTGCCGGAAGCGGGTCCGGAACTCCTCGTCCTGCACGTAGGGCGCGTGCACGACCTTGACCGCGACCCGCCGGCCCGAGTCCGAGCGGCCCAGATAGACGACACCCATACCGCCACTGCCGAGCCGGTCGAGCAACGTGTAGCCGCCCATGGACTCCGGATCGCCGGGGTTCAGCGACATGCCGGGGCACCTTTCCCAAAGGGTCTGCCTCGAAAGGCTGTTCAGGTGGATCACATTAATATGGCACTCCCGTCACTTCCGACACTTCCCTTCACCCTGGTCACATGGCGGACCACAGGGAATCCACAGGCAAAGTGCTGCCGGCCGCCCGGCACTGACTTGCGTGATGCAATCGACGTACGATGACGGGGTGCTTCCCCGTACGTACGAAGGTCAGGTCTGTTCGATCGCCCGGTCGCTGGAGGTGGTGGGCGAGCGGTGGACGCTGCTGATCGTGCGGGACGCGCTGCGGGGCACGCGGCGGTTCGAGGACTTCCGGAGCGGGCTCGGCATCGCGCACAACGTGCTCTCGGACCGGCTGGGCAAGCTGTGCGAGGCCGGGATCCTGGAGCGGCACCTGTATCAGTCGCGGCCCGAGCGGTACGAGTACCGGGTGACCCCGGCCGGCCTGGAGCTGTGGCCGGTGATCATGTCGCTGCTGTTGTGGGGTGACCGGCACCGGGCCCCGGACGGGCCGCCGCTGGTGGTCCTGCACCACGGCTGCGGCGGCCGGCTGCGACCGGGGCTCACCTGTTCGGACTGCGGCCTGCCGCTGGGTCCTCAGGACTGCGAGATGGAGCCCGGACCGGGTGCTCAGCCCGCGGGCGAGACGGTGAGTCCCGCGAGCCCCACGTAGTACGCGAACTTGAACGGCGAGAAGAACTGGTTGCGTTCGACCAGTGCGAGCAGGATCCGCCGGCGCAGCTCTGCCAGCGGCGCCTCGCCGGGGTGGCTCAGCAGGCCGTGGTCGACGATCCTGAGCGCCGCTTCCGGCTCTCCGCGCCCGAGCAGTTCCTCGCCGGCCGCGGCGAAGGCCTCCGCCCTGCCACCGCCCAACAGGTCCAGCGCGGCGGCCCATTGCCCCGGGGCGAGCGGCTCCAGACCCTCCCCGTCCGCCTTCCAGTAGCCGGTCCGCTGGTCGTACACGCGCTGCACGAAGCCCTCGCGCATCACCAGGTACGGCAGGATCGCGGCGGGGTGGTCGCGCAGGGCGTCGGGCAGGTGGTCGCGGTCCAGCAGCCCGGTGAGGGAGCGGCCCGCGGCGATGTCCTCACCGGTGATCCTCAGCAGATCGCCGAGGGCCGCCAGCAGGCCCGGGAAGGCCTCGATGGTGAAGTTCTCTGTCAGCGCGGTGTGTCCGTGCAGGAGCAGGCGCGGGTTCAGGTCCTGGACCGTGCGCAGGGCGTCCAGCAGGCCCTCCGCCGAGCCTTCGGGGAAGAAGGGCGCGCCCAGGTAGGGCATGCACATGTCTCCGGTGAACACCACGCCCTCGTCGGGGAGATGGACCAGGAGCCCGTCGCGTGTCTCGCCTCCGCCGACAGGGATGAGCGTGAAGCGTGTCCCGCCGACCGTCAGTGTTTCGGGGCCGGCCACGAGCCGGTCGGGCACGGCGTTCGGGCTGCGGTCCTGGTCGGCGGGGAGGAGGGAGGCGAAGGGCGGCGGGCTCGCGGCCTGGAGGGCGAGTTCGTCGGGGAAGGCGGCCTGGGCGACGATCTCGGTGCCGGGGCCGGTCAGCGCCTCCAGTCCGCCGATGTGGTCGAAGTGGGCGTGGGTGAGCAGCACATGGGTGATCGGGGCCCGGGTGACGGCACGCAGGTCGCGCAGGGCGGCCTCGACGTGCCCGGGGTGGCTCGCGGCGTCGATCGCCACGACTCCCTCGCCGGTGACGACGAACGCGAAGTCGGCGAAGTCGTACCCCTGGACGACGTACACACCCCGCGCCTTCTCGACGAGCCGGGGCGGGCCCATGCGCAGCCCGTCCTCGCGGCTGACCAGGTTGTCCGTGACGAGTGAGACGTCGGGGCCGTGTCCGACACGGCTCCGGGCCGCCGCGGCGTCCTCCGTGCGGCCCAGGCACGTGTACGCGTGCGCCAGGCCCGCGTGCACCGAGTGCAGGAAGCCCGCCGGGAACTGGTCGCGTACGGCGAGCACGAACTCCAGGTCTCTCACGACCGTGTCGGCGCGGCCGGCGCAGTCCGGGAAGTGGGCCAGCGTGGTGCCGCGGAAGTACTGCGGCAGGCCGAGACCGCGGGACGCCGCGGAGTCGAGCTGGGCGAGCGCCTTGTCGTCCGGGCCGTCGAGGCGGGCGTGGAACACCGCCGCGAGGCTTTCGGCCAGGGCCGACTCGGGGCGGGCGGCGGCGAGTTCGGTGAAGTGTTCGTAGCCCTCGCGCAGTTGGTTCGTCGCGAGGAGTTGCTGGGCGAGGACGGCCTGCAGGCGGTCGGGGGTGTCGGGCCAGTGGAGGGCTCGGAGCAGGGCGGCGGTCTCCTTCATGGCGTCTCCCGGTGGATTGTTTGATGCAATCGACTATAGAGAGGTCACTTGCATCAAA
Organism: Streptomyces sp. NPDC047081; assembly: GCF_040643775.1. NCBI lineage: Bacteria > Bacillati > Actinomycetota > Actinomycetes > Kitasatosporales > Streptomycetaceae > Streptomyces > Streptomyces sp. NPDC047081. The sequence continues at coordinate 75,646 of NZ_JBEYUY010000033.1, read as the reverse complement.
CAATCGACGGGCGGAATCAGCCGTCAGCCGTTCAGCGCCCGCAGCTGTGCCTCCGCGCTGTCCAGGAGCATCTCCAGTGCCGTCGGGTACGCGCTGTCGACCATGCGGGCCGCCAGCAGGGGTGCCGCCTCGGCGATGCGCGGGTGGGTGGTGCGGGGCAGGCGGGCGTACGTCGAGCGCCACATGCCCTCGTCGGCGCGCAGGGCCGCGCTGGGCAGGGCCAGGGAGGCGGCGTCGAGGGCGGCGAAGGCCAGGGTCTGGTCGATGAAGGCGTGGTAGACGCGCACGGTGTCCGGGAGCGGGAAGCCCGCGGTGCGCAGTACGTCCAACACCGCCTCGTCCGCGGCCAGTTCGTTCGCACGACCGGTGACGCGGCTCGTGGTCAGCACGGCGGCCTGGGGGTGGGCGACGTAGGCGGCATGGATGCGCAGGCCCACGGCGCGCAGGTCGGCCCGCCACTCCCCCGTCGGCTGCCAGCCGTCGAGGGCCTGCCCGATGAGAGCGTCGCCGATGGCGAGGATGAGGTCGTCCATGCCGCGGAAGTAGCGGTAGAGCGTGCTCGGGTCGGCGTCCAGGGCGAGGCCCAGCCGGCGGGCGGTCAGGCCCGCGCTGCCGTGCTCGCGCAGCATCCGCAGCGCGGTCTCGACGATCAGCGCCTCCGACAGCACCGTCCCGCTCCTGGTCGGCCTGCGCCTGCGCCGCTTCTCCTCGGGTACGACCGCTTTCGGCATGCCCGCCTCCCTTATGCCAACGCCATTGACCTTACGTGAGGCGGCGGCGTTGTATCTGCGGCGGGGCCCCTCGTCATCCATCCTCAGGACAGGGAGATCTGTCATGCGTGTACTGCTCGTGGGAGCCGGCGGTGTGGGCACCGCCATCACCCGGATCGCGGCCCGCCGCCCGTTCTTCGGGGCGATGGTGGTGGCCGACTACGACCCGGCGCGCGCCGAGGCCGCGGTCGCGGCGGTCGACGACGGCCGTTTCCTGGCCGAGCGCGTCGACGCGAGCGACGAGGACGCGGTGACGGAGCTGCTGCGCCGGCACGGCTGCGACGTCCTGCTCAACGCCACCGACCCGCGCTTCGTGCTGCCCCTGTTCCGGGCGGCCCGCGCCGCCGGCGCCTCCTACCTCGACATGGCGATGTCCCTGTCCCACCCGCACCCCGAGCGCCCCTACGAGGAGTGCGGGGTCAAGCTCGGCGACGACCAATTCGCGCAGGCCGAGGAGTGGGAGAAGGCGGGCGCGCTGGCCCTGGTCGGCATGGGCGTCGAGCCCGGTCTGTCGGACGTCTTCGCCCGGTACGCAGCCGACGAGCTCTTCGACGAGATCGAGGAGATCGGAGTCCGCGACGGCGCGAACCTGACCGTCGACGGCTACGACTTCGCCCCCTCCTTCAGCATCTGGACGACGATCGAGGAGTGCCTCAACCCGCCGGTCGTCTACGAGGCCGGCCGCGGCTGGTTCACCACGGAGCCGTTCAGCGAGCCGGAGGTCTTCGACTTCCCCGAGGGCATCGGCCCGGTGGAGTGCGTCAACGTGGAGCACGAGGAGGTGCTGCTCGTGCCGCGCTGGGTGGACGCGCGCCGGGTCACCTTCAAGTACGGCCTGGGCCGGGAGTTCATCGACACCCTCAAGACGCTGCACCTGCTGGGCCTGGACCGCACGGAGCCGGTGACCGTGCCGAGCGCCGCCGGACCGGTCGCGGTCTCGCCCCGGGACGTCGTCGCCGCGTGTCTGCCCGATCCGGCGACGCTGGGCGACCGGATGCACGGCAAGACGTGCGCGGGCACCTGGGTGCGCGGCACCAAGGACGGGCGGCCGCGCGAGGCGTACCTCTACCACGTGGTCGACAACCAGTGGTCCATGGCCGAGTACGGCAGCCAGGCCGTGGTCTGGCAGACCGCGGTGAACCCGGTCGTCGCCCTCGAACTCCTCGCCGGCGGCGCCTGGTCGGGCTCGGGCGTCCTCGGCCCGGAGGCTTTCCCGGCCCGCCCCTTCCTCGACCTGCTCACCGAGTACGGCTCTCCGTGGGGCCTGCGCGAGCAGTGACCGCCGCCCTCTCAGGACTCCGTTGTTTCACTCACGCATCGACAGGTGACCCGGAAGCGAGTAAGCCATTCGCGAGGGCACATACGACATCGATCGCAGGTGACATTGATGGACGACTGGCGAGACGAGGCCGCGTGCCGGTTCGAGGACCCGGACCTCTTCTTCCCGATCGGTACCTCCGGCCCCGCCCTGTTGCAGACGGAACAGGCGAAGGCGGTGTGCGGCCGTTGCGTGGTGCGCGAGCGCTGTCTGCGCTGGGCACTGGACGTGGGTGAGTGCCTGGGCGTGTGGGGCGGCATGAACGAGAACGAACGCCGCCTGCTGCAACGACGACGACGCGCGGCACAGGCCCGTAACGGCTAGGGCCTGTCCGGATGCGGAGCGCCCGGCAGGCGCAGGGTGAACACCGCGCCGGTGCCGGGTTCGCTCGCAACCGTGACCGTGCCGCCGTGCGCGGCGACCAGGTGACGGACGATGGGCAGCCCGAGGCCGCTGCCGCCGGTGCGTCGGCTGCGGGACTTCTCCGCCCGCCAGAACCGGTCGAAGACGTGCGGCAGATCTTCGGGCGCGATGCCACTGCCGGTGTCGGCGACGGTGAGGACCACCTCGCTCCCCTCGCGGCGGGCGGCCAGGGTGACCGTGCCGTCGGCCGGGGTGTGCCGCAGGGCGTTGGAGACGAGGTTGCCGAGAGCCTGCCGCATCCGCACCGGGTCGGCGTCGAGCCAGCAGTCCCCGTCGGTCTCGGTGCGCACGGCGACCCCGGCCTTGGCGGCGGCGACGCGGTGGGCGGCGGCGACCTGGGCGAGGAGTTCGTCGGCGTCCACGGGCTCCGCGTGCAGGCGCAGGGTGCCGGCGTCGGCGGCCGCGAGGTCCTGGAGGTCGTCGATGATGCGCTGCAGGACGACAGCCTCCTCGTGCAGGGAGGCGAGCAGCGCGGGGTCCGGGTCGACGACGCCGTCCCGGGTGACCTCCAGCCAGCCGCGGATGTTGGTGAGCGGGCTGCGCAGTTCGTGGGCGATGTCGCTGACCATGGCCTTGCGCTGGGCTTCGATGCGTTCGCGGCGCTCGGCCAGGTCGTTGAAGGCCTCGGCCAGGATCCCGGTCTCGTCGCGGGTGGTCACCGGGACCCGCACATGCCGTTCCGGCGGCTGCTGGGCCGCCGCGGTCAGCGCGCGCAGGGGCCGTACCAGCCGAGTGGCGACGACGGCCGTGACGGCGACGGTGACGGCGAGCACGAGCCCGACCACGCCGACGATCTTCGCCTTGTTGGCCGGGGACATGTTGAAACGGGGCGCGGTGGTGTCGTCGCCGCCGAGGTAGAGGTCGGCCGCGGGGGCGACGTACGGGTCGAGTTGGGTGCGCTGGGCCGCCTCGGTGCAGGTCTCCGCCGTCTTCTGGGCCTTCGGGTCGAGATCCTTGGCGTACTTGGCGAGGATGCGCCGGCCGACCGGGTTCCTGCCGACCGGGTTCATGTAGAGGTACAGCGGCGCGTCGAGGCTCGGGTCCTGCTTGCGCAGGCAGTCGCGGGCCGCTGCGGCCAGCGCCTTCAGCGCCGTCTGCTCGCTCGGGGCGGGCTCGCCGAGCCCGTAACCGCACTCCTCGGTCAGATAGCCGGAGGCGTCGCTGCCGTCCGAGTTGATCAGAGCCGGACGGCCGCTCGGGCTGTGCTCGATCTTCACGTCGATCCCGTGCTTGGCGTAGCAGGCCCGCATGTTCCCGGCGAACGCGTCCAGCCTGGCCCGCTCCTTCGCCGTGAGCCGGTAGGGTCCCACGGCACGCGGGTCGATGCCGCTCAGCTGGGCGCCTGGCTGCGTGTAGGTGTCGGTGTGCAGGGGGTCGACGGTGGCGGCGGCGCCGAGGGGCAGGGCGGTGCCCTTGCGGGCCGAATCCGCAATGAGCGTGCGGTCGGTGCTGGTCAGCGCTATCCGCCGCCCGGTCCGCTCCGCCAGCGTGCTGACCACGGACTGGACGCCCTTCCACTGCGGGTGGGTGGCGGCGTAACCGCTCAGCTCGGCAAGGATCTTCATGTCGTCGGCCAGGTCCTGCCCCTGTTCCTCGCGCAGGGCCCGGGTGGTGGTCTCCACGGCGAGCCAGGTCGTGGCGGCCACGGAGCACACCGCGATGAGGGCGGACGCGATCAGCAGCCGTACCAGCAGCCGCTTGCGCAACGGGATGCGGGTCTTCACGCGCGCCCGCCGCTGAGCTTGTAGCCCACCCCGAAGACGGTCAGCAGCCGCACCGGCCTGCGCGGGTCGGCCTCGATCTTCTTGCGCAGGTTCATGATGTGGACGTCCACGGCCCGCTCGGTGGACGCCCGGTCGAAGCCGCGGGTGCACTGGAGCAACTGCCGCCGGGTGAAGACCCGTTCCGGCTCCCCCGCCATGGCCAGCAGGATCTGGAACTCGCCCGGCGTGCACTCCACGGGTTCCCCGTCGCAGCGCACCTCGTGCCGCTCCGGATCGACGGTGATTCCCGCCGCCCGTACGACGGGATTCTCCGGTACGGCGGCGGTCCGCCCGCTGCGCCGCAGCACCGTGCGGATACGGGCCATCAGCTCGCGCGGGCTGTACGGCTTGGTCATGTAGTCGTCGGCGCCCAGTTCGAGGCCGAGCAGGAGGTCGTCCTCCTCGGAGCGGGCGGTCAGCATCAGCACCGGTATGTCGGCGTGGGCGGGGTCCCCGCCGCGCAGCACCCGGCACACCCCGAAGCCGTCGATCACGGGCAGCATCAGGTCGAGGACGACGAGGTCGGGTCCGAGCCGGCGGGCGGCGTCCAGCGCGGCCGCCCCGTCATGGACGACGGTGGCCGTGTGGCCCTCCGCCAGCAGGGAGCGGCGTATGAGTTCGGCCTGCATCTCGTCGTCCTCGGCGACCAGCACATGTGCGCACACCCGGCGGATCCTAAGCGGTCAGCGGGCCAGGGACGCGGCGTCGCCCATGACGACGACCGGGTGCAGGTCCGGGTCCAGCGCCCGGAGCAGCTCCTTCATGTGGTTCTTGGCGATGCTGACGCAGCCGTGGGTGGGCCCGCCGTGGTCGACGTGGATCCATATGCCGCCGCCCCGGCCCGCCCCGAGCGGACGGGTCCAGTCGAGCGGCGAAGTGCCCGCCCGGCGGTTGTAGTTGATGGCGACCACGTAGTCGAAGGAACCGGCGAGCGGCTCGCCCTCGAATCCGGTGCCGGGCGAGTTGAATCCGGAGCCCTGGTCGTACGGCAGCTTGGTGCCGGGGTCGGCGAGCAGCCCGCCGGCGTCGGTGAGGCCGAACACGCCGATCGGTGAGCGCAGGTCGCCGGCCATGTGGTGGTCGGACCAGCCCTTGAGGGCGTTGTGCGCGGGCCACGCCGTGCCCGCCTGCCAGCCCGTCGCGGTCCGCTCGTACAGGACGACCGTGGACTTCGGGGAGTTCGCGCCGCGCCCGGTGACCAGGACGGCCTGCCGGGCGTCGGAGGGGACCTCGGCCAGCGTCTTCGGGCCCAGGCCCGGCAGTTGCACCCGGGCGGCCTCGGCGGACATCTCGGGCTCGGACGTCTGCAGGGGGCTGACACCGGGCGTGCCGGGTTCGGCGGTGGCGGCGTCGGACGGACGGCCCGAGGACGCCACGGCCCCGCCGCCGCATCCCGTCAGGAGCAGGGAGGCGGCGAGCAGGACGGTGCGGCGAGTATTCATGATCACGGGATCGACTGTGACCGAGACATGTGAGGAACTCGTCAGGTTTCAGGCTTTGTTCGGCTTGCCGGGAGCATAGAGCCAGGTGTTGAACAGGGGGTGAAGGCTCTTACCCGACTCCCACTCGGCGAGCCGCTCAAACTCCGCCGTCGTGCCGTGACCGTTCCGGTTCCGGCCGGCCCAGTCCCGCAGGATGCTGAAGAAGGTCCGGTCACCGACGGCCTTGCGGAGTTCGTGCAGGGCCATCGCGCCGCGGGCGTAGACGGGGGTGCCGAAGATGTTCGCGCCGCTGCCGGGGTCGCCCGGCGGGAACGCCCACAGGTCGTTGCTCGCGGGAAGGGCGTAGAGCGCGTCGAAGGTCTTCTGCGCGCTGTCGCCGCCGTGCTGCTCGCTGTAGAGCCACTCGGCGTAGGTCGCGAAGCCCTCGTTGAGCCAGATGTCCTTCCACGAGGTGAGGGAGACGGAGTCACCGAACCACTGGTGGGCGTTCTCGTGCACGAGCGTGCTCAGGTCGGGCGCGCGGTCGTACAGCGGCCTGGACTGGGTCTCCAGCGCGTATCCGACGCTCTCGGCCTTGTCGACGATCGAACCGGCGGCGCGGAACGGGTAGGGCCCGAACAGCTTGCTCTCCCACTCCAGGACGGAGGGCAGCTTCTTCAGCACGGGCGCGGCGGCGGAGGCCTCCCGCGGATCGACGGCGTTGTAGACGCGCAGGCCGTCACGGGTGGTGTACTGCTCGACCTTGAACTTCCCGACGGTGGCGGTGGCGAGGTAGGCGGCCATGGGCTCCGTCTGCCGCCAGTGGAACGTCGTGTACCCGTGGGCGGTGCGCTGCCCCACCAGCACGCCGTTCGAGACGGCGGTCCGGTCCTTGGGCACGGCGATCGTGATGTCGTACGAGGACTTGTCCTTGGGGTGGTTGTTCGCCGGGAACCAGGTCATCGCACCCTGGGGCTCCCCCGCGACGAAGGCGCCGTCGTCGGTGGGGATCCACCCGTCGGCCGAGCCGTCGGGGTCGGTGACCTGCTTGGGGGTGCCCTTGTAGGCGACCTTGACCTGGAACTCCTCGCCCTGGTGCAGGGTCCGGCGCGGGGTGACGACGAGTTCCTGGCCGTCGCGGCGGAAGTCGGCCTTGACGTGGTCGACGGTCAGGCCGGTGATCTGCAGCCCGTTGAAGTCGAGGTCGAACCGGGTCAGCCGCTGCGTCGCGCGGGCGGTGAGGACGGCGGTGCCGTCGAGGTGACGGCTGCCGGTGTCGTAACGCAGCGTCAGGTCGTAGTGGTCGACGTGGTAGCCGCCGTTGCCGGCGAGCGGGAAGTACGGGTCACCGACACCGGACCCACCGACGGTGCCGGCCGACGCGGGCCCGGCCGCGGCGAGCAAAGCGGCCACGGCGACGGGGACAGTGGCGACGAGGGCCTCGCGGCGGAGGACCGTCGCGGGTCTGACGGACTTTCGGCGGTAGTGCCTCACGTGCCCTCCTGGACGGATACGGGGTGATCAATCGCCCCAAGGCTAGGCGCCGTCGCGGTCCGGGCTCCTCCTCATTCAGGTCAAGTCACGCAGCGTCATCCGATTCCCCCGCACTAGGCTCGGCATCGTCGGCCGCACCGTCGGAAAGGCCCTGCTGTGAGTGTTCGTGTGCGTCGCGTCTACGATCCGCCCGAGCCGGACGACGGTGTGCGGGTCCTGGTCGACCGGCTGTGGCCGCGTGGGCTCAAGAAGGAAGCCGCGCGTGTCGACGAGTGGCCGAAGGGGCTCACGCCGTCGACGGAGCTTCGGCGTTGGTACCACGCGGGTGAGGGGTCGTACGAGGAGTTCGCGCGGCGGTACGAGGCTGAGCTGGCCGAGCCGGAGGCCGCGGAGCTCCTCGGCGACCTGCGGGGACGGGTGCGGAAGGGGCCCGTGACGTTGCTGACGTCCGCCAAGGAGCCTGAGCGGAGTCATGCCGCTGTGCTGGTCGGGCTGCTGGAGTCCTCTTCGAGGTAGTTCTCGGTGATGGCCAGGGCCGCGGCCATGATGCTGAGTTGGGGGTTCACCTCCGGACAGGACGGCAGTACGGAGGCGTCCGTGACGAGGACGCCGTGGACGCCGCGCAGCCGGCCGTCCGGGCCGACGGGTGCGCGCTGCGGGTCGCTGCCCGCGGCGGCCGTGCCGGTGGGGTGGAAGGCGGACAGGTGCAGGTCGCGCGGGGTCGTCGCGGAGAGCAGTTCGTCGAGTTCGGCCAGGGTGCGGGCGCGTGGTGCGCGCGGGATGCCGGTGAGGACCTCTTGGGCTCCGGCGGCGAAGAGGACGCGTGCCATGGCGCGTACGGCCGTCATCAGCCGGTCGCCGTCGCGGGGATCGAGGTCGTAGCGCACGAGGGTGCGTTCGCGCCCCAGGACGCGGCCTGAGGGCCGGTCGGCGATCATGGCGCCGAGGACGGCGAGCCGGTCGGCGTCGTCGAGTTCGCGGCGCAGGGCGGTGCCCAGGCCGGGCAGGACGAAGCTGCTCATGCCGGGTGGACTCGCGGTGGCCTCGATGAGGACGCCCTGGTCGTGGAGTTCTTCGATCCCGGCGCTCTGCAGGACGCCGCTCCAGGACGTGACCGGGTCGGGGAAGCGGCCGGCGATGCTGGTGGCGGGGTGCACGCTGAGGTTGCGGCCGAGGCGGGGGTGACCGCCGAGGCCGGAGCGGCGCAGCAGGGGCGGGGTCTGCAGGGCGCCCGCGGCCACGACGACGAGGGGGCTGAGGATCTCCAGTTCGGTGCCGTCGGCCCGGCGCACCAGCACGCCCGCCGCCCGGGGCGGCCCCGGTCGGTCCCGCTCCACCAGGATCCGCCGGACACGGGCGCCGGTGACGAGGCGGGCTCCGTGGGCGCGGGCATCGGGGAGGACGGAGAGCTGCACGCTCTGTTTGGCGCCGGTGGGGCAGCCCACCACGCACTGGCAAGAACCTTTGCAGCCGGGGGCGTTGCGCCGCAGCGGACCGGCGCGCCACCCGAGCTTCTCGGCTCCGGCGAGTGCGAGCAGGCCGTTGCTGCCGAGGACGTCGAGGGGCTGGGTGGCGACCCGGATCGTGCGCTCGATCTCGTCCAGCCGGGTCGGCAGGCCTTCGGCGAGGTGGAAGCCGAAGCGGCGGTCCCAGCGGTCGAGGACGTGGTCCGGGGCGCGGTAGCAGGTGCCGGAGTTGACGACGGTGGTGCCGCCGACGGCTCGTCCGACGGGCAGGAGGAGGGGTGGGTTGCCGAGGGCGGCCGTGGCGCCGCCGTCGCGGTAGAGGGCGGTGAAGCGGTCCAGGGGTGCGCGTCGGCCGAAGGACGCCGTGGTGTGGTGTTCGCCCTCTTCCAGTACGACGACGTCGAGGCCGGCCCGGGCGAGGGTGCGGGCGGCCATGGCTCCCCCGGCGCCGGATCCCACGACGACGGCGTCGGCCGTACCGCGGGCCGGCCATTCCGCTGCCGGGACGCAGTCCAGGGGCGGGTCGTCGGGTGCGGTGGCGGTGTGCGGGGCGGGTGTTCGCTCGGTGGCCGCGGCGAGCAGGACGGGGACTTTGAGGAGGTCGAGGGCGGGCAGGAGCGCGGGATGTGCGGCGAGGGACGCAAGTACGGCTTCTCGCTCGTCGGGGGTGAGACCGGCCAGGGGGCGCCCGCTGTGCAGGACGGCGTAGGCGTCCACGGCGGCGGTCGCGGCCCGCAGGCCGGTGCGCACGGGTCCGGGCAGTGCGGAAAGGAACGTGCCGAGGCGGCCGGGGACGCGGGCGGTCCATGGCGTGTCGCCGGTGTCGGCGAGGAGGGCGGCGACCAGTCCCTGGGCGGTCATCGGTCCCCCACCTCGGCGTGGGCGGTGCCGTGCAGGGTCCAGGTGGCCTCGGTGCGCCAGTGGCCCCACCAGCGTTCGAGCAGGACGTCGACATCGGCGGTCTCGCTGTTGTGGCAGACAGCGGATGCGCCGTCGGGGTCGCGGTAGTCGAGGGTGAGCGTGCGGTCGGCGGGCTGGGTGACCTCGACGCGGAGGCGGCGCAGCAAGGTGCGGCCGGTGACGGTCCATTGGGGCAGGCCGATCCGCGCGCGGAACCGCCCGAGGCCGAGCAGGCCGATCGCCGAGCGCTCGGCTCGGCGTGGCCAGAAGCGGTCCCGGTGGCGCAGGCGCAGGAAGACGAGGGGCGGAAGTCGGCGCAGTGCGGGCCGTGTCGACACGGCCGCGATCACTTCCAGTACGGCGCCGTCGCCCAGGTCGGCGTGGAGCCAGGCCCAGCGGCGGGCGTTGCCGTGGCCGTGGATACGGGCGGAGGCTCCGGGGGCGGCGCGCAGGGTGAGGGTACGTTCGCCGTCGTGGAAGGTGCCGTCGTAGCTCGCCCGGGCCGCCGGGAGCATGTGGGCGGCGGGCAGCAGGGGGCGCTTCCAGGACCAGCGGGGGAAGGTGAACAGGGGCGCCGCGAGGGGCTGTTCGGTCAGGTCCCAGTGGAAGTCGCCGGCGCTTCCGGTCAGACGGCCCGGGGTGGCGGTGACACCCGCGGCCGTGAATCCGTCCGCGGGGCTGTCCCAACGGGCGGGGCCGAAGCGGACGTGCCGGGGCTTTCCCTCGGGCGGGTAGGTGGCGGCCCAGCCGTGGGCGAAGGGCGCGGATCCGTCGGTGGGGGTGACCAGTTCGTGGTGGAGCCAGACGCCGGTGCCGGTCGCAGGGTCGGTGAGGGTGGTGTACCAGACCTCGGTGCGGCCGGGGCTGCCGTCCGAGCGGGGAGCGAGGTACCGGGCCGGATCCTCTCTCCGTGGGAAGCGGAAGCCCAGGAGGAAGGGCACCAGTTGGGTGGCGACGGGGAAGCGTAGGGTTCCCTGCCCGACGTGCGCCCCGTCCTCGTACAGCGTGAACGGCAGGACCGTCATCGACTTCACCGGGTGGCGCGGGGTGACCGACTTCCAGCCGTCCAGGGTCAGTTGGCGGCCGTCGGCGGTGAACGACAGGCGGTAGCGGATGCGTCGCCGAGCGAGGGGTGAGATCTCCAACTCGCCTGTGGTGTGCAGGTCGTCGGCCAGTCCGGATATGCGGGTACGGCCGGTCAGCCGGGCCCGGGTGGTGCGGTGCGGGCGCACCAGCTCGTCGGCTTCGGCGCGCAGGTCGAGGCGGATGCGGCGGAGCGGCCCGGTGTCGAGGCGGACCGTGCCGAGCATGGTCTCGGTGAAGGTCGTGCCCCTCATGCCAGCCCCTCCAGCATGATCCGCTCGGTGTCGCGGAGGTAGGCGTCGGCGGCGCTGTGGGCCTCGGCGCGGTCGCCGGACGTCACCGCGGCCACGACCGGAGCGAGCCGCCGGTGCGCCGCCTCGGGGTCGGTGAAGGGGCCGCGCAGGGCGGCACGGACGGGGAGGTAGGCGTTGAACAGGGTGTTGGTCAGCAGGACGTAGACCCGGTTGCCGGTGGCGCGGGCGAGGGCGCGGTGCACCTCGACGTCGGCGAGCTGGACGTCATCGGGGCTCGTCGCCTCGCGTACGGCGTCCAACAGGGCGCGCAGCTCGGCGCGTTGGGCGTGGGTGGCCCGGGCCGCCGCGCGCTCGGCGATCAACGCGCCGACGGAGCGCCGTACTTCGAAGATCTCGTGGACCCATTTCGCGTCGTGGCGTACGAGCATCGGCAGCAGGTCGGCGCCGCCGAGGCGGGCGTAGTCGCGCACCTTGGTGCCCACGCCGTGCCGGGTTTCGAGGAGGCCGGCCTGCACCAGTCGGCCGAAGGCGTGTTTCAGGGTGGTGCGGGTGACCCCGTAGCCGTCGGCGAGTTGGCGCTCGGGAGGCAGATAGCTTCCGGCGGGATGCCGGCCGCCGAGGATGTCGTCGCGCAGTCGCGCCTCGAGTACGTCCACGATCGTCTCCCGGGGCAGCGCTTCCATGGACGTCTCCTCGCACGAGCCGAGTGGATGAGTGGCTGAGCCACTGAACCAGTGGAGCCGTCCGAGGGTCAATCCCCTTGCGGGGACGGGTTGTTCCGGGAATGCCGAGAGGCGGCCGACAGGTTCCGCCGACCGCCTCTCCTCATGGCCACCGTGTCAGGCGGTCTGTTTCGCCGCCGCCCGGCCGGCCGCCCGGCCCGAGAAGAGGCAGCCGCCGAGGAAGGTGCCCTCCAGGGCGTTGTAGCCGTGGACGCCGCCGCCGCCGAAGCCGGCCACCTCGCCGGCCGCGTACAGACCCTCGATGGGGTTGCCGTCGGTGCCGATGGCGCGGGAGTCGAGGTCGGTCTGGATGCCGCCGAGGGTCTTGCGGGTCAGGACATGCAGCTTGACGCCGATGAGGGGGCCGGCTCCCGGGTCGAGGATGCGGTGCGGGGTGGCGACGCGGCCGAGGCGGTCGCCGATGTAGCGGCGGGCGTTGCGGATGCCCTGGATCTGGGAGTCCTTGGTGTACGGGTTGGCGATCTGGAGGTCGCGGGCCTCGATCTGGCGGCGCAGGTCGGCCGCGTCGAGGAGCGGCTTGTCCGTCAACTCGTTCATCTTGGCGACGAGTTGCTCCAGGGTGGGGGCGGTGACGAAGTCGGCGCCCTTGCGCAGGAAGGCGTCGACCGGGCCCGGGGCGCCCTTGCCGAGACGGTTCTTCAGGACCGCGGCCTTGTCCTTGGCGGTGATGTCGGGGTTCTGCTCGGAGCCCGAGAGCGCGAACTCCTTCTCGATGATCTTCTGGGTGAGGATGAACCAGGAGTGGTCGTAGGCGGCGATGTCCTCGGTGGTGCGCAGGTGCTTGAGGGTGTTGAGGGTGTCGTATCCCGGCAGGCACGGGTCGGGCAGCCGGCGGCCGAGTGCGTCGAACCACATCGAGGACGGGCCGGGCAGGATGCGGATGCCGTGGCCGGGCCAGATCGGGTCCCAGTTCTGCAGGCCCTCGGTGTAGTGCCACATGCGGTCGCGGTTGACCAGGCGGACGCCCGCCTCGGCGCTGATGTCGAGCATGCGGCCGTCGACGTACGCGGGGACGCCGGTGACCATCTCGGTGGGCGCGGTGCCCATGCGCTCGGGCCAGTAGCGGCGGACGATGTCGTGGTTGGCGCCGATGCCGCCGGTGGTGACGACGACGGCCTGCGCGGTGAGTTCGAAGTCGCCGACGCGGTCGCGGTTGGAGGCGACACCGCGGGCCGAGTCGTCCGGGGCGAGGACCGTGCCGCGCACCCCGCGCGCGGAGCCGTCCTCGACGACGAGCTCGTCGACCTGGTGGCGGTGGTAGAAGGTCAGCAGTCCGTCGCGGGCGGCCCGCTTGGCGGAGTCGACGAAGGGCTCGACCACGCCGGTGCCGGTGCCCCAGGTGACGTGGAAGCGGGGTACGGAGTTGCCGTGTCCGTCGGCGCGCAGGTCGCCGCGCTCGGCCCAGCCGACGGTCGGCAGGAACTTGATGCCGTGGCCCTCCAGCCAGGACCGCTTCTCCCCCGCTGCCCACTCGACGTAGGCGCGCGCCCAGCGCACCGCCCAGGAGTCCTCGTCGTCGGCCCGGTCGAACTGCGCGCTGCCCTGCCAGTCGTTCCAGGCGAGGTCGAAGGAGTCCTTGATGCCGAGGCGGCGCTGCTCCGGGGAGTCGACGAGGAACAGCCCGCCGAAGGACCAGAAGGCCTGGCCCCCTAGGTTGGCGGCGTTCTCCTGGTCGACCAGAGCAACCCGCTTGCCCTTGCTGGTGAGTTCGTGCGCGGCGACCAGGCCCGCGAGGCCCGCTCCGACGACGATGACGTCCGCATCCATGGCGACCGTTCCTTTACTGGTGGGGGTCTCGTTGGGGGGTGCCGCTGCCGTCGGTCAGCAGCGCGGTGAGCAGGTGTTTCAGCCAGATCCGGGCGCCGTCGACGTCCTTGTCCAGCAGCAGTTGGACGGTGACTCCGTCGTAGGCGGCGACCACGGCGTGGGCCGCGCCCTCGGCGTCACCGAGCACGGCGGGTGGCTTCGCGAAGCCACGCGCGCGTGCCAGCCGGTCGGCGATCGCCTGCCGCAGTCGCGCCCGGTGCTCCAGCAGGATCTGGGCGACGTCGGGATCGCGGGCGGCGTGCACCAGGAAGTCGGTCTTGACCAGGAGCCAGTCGCGGTCGAGCAGCAGCACCTCGGTGACGCGGTCGACGGCGGCCGGTACGTCGAGGTCGGGGCCGTCGAGGGCGAGGGCGCCGGAGACCTGCTCGGCGATCAGGTCGGCGCGCTGTCGGTAGAGGGCGAAGAACAGCTCGTCCAGGCTGCCGAAGTTGGAGTAGAAGGCGCCCCGGCTGTATCCGGCGGCCTCGCAGACCTCCTCGATGGAGACGCGCCCGAAGCCCTTGGCGGCGAACACGGCGAAGGCGGCGTCGAGGAGGTTGGCACGCGTGCGTACCCGGCGCCTCGTCACGCGCCGCACCGCTTCTTCCGCCACCATGCCCGGCCCTCCGTTCGATACGCGAATGTATCCGATACAGCGGTGTATCGAAAGCGTCCGACCCGAAAGCGATGGACCCCAAGCGACAGGCCCGAATTAGGTGGGAACATATTTTCGAATAAGAGGTACGCTGGCTCCATGAGCACGCACCTCCAGGGCTCCCTCTTCGACCAGACCGACCAGCTGCGCCTCGGCTCCCTCGACGGGATCCGCCGGACGCGGCTCGGCCTCGGCGCCTGGATCGACGAGCTGCCCGGCTGGCTCGGCGGCTCGGACACCCTGTTCGAACAGCTGGCCGCGGAGGTCCCGTGGCGCGCCGAGCGCCGCAAGATGTACGACCAGGTCGTGGACGTACCCCGGCTGCTCGCCTTCTACGGCGCGGACGACCCCCTGCCGCACCCGCTGCTGGACGAGGCGCGCTCCGCCCTCACCGCGCACTACGCCGAGGAGCTGGGCGAGCCGTTCGCCACGGCAGGGCTCTGCTACTACCGCGACGGCCGGGACAGCGTGGCCTGGCACGGGGACCGGATCGGGCGGGGCGCGCGGGAGGACACGATGGTCGCCATCCTCTCGGTGGGCGCGCCGCGGGATCTGCTGCTGCGTCCGATGCGCGGCGGCGAGTCGGTGCGCCGGCCGCTCGGGCACGGCGACCTGATCGTGATGGGCGGCTCCTGCCAGCGGACGTGGGAGCACTGCGTACCCAAGAGCACGCGGGCCGCCGGTCCGCGGATCAGCATCCAGTTCCGGCCGAACGGCGTGCGCTGAGGCGGAGAGGCGGCCGCTTCCGGCGCACGCGGGGGCGGCCTCCGGCGGACGGTGCCGGAGGCCGCCCTACCTCTGCGCGCGTCGCACACCGGGATGCGTGCCTGAGCAGCGAATTGGCGCGGACCCGGTGGTTCCGGTCGCCGCGGACTCTGCTTTGCTGATGCCGTCGGGCAGGAACTCTCAACTCGGGGTCGGTCATGCGGGCAGACGTGCGGCAAGTCGCCGACGGCATTCATCTGGTGCACGGCAGCAACACCAACTGGGTGATCCTCAGCGAGGGGGACGAACTCACCCTGATCGACACCGGCTATCCCGGGGACCGGCAGCAGGTCCTCGCCTCGCTGGCGGAGGTGGGCGGCTCGCCGGAGGCCGTGGCGGCGGTGCTGATCACCCACGCCCACAACGACCACCTGGGCTCCGCCGAGTTCCTGCGCTGCACCTACGACACGCCGGTCTATCTGCACGAGGCCGAAGTGCCGCACGCCCGCCGGGAGTTCCTCCACCAGGTGACCATCGGACAGGTGGCGAAGAACAGCTGGCGGCCGGGTGTGCTGCCCTGGGCGGTGCACGCCCTGCGCTCCGGCGGCACCGCCAAGGTCCCGGTCGGTACGCCCGAGGCGTTCCCGGCGCCAGGTGCGCTGGACCTGCCCGGCCGGCCCGTGCCCGTGCACACGCCGGGCCACACCGACGGGCACGTGGCCTTCCACCTCCCGGACGCGGGCGTGCTGATCTCGGGCGACGCCCTGGTCACCGGCCACCCGACCTCACGCGTGCACGGGCCGCAGCTGCTGCCCGACATGTTCCACCACGAACGCGCGCGGGCCGTCGCGTCCCTGGACGTCCTGGCCGGGCTGGAGGCCGGGCTGCTGCTGCCCGGGCACGGCCCCGAGCACCGCGGTCCGGTCCTTGAATCGGCACTTCAGGCCAAGGAGCGAGCCCTCTAAGGTGAGGTGACGATCACCCGCGAGGCAAGGACACGCACGCCATGGCACTGCAGATCAGCGCGACCAACCCGGAGCATCCCGCGCTCCTGCTGGCCCTGCCGTGGCACCTGCCCCTGGAAGAGTGGCCGGACGAGTACCTGGTCCCGCTGCCGCGTGGCATCTCCCGGCACGTCGTGCGGTACGCGCGCGCCGGCGACGAGGTCATAGCCGTCAAGGAACTCGCCGAACGGCCCGCCCTGCGCGAGTACGAGCTGCTGCGCGACCTGGACCGGCTCGGCATCCCCGCCGTCGACCCCCTCGCGGTGGTCACCGGCCGCACCGGCGCCGACGACGCCCCGCTGGAGCCGGTGCTCATCACGCGGCATCTGCGCGGATCACAGCCGTACCGCTCGATGTTCGAGACGACGATGCGTCCGGCCACCATGCACCGCCTCATGGACGCCCTGGCCGTGCTGCTGGTGCGGCTGCACCTGGCCGGGTTCGCGTGGGGCGACTGCTCGCTGTCCAACACGCTCTTCCGGCGCGACGCGGGCGCCTACGCCGCCTACCTCGTGGACGCCGAGACCGGGGATCTGCATCCCCAACTGAGCACCGGACAGCGGGAGTACGACCTCGACCTCGCGCGCGTGAACATCAGCGGCGAGCTGCTCGACCTGGAGGCGTCCGGGGCGCTGCACCCTTCCGTGGACCCGATCGAGTTCGGCATGGAGATCTGCGCCCGCTACGGCGACCTGTGGGACGAGCTGACCCGGACCTCCGTCTATCCGGCGGGCAAGTACCACTACATCGAGCGCCGGATCCGCCGCCTCAACGAACTCGGTTTCGACGTCGCCGAGATGCAGATCCAGCACTCCTCCAACGGCGACACGGTCACCTTCGTGCCGAAGGTCGTCGACGCCGGGCACCACCAGCGCCAGCTGCTGCGGCTGACCGGCCTGGACACCGAGGAGAACCAGGCCCGCCGGCTGCTCAACGACCTGGAGAGCTGGATGGCCACCCAGGACGACTACGCCCCGGGCGACCCCCTCGCCGCCCGCCCCGAGGTGCTCGCCCACCGCTGGGTGCGGGACGTCTTCCGGCCCACGGTCCGGGCCGTCCCTCTGGAGCTGCGCGGCTCGATGGACGCGGCCGAGATCTACCACGAGCTGCTCGAACACCGCTGGTACCTGTCCGAGCGCGCCCAGCACGACATAGGCCTCGACGTGGCGGTCGCGGACTACATCGAGAGGGTGCTGCCCAAAGCGCGGGAGACCCTGGAGCCGGTCACGCCGGAGTGACCCGGGCGTGCGGGACCACGGCCACCGGGCACGGCGCGTGGTGCAGCACGCCGTGCGCCACCGAGCCGATCCGCGCGCCCACGGCCGTACGGCGGGCGCGGCGGCCCACGACCATCAGCTGGGCCCGCCCGGCGACCGACAGCAGCACCTGCCCCGCGCTGCCCATCTCGATGTGCTCGACCACGGGCACGTCCGGGAAGCGTTCCCGCCACGGCTGCAGCGCCGCGGTCAGCGCCTTCCTCTCGTACGGCTCCAGGCCGCCGGCCTCGTCGAGGAGCTGCATCGAGCCGGGGCTGTACGCGAACACCGGCGGCAGCGTCCAGGCGCGCACCGCCCGCACGGTCGCCCCGCGGGCGGCGGCCGTCTCGAAGGCGAACCGCAGTGTGTCGGCGCTGTCCTCCGGCTCGCCCTCCTGGCCGACGACGATCTCGCGGCCCGCGGCCTCGGCCGTCGGCTGGTCACCGGCGCGGACGAGCACCACCGGCCGTGTCGTCTCGGCGATCACCTGCTGGCCGACCGAGCCGAGCAGGAACCCGACGACCGGTCCGTGCCCGCGCGCACCGATGACCAGCATCTCGGCGTCCGCCGCCGCGCCGACCAGTTGCTCGGCGCTCTCGCCCTCCAGGACGTCCGTGGTCACCTCCAGGCCGGAGTGGCGGCCGCTGACGGCACGGGCCGCCTCGGCGACGGCGTCCCGCACCCACCCGGCCTGCGTCTCCAGGTCCGCCGCGTCGATCGCCTCGTACGGCTGGAACCGCCAGGCCTGCACCACCCGCAGCGCGAGCCCCCGGCGGACCGCCTCCCGGGCCGCCCAGTCCAGTGCCGCGATGCTCTCCTCGGTTCCGTCGACGCCTGCGGTGATCGGGCGGGTCATGGCGCTGCCTCCCAGTGTCGTGGTCAGGTCACTCGCGCCCAGTCTTCACTAGGCTCGCCCCATGACCTTGGAATGGGAGCAAGTGATCGTCGACTCGGCCGACCCGGAGGCACTGGGGCGGTGGTGGGCCGAGGCGCTCGGCTGGGTCGTGGTGAACGACGAGCCCGAGGAGTACGAGATCCGGCCCGAAAAGGACCGGCTGCCGGGCCTGCTCTTCGTCCGGGTGCCGGAGACCAAGACCATCAAGAACCGGCTCCACCTCGACTTCCGCCCCGACGACCGGGACGCGGAGGTCGAGCGGCTGCTGGCGCTGGGCGCGCGGCACGCGGACATCGGGCAGCGGGGCGACGAGTCGTGGGTGACGCTCGCGGATCCGGAGGGAAACGAGTTCTGCGTGCTCTCCTCCCGGCGCCCCTGAGCGTTCGCCGTCGGCGTTATGCCGGGGCGAAGCGGGACGATCGAACATACGATGGGCGGGAGCCGGCGCGGTGACCGTCTTGCGACAGGGCTCGCCGCGCCGTCGGTCCGACCACTCGGGGTGGGAGACGTATGGCACAGGCGTCCGACGCAGCGCGGACCGTCATCATGACCGTGGACGACGACCCGGGGGTGTCCCGGGCCGTCGCCCGCGATCTGCGACGGCGCTACGGCGAGTCGTACCGGATCGTGCGCGCGGAGTCGGGCGAGTCCGCGCTGGACGCCCTGCGCGAGCTGAAGCTGCGCGGCGACCTCGTGGCCGTGATCCTGGCCGACTACCGCATGCCGCAGATGAACGGCATCGAATTCCTCGAACAGGCCCTGGACGTGTATCCCGGGGCACGGCGCGTCCTGCTGACCGCGTACGCGGACACGAACGCGGCGATCGACGCGATCAACGTCGTCGATCTCGATCACTACCTCCTCAAGCCGTGGGATCCGCCGGAGGAGAAGCTCTATCCGGTCCTCGACGACCTGCTGGAGGCGTGGCGGTGCAGTGACTTCCGGCCGGTGCCCGCCACCAAGGTGGTCGGGCACCGCTGGTCCGCGCGCTCCTCGGACGTGCGGGAGTTCCTGGCCCGCAACCAGGTGCCGTACCGCTGGTACTCGGCGGAGGAGCCCGAGGGGCAGCGGCTGCTCGCGGCGGCCGGCGCGGACGGGCAGCGGCTGCCGCTGGTGATCACCCCGGAGGGGGATCCGCTGGTGGAGCCGGAGGCGCCCGAGCTGGCCGCGCGGGTCGGGCTGGCGACGACACCGGCCGCGGACTTCTACGACCTGGTCGTCATCGGCGGCGGGCCCGCCGGGCTGGGTGCCGCGGTGTACGGGGCCTCGGAGGGGCTGCGGACCGTTCTCGTGGAGCGGTCGGCGACCGGCGGGCAGGCCGGGCAGAGCTCCCGCATCGAGAACTACCTCGGCTTCCCGGACGGTGTGTCCGGGGCGCAGCTCACCGAGCGGGCCCGGCGGCAGGCGGCGAAGTTCGGCGCCGAGATCCTCACCGCGCGCGAAGTGAGCGGGCTGGAGGTCAACGGGGCCGCGCGGACGGTGCGGTTCTCCGACGGGTCCGCGGTCGCCGCGCACAGCGTGATCCTCGCGACCGGCGTGTCCTACCGGCAGTTGGAGGCGCCCGGCTGCGACGACCTCACCGGCTGCGGCGTGTTCTACGGATCGGCGCTCACGGAGGCGTCCTCCTGCCAGGGGCAGGACGTTTACATCGTGGGCGGCGCCAACTCCGCCGGGCAGGCGGCGATGTACCTGTCCCGGGGCGCCAAGTCGGTGACCCTGCTGGTGCGCGGGGCCGACCTGTCGGCGTCGATGTCGTACTACCTGATCCAGCAGATCAACGAAGCGCCGAACATCTCGGTACGCGCGCGTACCGTCGTCGAGTCCGCGTACGGCTCCGACCACCTGGAGCAGCTGACCCTGCGTGACATGGACACCGGTGAGACCGAACTGGTCGACGCGCAGTGGATGTTCGTGTTCATCGGCGCGGCCCCGCTGACCGGCTGGCTGGACGGGACCGTGCTGCGGGACGAGCACGGGTTCATCCTGGCCGGGCCCGACCTCACCGCGGACGGGCGGCCGCCGGCGGACTGGGAGCTGGACCGGCCGCCGTACCACCTGGAGACCAACATTCCCGGCGTGTTCGTGGCGGGCGACGCGCGTGCCGAGTCCGCCAAGCGCGTCGCGTCCGCCGTCGGAGAGGGAGCCATGGCCGTGATGCTCGTACACCGGTATCTGGAGCAGTCGTGAGCGGGCAGTTGATGCCCTGCAGCCCGCAGGAGATCGGGTCGCTGTTCCTGTTCGAGAAGCTGACCCCGGAGCAGCTCGGGCGGCTGTGCAGCGAGGGGCGGGTGGAGAAGTTCGAGCCCGGCCCGGTGTACACCGAGGGCGAACCGGCCACCTGCTTCTACGTCATGATCGAGGGCGGACTCGTGCTGTCCCGGCGGGTCGGCGGCGACGACGTGGAGGTCACCCGGACCGCGCAGCCCGGGGTGTACTGCGGGGCCATGCAGGCCTACCTCGGGGACCGGGTCCGGCAGGTCTACAACAACTCCATGCGCGTGACGGACACTTCGCGGTTCTTCGTGATGCCCGCGGACACGTTCGCGAACATCATGCAGGAGTGGTTCCCGATGGCGGTCCACCTGCTGGAGGGGCTGTTCTTCGGGTCCAAGAGCACCCAGCGGGCGATCGGACAGCGCGAACGGCTGCTGGCCCTGGGCTCGTTGTCGGCCGGGCTGACGCACGAGCTCAACAACCCCGCGGCGGCGGCCGTCCGCGCCACGGCGACCCTCCGGGAGCGGGTCGCCAAGATGCGGCACAAGCTCGCCGTCATCTCCTCGGGGCCGTATCCGCGTGAGGCGCTCGTCAATCTCATCGAGGTGCAGGAGCGCACGGCCGAACGCGTCGCCAAGGCACCGACGTTGAGCCCGCTGGAGGCCGCGGACCGCGAGGACGCGGTCACCGACTGGCTCGACGACCACGGCATCCCGGACGGCTGGCGGCTCGCGCCCACCTTCGTCCAGGCCGGCCTCGACATCGACTGGCTGGACCAGGTCGCGGCCGCCGTGGACGCGGAGATCCTGCCGGGAGCGATCGGCTGGCTCAACTACACGGTCGAGACCGAGCTGTTGATGGACGAGATCGAGGACTCGACCAGCCGCATCTCGCATCTGGTCGACGCGGCGAAGCAGTATTCGCAGCTCGACCGCGCTCCTTACCAGAACGCCGACGTCCACGAACTCCTCGACAGCACACTGCTGATGCTGTCGGGCAAGATCGGCACGCGGATCCAGGTCGTCAAGGAGTACGACCGTACGCTGCCGAAGGTGCCGTGCTACCCGGCGGAGCTCAACCAGGTGTGGACGAACCTCATCGACAACGCGGTGCACGCCATCAACGGCGTCGGCGGAGAAGGTACGTTGACGGTTCGGACGGCGTTGGAGCGCGATCAGCTGCTGGTGGAGTTCCGGGACACGGGTCCCGGGGTGCCGGCGGACATCCGCGGCCGTATCTTCGATCCGTTCTTCACCACCAAGCCGGTGGGTGAGGGGACCGGGCTGGGGTTGGACATCTCCTGGCGGATCGTGGTGAACAAGCATCACGGGACCTTGCAGGTGGAGTCCGAGCCGGGTGACACGCGTTTCCAGGTTCTGCTTCCACTCACCGCCGCGGCCGACGAGACGTCCGAGGAGTCCGCATGAGCAGTGCGAATGGGATCGATCCGAGTGTTCCGCCCAGTGGTACGGGGTGCGTGGAGTGCGACGAGGTGGGTGGGTGGTGGTTCCATCTGCGGCGGTGTGCGGAGTGCGGGCACGTCGGGTGTTGTGACGACTCGCCCGCGAAGCATGCGACGGCTCACTACAAGGCCACGGGGCATCCGGTGATCCGGAGTTTCGAGCCGGGTGAGGGGTGGTTCTGGGACTTCTCGAGTTCGCAGCTGTACGAGGAGGGGCCTGAGCTGGCGCCGCCTGTGAGTCATCCGGTGGATCAGCCGGCTCCGGGGCCGGAGGGGCGGGTGCCGGAGGATTGGGCGCGGACGTTGCGGTCTTGAGTGCCTAAGGGGGGTGGGGACTGCTGTTCGACGGCGGCTGCGGGCTCGTCGTGGCTGGTCGCGCAGTTCCCCGCGCCCCTCTAGGGCGTCGTTCTCAAGAATGTGCTGTCAGTGGTGCGTGACAGGATGGGTGTGTGTCTGAGAGCCAGTTCCCCACTCCCCTGATTGGGCGCAGCGAAGACGTTGCCCGCCTTGCTGACGTGCTGAAGCGTGCCCGTGCGGGTGAGGCGGGGGCTCTGCTCGTGGCCGGTGACGCTGGGGTGGGGAAGACTCGGCTGCTCGACGAGGTCGCGGGGCGGGCCGGTGCCGACGGGATGACCGTGGTGACCGGGCACTGTGTCGATCTGGGGGATGTGGGGCTTCCGTATCTGCCGTTCACCGAGATTCTCGGGGTGCTCGCGGGGGACGCTCGGTTCGCCTCCGTGGTGGATGCGTATCCCGTGGTGGGGCGGCTGCTCGGGGCCGGCGTGGACTCCGCGGCGGATTCGGGTGGGCGACTGCGGCTCTTCGAAGGGGTCGCCGGGCTGCTCGCCGAGGTCGCTGACGTGGCGCCGCTGCTGGTGGTGCTCGAAGACCTGCACTGGGCGGATCAGTCGTCGCGGGATCTGCTGCGGTTCCTGCTCAGCCGGGGCATTCTGCAGCGGGCCGCCGGGGGTGCGCCCACCCATCGGCTCGCCTTGCTCGCTTCGTACCGTGCGGACGATCTGCATCGGCGGCATCCACTGCGTCCGCTGCTGGCCGAGTTGGTACGGCTGCCTGCCGTGGAGCGGCTCGAACTGCGGCCCCTGGCCGATCCCGAGGTCGCCGAACTGGTGCGGGCGCTCCAGGACCGTCCGCTGCCGGACGCCACCGTGCGGCGGATCGTCGAGCGGGCCGAGGGGAACGCCTTCTACGCGGAGGAGCTGGTCGCCGCCGACACGGACGCCGGAGGGGTGCCGAGCGGGTTGGCCGACGTGCTTCTCATCCGTATCGAGCAGCTGTCGGACACCGCCCAGCAGGTGCTGCGGACCGCCGCCGTGGCCGGGCGGCGGGTGGAGCACGACCTGTTGCGGGACGCCGTCGGGCTGCCGGAGGACGAGCTGGAGTCGGCGCTCAGGGAGGCGATCGGACGGCAGCTGCTCGTCGCCGGCGGCGGGGACACGTACGCCTTCCGGCACGCGCTGGCCCGGGAGGCGGTGTACGCGGATCTGCTGCCGGGTGAGCGGGCCCGGCTGCACGGCGCGTTCGCCCGGCTGCTCGAAGGGCGCGGGCATCCGGGCGAGAGCGCCGCGGAGCGCGCCCACCACTACCGGGAGAGCCACGATCTGCCGGAGGCGCTGGCCGCCTCGCTGGAGGCCGCGGGCCACGCCCAGCGCGTCGGTGCTCCCGCCGAGGAGCTGCGGCACCTCGAAACGGCCCTCGATCTGTGGGCGTCGGTCGACGCAGCGGCACGCCCTTCCGGCGAGGGCGTGGACCGGGTCACGCTCACGCTGCGCGCGTCGGCGGCGGCCGCGCACGCCGGTCAGCTGCATCGGGCGGTGTCGCTGACCCGGTCCGCGCTCGCGGGCATCGGGCAGGACGCGGACTCCGAACTCGCCGCGCGGGTGCGGTACACGCTGGCCGGCAATCTGATGAGCGTCGACAACCTGACGGCCGCGTTCGCCTACAGCAGCGAGGCGCTCGCGATGATCCCGGCCGAGCCGCCCTCCCGTACCTGGGTGTGGGCGGCGGCCACGCATGTCCTGGCGGCCCGGCACATGGGCGAGAACGAGACGGCGTTGCGGGTCGCCCGGCAGGCCCTCGGCGTCGCCGAACGGCTAGGGGTGGCGGACGCGCAGGCCGACCTGCTGATCTCGCTGGCCATCCTGGAGAACGGCGGGCGGCGCACCGTCGAGGGCCGCGAGCGGCTCGTCGCGGCCCGGGAGCTGGCGCGGCAGGCCGGCAGCACACCGGTGGAGATGCGCGCCCTGTTCAATCTGGCCGTCGGCTGCTTCGAGTCCGGGGATCTCGAAGGGTGTCTGCCCTGGGTGACCGAGGGCCTGGACCGGGCCCGGCGCGCCGGGCTGCTGTCGTCGCTGTACCCGCTGGAGATGCGGTATCTGCATCTGCTCGTGCTGTACACGCTGGGCCGCTGGGACGAGTGCGTGCGGGCCGCGGCGACCGATGCCGCGGTGCTGCCGTCGTCGGGCGGGTACGCGGTGGGGCCCGCGCTGTATGTGGCGCTGGCCCGGGGCGATCTGTCGGCCGCCGAGCGCGCGCGGGCGCTGCTGGAGGGGCACTTCGACTGGATGGCGACGATGGTCGCGAGCATCGCGCTGACCGAGGCCGCCCTGTTGCAGGGCGACACGGAGGCGGCCGTCGAGCGGGCTCGGGTGAGTATCGACGCGCTCACCGACGATTCGGGCGTACGGCCCCACATCGCGGTCCGGCTCGCGGCGCTCGCCCTGTCGGCCGTCGCCGACGCCTCGGCGGAGCTGCGGCAGGCCGGTGATACGTCCCACCGCTGGAAGGACACCGCGGACGAGCTGGTCGAGGTCGCCCGCCGGACCGCGCTGCACGGCGAGGGCGATGTCCCGCAGGGCCCCGAGGGGCAGGCCTGGCTGGCCCGCGCCGAGGCCGAGTGGGCGCGGGCCGTGTCCGGGCCGGACGCGGCGGCCTGGGAGAAGGCGGTGACCGCGTTCGGCTACGGCGATGTGTACGAGCGGGTGCGCTGCCAAGTGCGGTACGTCGAGGCCCTGTTGGCGGGCGAACGGCGTGAGGAGGCGGCCGTACAGGCTCGCGAGGCGAGAGCGGTGGCGGAGCGGCTCGGCGCGACTCCCCTGCTGGAGTCGCTGGACGGGCTGATCCGCCGCGGCCGCCTCGCCGACGCCCCGGCGAACGGTGGGCGCACCTCGCCGCTCACCGCCCGTGAGCAGGACGTGCTGCGGCTGCTCGCCCGCGGGCGCAGCAACCGGCAGATCGGCGAGGAGCTGTTCATCACCGGCAAGACAGCGAGCGTGCACGTCTCCAACATCCTGGCCAAGCTGGGCGCGGCCGGCCGTACGGAGGCGGTGGCGATCGCCATCCGGGAGGGGCTGATCGCGCCCGAGCGGACGGCGTCCTCCTAGGGACCGGCGCAGTCGAGGCTCTTGAGGTCCACCGCGTCGGCCATCGCCTGCATCCCCTTGTCGTTGGGGTGCAGATGGTCGCCACCGTCGAAGAACGGGAGGATCCGTTCGGGGTCGTAGGGGCTGCGCAGGATGTGGTCGAAGTCGGTGACGGCGTCGAAGTCGGCGCTGCCGCGCAGGTAGGCGTTGACCTCCTGGCGTACGGCCTCGGCGGCCGGGTCCCATTCGGACCAGCCCTCGAAGGGGGCCACGGTCGCGCCGACGACGCACTTCCCGGCCGCGTGCACCCGCCGGGCGATCTCCCGGTAGCCGGAGATCAGGTCCTGGGCGGTGACGCCGGTGTGGGCCTTGATGTCGTTGACGCCCTCGAAGAGGAAGACGATACGGACGCCCGGCTGGGACAGGACATCACGGTCGAGGCGGTTCAGGGCGCTCTGCCCGGCGCCGTCCGCGAGGACCTTGTTGCCGGAGATCCCTTCGTCGGCGACGCCCTTCACGGCGGTGTCGGCCTTCGCGAGCCGGCGGGCCAGGTAGTCGGGCCAGCGGCGGTTGAGGTCGGTGGTGGACTGCCAGCCGTCGGTGATGGAGTCGCCGAGCGCGACGACGGCTCCGGTGCCCGCGGGCGGTCGTACGGACACGGAGTCTAGGTAGGTCCAGGAGCCGGTCGTCTCCGGCCAGTTGGCGGCGCTCTCCTCGGCGGTGTGGTCGCCGCTGGTCGCGTAGGACGTCTGCATGGCCATCCAGTGGCCGGTCGCGGGGCCCGTCGCGTCGGTTGAGTGGATGCTGATGACGAGGTTGGTCGCGGCGGGGACCCGGCCGGGCAGGGGGTCGCTGAGGGCGACCGCGCCCGCGGGGACGGTGACGGAGTTGGCGCCTTCGAAGGTGAGGCGGTGGTTGCTGCCGCGGACGAGTTCGGCGCCTGCCGACTGGACGCCCGCGTAGGCGCTGTCGAAGGTCACCGGCCGGTCCCCGAAGACGTTGGAGAGCCGGATCCGCAGGCCGCTGCCGCCGACGCTCGTGTGCACGACCAGTCGGTAGCCGCGATCGGGGACGCCGTCGCCCATGCGGTCGGCGCCGGCGCCCCAGGTGACGACGTCACGCCGGTCGGCGGGCGCGCCCACGGTCCGGAACCCGTCGTCGGAGGCGTGCACCGGCGCCGCCTGGACGGTGCCGGCCAGCAGGAGCAGGACGGCCAGACGGCGGGCCCGTGCGATCCGGGCCCTCACCGGGCCAGGTCCTTCAGCGTGACGGACCCGCCGGGCCGGAGGGTCACGGTGCGGGACCTGCCGCCGTACGCCACCGTCGTCGTACGGCCGCCGACGCTGCGGATGTGGGCCTCGGTCGGCCTGCCGTCGCGCCAGCGCAGGTCGACGACGAAGCCGCCGCGTGCGGGGGCGCCGACGAGTGAGCCGGCCGCGGACCAGGCGTCGGGGAGGGCCGGGAGGAGTTCCAGGTGACCGGGGCGGGAGTACAGGAGCATCTCGGTCACGGCGGCCGGGGTGCCGAAGTTGGCGTCGATCTGGAAGATGCCCCGGCCCTGTGAGACCTCGTAGATGTCGAAGAGGTTGGGGGCGGTGCCGTTGCTGCCGTCGGTGGACGGGCGGAGGTTGTTGACGACGAGCTGGTAGGCCTTGTCGGCGTCCTTGAGGCGGGCCCAGCACAGGCTGCGCCAGGCGTTCGCCCAGCCAAAGCTCTCCATGCCGCGCGCGGTGAGCAGGGCGGTGGCGCCGGCGACGAGGTCGGCAGGGGTGGAGCCGTCGGGGCGGATCCGGTCGCCGGGGAAGAGGCCGACGAGCGGGGACAGGTGGCGGTGGGTCGTCTCACCGAGGTTGTCGGGGGACATCCACTCCTCCAGCCAGCCGGACTTCGGACTCACCTGCGGCAGATACAGGCGCTTCCGCAGCCCGGCGATCGTCTCCGCGTACCCGCCATCTTTCTTCAACTCGGCTGCCGCGACGCAGTAGTTGCCGAACAGCGCCCACACCAGCTCCTGGGCGTAGGTGATGCCCTTGGCGTCGAGCGGGCCGTGCTCCGGCGACCAGTCGCTGTCGGCGATCAGGACCTCCCGGGATGTCCCCGGCAGGGTCGTCGTCAGCAGCCGCGCCTCCCAGAACTCGCAGGCGCCCTTGAGGAGAGGGTAGATCTTCTGCAGATGGGTGCGTGAACTCGTGAACTCGTAGTGTTCCCATAGGGTGTTGCACAGCCACGCGTTGCCCGCCGGGTGCCACCACCAGCCTCCCCCACCGTACGGGTTGGTGGAGATGGCCACGGTCCAACCGACGTTCTTTCCCGTGGAGTTGCGGTAGCGGTTGCGCGGGTCGTTGAACAGGCGGCGGGTCAGGTCGGTCCAGGACGGGACCTGGGCCACGCAGTAGTCGGTGAACGCGTCGAAGCAGGTGGACAGGCCCGCCCGGTCGGCCATCCAGTAGTTCATCTGTATGTTGATGTCGGTGTGGTAGTCGCCCATCCAGTCGGGGTCGTTGCCGTCGAGCCACAGCCCCTGCAGGCCCAGCGGCAGGCTGCCGCGCGAGCCGGAGATCATCAGGTAGCGGCCGAACTGCACGTAGGCCGCTTCGAGTTCGGGGTCGGGCACGCCGTCCCGGGCTCGTGCCTGGATGCGTTCCCAGGTGTCGAGGGAGCGCTGCTCGGCGCTGGACGTGCCGAGCGAGAGGTCGAACGCCCCGAACACCTCCCGATAGTCGGCGATATGGGTGCGCAGCAGGGTGTCGGCGGAGTGCGCGGCGGCGTCGCGGACCTTGGTGCGGGCGAGTTTCTGCGGGTCGAGGGACGGGTCGCGGTAGCCCTTGGCCGCGTCCGGCGCGTAGTCGGTCCCGCCGCTCACCACCACGGTGAGGTCCTTGCAGCCGGAGAAGTCGATGCGCGTACCGCTGACGGTGACGCGGCCGCCGGTGCCGTACGCGGTGACGGCGGCCCCGTACTTCAGCCCGTTGGGGAACGCGGCGCCGAAGGAGACGCCGGCGCCCTCGCCGTGCGTGCCCTCCAGCGTCACGGTGCCGGTGTAGCGCCCGCCCCCGCTCTGGGTGAAGTGCAGGACGATCACGTCGTCGGGGCGGCTGGCGAAGATCTTCCTCCGATACGTCACACCGGATCGGACGTACGACGTCGTCACCACGCCCTGCGCGAGGTCGAGGGTGCGGCGGTAGCCGGAGACGGCGCCGAGGTCGTGGCCGGGGATGTCGACGGTGAGCCGGCCGAGCAGCGTGAACGAGCCGAAGTCCGTCCGTCCGTATGGGAATTGGCCGTCGGAGTCAAGGGTGTCGTTCAGTCCGCCGGTCCACATCGTGGCGTCGGTGACGAGCAGGACCTCGCGCCCGGAGTCACTGCCCGCGAGCGCGCCGAGGCGGCCGTTGCCGACGGGCAGGCCCTGCTCGATCATCGAGTTGTCGTCGGCGGGGGCCTGCCACCACAGCTCAAGGGGTGAACTCGCCGTTGTGGAGGGCGAGTCGGCAGGACGCTCGGGTGCGGCCGAGGCGGTGAAGGCGGGCAGGCCGGCCAGGGCCGCGCCGGTCACCGTGGCGAGGGCGAGCAGGTCGCGTCTGGGCAGCATGGAGGAAGGGTCGGTGGTCATGGCGGCTCCTGGTCGGTCGTTCAGAACGACTTCGGTACGTCGATCCGGTCGATGTCCGGCGCGTAGCTGTTGCCGCTGTCGAAGGTGATCGTGTTGGAGCCGGCCTTGAGGGTCAACGGCACGCTGACGGTCTCGGCCGTTCCCCAGTCGCCGGTGGAGGGGAACTTGTGGCTGACCGCGCCGCCGCCGTTGGCGGAGACCGCGGCCGAGCGGGCGTCACCGCTGACGTAGGCGATCTTCACCTGGTAGGTGCCGGCCTTGGGAACGACGACGTCGTTGAAGGTGAGCTTGCCGCCGAGGTAGAGGTTGCCGACCTTCTTGCCGCCGGAGCAGGCGGAGCAGTCGGCGACGGAGGCGTTGCCGGCGAGGGTGTTGGCCGCGGACTCGGCCTCGTAACCGGTGAAGGCGAGGGCGCTGCCGTGCGGGGTGACGGTGAACAGGCGGGAGCCGTGCGCGGGCAGGGCCTCGGTGACCTTGTCCTTGAAGCTGCCGAGGTTCTCGTGGTTCCACAGGTCGCGGACGGCGGCCTTGCCGGTGAAGCCGAGGGAGGCCCAACTGGCGGAGACCGCGGCGGGCTTGTCGGCGAGGTTGAAGAGGGCGACGGTGTAGCTGCCGTCGGGGTTCTTCGCGGCCCACACCTGCTGCGGGTCGGACGGCGTGATCGGGCGCGCGGGCGGCGTGGCGCCCTGGTCGATCGCGATCACTTCCTTGTTGGTCAGGAGGGAGAGGCCGTAGGAGTCGAGGCGGGTGAGGTCGTCGCCGGTGAACAGCGGGGACTTGGCGATGGCCCACAGGGTGGCGTAGCTCTGCCGCTCGGCCTTGGTCAGGCCGTCCATCTCGCCGTTGCCGACGTCGAGGGAGTCGAGGTCGTTCCAGCCGCCCGGTCCCGCGTACTTCGTCCAGCCGGGGGTGTCGTCCCAGCGGTCGTCGACGGAGTTCTCCCAGCTGACGAGGGTGTTGCAGTAGCACTCGACGTCGGTGTCGATGCGCCAGCCCTGCGAGTACTTCTTCCAGTCGGCGGCGTGGCCGATGTCGAGGGACCAGGACAGTTCGAGGTGGATCGGGCGGCCGGTGGCGGCGATGGCCTTGTTCCAGGCGGCCACGTCGGCAACGTTGTCGTACTGGTCACCGCTCTTCCCGGACCCGGGGCCGACGCCGTCGAGCTTGAGGAAGTCGTAGCCCCAGCCCGCGATCAACTGGGCCTGCGAGTCTATGTACTTCTGCGCACAGGGCTTGGAGAAGTCGATCTTGTAGGCGCTGTCCCAGCCGTTGGTGGTGCGCAGGTCGCTGTAGACGACGTCGGCGGTGGTGCAGCCGTCGGCGTTCCAGATCGGTGTCTTCCCGTCGCCGTAGGCGCCCTTCTCCAGGCCCGCGGGGAGGTAGATGCCGGCCTTGAGTCCCTTGGAGTGGATGCGGTCGGCGACGGCCTTCATGCCGCTGGGGAAGCGGACCGGGTCGGGCTTCTGGCGGCCGTACTGGTCGTAGCCCGTCTTCCAGGTCTTGTCCATCCACCAGCCGGCGTCGATGTTGACGTACTCGTAGCCGTACTTCTTGAGCTTGGCGGCCAGGGCGTCGGTCTGCTTGTTGACGTTCGCCTCGGTGAGGTAGCTGTAGTCGCCGTCCGGGTTAAGGCCCGGGTACTTGGACGACTGCATGCTCCAACTCGACCAGCCCATATAGGGCTTGGCGGCGAGGGCCGGCGCGGTGGTCTCGGCGTGCGCCGCGGGGGTGACGGTGACGGCGCCTGCGGCGAGGGCCAGGACCACCGCGGCTCTGAGGGCGCGTACGGGCATGACGGAGTACGAGGATGACCGCATGGGTCGTACCTCCAAGGGGAGTTGGTTCAGCGGCTCGGGTGCGGGTCGTCGGGGGTGATGAAGGACTGGATCGCGGTGGCGGCGGCCCCGCGGGCCCACTCCTCGAAGGGCAGTGGGCGGGTCTGTACGTCGCACTGGGCGGCGGAACCGAAGGCGGCCGTGGCGAAGGCGCTGCGGATCTGCTCGGCGAACAGGTCGTAGGCGGCGAGGCCCTCGCCGGAGATGATCACGCGTTCGGGGCCGAGGAGGTTGGCGACGGTGGCGATGCCGCGGCCGATGGCCTCTCCCGCCCTGGCGTACGCCTCGCGGGCTCCGGCGGCTCCCTGGTGGGCGAGTTCCACGGCCTCGGCGGTGTCGGTGACGTCGACGCCGGTGGTCTCGCGGATCCGCCGCAGGATCGCCGCCTCGCCCGCGATCGCCTCGACGCAGCCGCGGTTGCCGCAGTGGCAGGGCGGGCCCGCCGGATCGACGGTCACGTGGCCGATCTCGCCGGCCACGCCGTGGGCGCCGGCGATCACCCGGCCGTGCACGACGAGGCCGCAGCCGATGCCGGTGCCGACCGTCACCACGGCGAAGTCGGACAGGCCCACGCCGGCCCCGAACCACTGCTCGGCGACCGTCAGTGCGCGCACGTCGTTCTCGACGGTGACCGGCAACCCGGTTGTCATGGCGGCGAGTTCGGCGAAGGGCACGTCGCGCCAGTCGAGGAAGGGCGAGTAGCGCACGGCTCCCTCGGCGCGGTCGACATCGCCGGAGACGGCGACGCCGAGGCCGAGGACCGGGGCGCCGAAGTCCTCGGCCTCGGCGAGCAGTTGGTGCAGCAGCTCCGTGAGACGGGGCAGCACCGCCTCGGTCGTCCGGTCCGTCAGCGGGACGTGCCGGGCGACCCGGATACGGCAGCACAGGTCGGTGAGCACGCCGATCAGTTC
The DNA here is from genome assembly GCF_040643775.1 of Streptomyces sp. NPDC047081. Lineage (NCBI taxonomy): Bacteria > Bacillati > Actinomycetota > Actinomycetes > Kitasatosporales > Streptomycetaceae > Streptomyces > Streptomyces sp. NPDC047081. The sequence goes on along the minus strand of NZ_JBEYUY010000033.1, from coordinate 44,278 downwards.
GCCGCCGGTGACCTTGACGCCGATGAACAGCGCCCGTCCGCCGTCGACCCGTACCGGGTTGGCGGGTCGGCCGAGCGCCGGGCGGGCCTCCTCCGCCGCGTCCTCCACCAGGTAGCCGGCCTCGATCAGGGGCCGGACCGCCTTGGTGACGGCGGCCGGAGACAGCCCCGCCCGGCGGGCCACCTCCAGCCGGGTCAGGGGCCCTTGGGACAGGACCGTGGTGAAGATCTGCGAGACGGCCGGGGTGTTCGCCGGGAACGTCTCGACACGAGGGGTCGGGCGCATGACCGGGAACCTAGGGCCCTTCTTTTCCGCCGTCAATAAAAGAAGCAGGATTGGTCTCTGACCCCGCTGTCAGTCCCGCGCGGCACAATCGCCCCATGACGACGATCGATTGGGCCGAGCTGACCCACGCGTATGGCAGCGCCGAGGACATCCCGGGGCTGTTCGCACAGCTCGGCGGCCCGGAGGACGACAGAGTGTGGTCCGACCTGTGGTCGGCGCTGTGCCATCAGGGGTCGGTGTACGAGGCCAGCTGGGCGGCGATGCCCGTCCTCGCCGACATAGCGCTCGGACGCGCGCCGGGCGAGCCGATACAGGCGGTGCTCATGGCGGGGCTGATCACGACGGATCCGGACGCCGAGCGGCGTACGCGCTACGCACACGAGATCGAGGAGCTGCTGGGCGTGGCACGCGGGTTGCTGGCCGCCGCGACCCGGGAGACCGGCGACTTCGTCTACCTGCAGATGGCCGTGCTCGCCTTCGAGGATGCCGGCGTGTGGGCCGAGGCGCTGGAGCACCTGGTCCACGAGGAGTACGAACTGGAGTGCCCCGAGTGCGAGGCCGCTCTGTTCGTCGCCTTCGGCTCGTACGGCTGCTTCACCGTGATCGGCGACTACGTGGTCGGACCGGGTGCCGAGAGCGAGGAGGGCCGAGTGGACCTGATGCCGATCGCGCCGGACCGGCTCGACGGCATCGGCGCGCGTCTGTACCGGGAGGCGACGGCGGCCGGGCGGACGGATCTCGCGAAGGCGCTCACGTACGTCTTCGGCAGGGCACGCTGCCCCTCCTGTGACACCGAGTTCACGGTGTCACAGGAGGTCGAGCGGCAGTGGATCTGATCCGGGCGCCCCGCTCGTGGCCGGGGCGCCCGGACCGGTGCGCGCGCTCCGCGGGTCAGCGGTGCGCGGCCGGCGTGTTGGCGCTGGTGACGTTGACGGCGGCCCAGGCCTTGTTCACCGTCAGGTACTCCGTGCTGTTGAGCCCGTAGAGGTCCTTGGCCGCCTTCAGCGTCGCGGTGCGCGCGTCGTGGAAGTCGGTCGTGGAGACCATGTAGCGGGTCAGGGCGCGGTAGAAGATCGCCGTGGCCTTGGTGCGGCCGATGCCCTTGACGATCGAGCCGTCGTAGGTCGGCGAGTCGTACTGGACGCCGCCGATCGTCTTCTGGCCGCTGCCCTCGGCGAGCAGGTAGTACGCGTGCGAGGAGACGCCGGACCCGGCGTGCACCTCGGCGTCGTACGTCTCCAGCGCCCAGTAGTCGATCGTGCCCTCGAGCACGTCGAGGGACGGGTGGTCGAGACGGCGCAGGAACTTCTGGGCCAGGCCCATCTTCTCGCCGATGAGGTAGTCCGGCTTGTCCTTCGCGTTGTTGGCGAAGAACTCGACGTTCGAGCCGAAGATGTCCGCGAGGGACTCGTTCAGCGCGCCCGGCTCGCCGTACTGGTTGCCGTCGGCGTCGACGCGGGTCGGCTCCAGCTTGGCGGTGGCGTCGACGACACCGTGGGTGAGCTCGTGACCGGTGACGTCCAGGGCGACCAGCGGCTTCTTGAACATGTCGCCGTCACCGTCGCCGTACAGCATGCAGCCGCAGGTCGGGTCCCAGAAGGCGTTGGCGATCTTCTCGCCCCAGTGGACCATCGCCTTGGCGGGCTTGCTGTTGTTGGCTATGCCCTTGCGCGCGAAGGTCTTCTTGTAGAAGTCCAGCGTCTTGGTGATGCCGTACTGGGCGTCGGAGGCGGCGCTGTTGCGGCTGGAGGTGGCGCCGTTGCCGAAGATGTCGTTCTTGGTGGTGATCTTCGCGCCGCGGCTGAAGCTCTCCGTGTAACCGCCCCTGGCGTCACGGGTCTCGGTGCCGTAGCGGGTCGGGTCCTTCAGCTGGAAGGTGGTGCGCGCCGTCTGGGTGGTCTTGAGCGGGACCACGCCGACGAAGAGCGACTTGCCGGTGCCGTTGGCCGTCTTCGGGTAGGCCGAGGCGGCGGTGGCCGCGGACGCCGAGGTGAGCCCGGCGGACAGCGTGCCGACACCGGTGGCGGGGTCCGCCACCTCGCCGCGCTGGCGCAGGGTCTTGAGCAGCTCGGGCGAGAGGAACTCGTCGCTGTCGGGGGTGTTGCTGCGCACCTTGCCGGTGACGGCGTCGACGACGACGGTCCGGGAGCCGCCGCCCTCGGTGGTGCCGCTGTCGGCGACCGTCACCTGGTAGGCGAGCGCGGAGGCGCCGTCGCGGGCGTCCACGACGAGTACGGCGGTGCCCGCGTCGCCCTTGGCGACGGACGCGGCCTTCTCCTCGGCCTGCGCGGCGGACAGCTTGGCGTCGGTGGTGGCCGGCTTGACCGTGTGGTCGGCGGCGCGGGTGACGCCCGCGTACGACAGCTGCTTGGTGAGGTGGACGACGAGGTCGCCGCCGAGCACCGGCATGTCCTGGTGGGTCCGGGTGAACCGGACGTGTCGCGCGCCCTCGGGGTCGATCATGACGTCCGTGGCGTGCAGTTCGTCGCCCTGGGAGACGCCGGTCGCGGAGGCGTGGGCGAATGCGGCGGCGCGGGCGGCCGACACCACGGACGCCGCCGAGGTGGACTGGGCGACGGCAGTCTGACCGGCCCCCGCGTCCGGTCCGGCGAAGGCGGTGCCCGCGAGGCCCGTGGCGGCCGTCGTCACGGCGACGGCGACGGCCAGGCTGCGTATGTGCGGTCTACGCACTGGTGAGGGTTCCTTCCTCGCAAGGCGGCCGGGATCACCAACCGCCCTGAGGCATGGCGCGGTTGGGCGCCATGGGGGCTGGTCGGGCCCCGGAACGAAACCCTTTCGGATGAGTCATGGACATGTAAAGCCGAAATCGTCGCTTTCAGCGCGAAATATGGCAATACTTTGCAAATCCATGCCACACAGTGATCAACAGATGACCAACTGTGTAGCGACTACGGAGATGTGACGAGACGGAAGAAAGTTGCCTCGCGTGAATGTGACTCATCTCGCATCCAAGAGCGCCCTGCTGGGGACGGTCGTGCTCTCCCTTGTCGCGGTTCCGGCGCACGCCGCCCCGGCCGAGTCACTACCGAAACCGGACATCACCGGCCTCCAGGGCGTTCTGCGCACCGCGCTCCGACAGGGCGCGCCGGGGGCGATCGCACGCGTCGACGACCGCGGCACGGTCCGGACCACGGCCGCAGGCCTCGCCGACCGCGCGACCGGACGGGCCGCCTCCAACGCCGACCGGTTCCGCATCGGCAGTGTCACCAAGGTGTTCTCGGCGGTGGTGCTGATGCAGCTGGTGGATGAGCGGAAGCTCAACCTGGACGCCCCGGTCGACCGCTATCTGCCGGGGCTGCTGCCCGACCGCTCCATCACGGTGCGGCAGGTCCTCGGCCACCGCAGCGGTCTGTACGACTACACGAACGACATGTTCGCGCGCTCGGTCGCCGGCTTCGAGGCCGTCCGCACCAAGGTCTTCACCTACCGCCAGCTGGTGAACCGCTCCCTGCGGCACGCCCGCACCAACAGGCCCGGAGCCGCGTACTCGTACTCCAACACCAACTTCGTCGTCGCCGGCATGCTCATCGAGAAGCTGACCGGCCACTCCGTACACACCGCGTACCAGAACCGCATCATCAAGCCGCTCAAGCTGCGCGACACCTTCTACGTGCACCCCGGCACGAAGATCCCCGGCCGTCACGCCAACGGCTACCTCACCCCGGACAAGGCGGGCGCTGCCCTCATCGACGCGACGCGGCAGACCGCGTCCTGGGCGCAGAGCGCGGGCGCGATCATCTCCAGCACCCGCGACCTGAACACCTTCCTGTCCGCGCTGCTGCGCGGCCGGCTCACCTCGGCCGCGCAGCTCCGCCAGATGGAACGGATGATCCCGGTGAACAGCACCCAGGCGTACGGGCTGGGCCTGCGCCGCCGCGACCTGTCGTGCGGGATCTCGGTGTACGGCCACACAGGTGCCGTCCAGGGCTACTACACGTACGCGTTCGCCACGAAGGACGGCCGCCGCAGCCTCGCGGCGATGGCCGACACCTCCAACAACGGGGCGGTGCTCACCACCATGCTGGGCACCCTGGAGTCGGCGTTCTGCGGCAAGCAGGCGAAGCCGCGGAGCGTCATGACCGGATCGTCAGCCAGTCCAGGCGCGCGACCCGAGGCCCTCCCTTCGCGACCAGGTAGAGGGAGTGAACACCGGACAGCCGCCGGGGCAGAGTGACCGACTGCTCCTGCCAGGTGTCAACCGAGCCGGTGGAGCGCACGGGCAGGGTCGCGGCCACCGGTCCCTGCGGGGCGTCGAGCCGGAGCTGGAGTGAGCAGCCGGCGGCGCAGGTGGAGGCGAGGCGTACGGTGAGCCTGTCGCCGCGCACGCTCGCTCGCCGGAATCCGATCCATTCACCGGAATCCAGCACACCGGTGGCGGCCGCACCCCGCTCGGCGCCGCGCACGGTCGTGGCCTGCTCGGCCTGGAGCGTGGCGGAGGCGTCGGGACCGTCACCGTACAGGCGCAGGTCGTTGACCACCCAGTTGGCGGGGCCGCTCGCGGTGAGGGTGATGCGGACGTAGCGGGCGGTCCGCGTCGGGAAGACCGCGTCCTGCGTGAACGACCGGCCCGAGACGCGGGCGAGGGCCCCGCTCCAGTCCGTGCCGTCGCGACTGACGGAGACCGCGAAGCCGTACGGCTGTCCGCTGGTGTCGCGGCCGGCGTCGAGCGAGAGCCGGTCGAAGGTCCTCGTCTCCCCCAGGTCCACGGTCAGCGACTGGCCGGGGGTCTGCGCGGCGGCGGCCGTCCAGCGGGTGTTGATGTCTCCGTCGACGGCGGCGGAGGCGTCCGTGCCGTCGCTCGCGGTGGCGGTCCAGGCGCCGTGCCGGACGCGCTCCTGGCAGCCGGGGAGGTCGCAGCCGGTGGACCAGATCGGTTCGCCGTACTCGTACGCACCGATGTCGGGGGCCGTGCCCCGCACGTCCGTGGTGATGCCGTCGATGGTCTCGCCCGCGTCGACGGCGGGTGAGCCGGCGGTGGGCCACAGTTCGCCGTTGACGGCGTCGGTGTAGCCGGGCGTGTCGGTGATGAGGTTGGAGCGGACCACGGGAAGCGGGTCGCCGGTCTGGGTCGCGGTGACCGGCTTCGGGCCGGCGATGTTGCTGATGTACGAGCCGGAGGCGTCGGTCGCGCCGCTCAGCAGCACCGAGTTGCCGTTGATGCCGACGCCGTAGCTGGAGTTGTGGTCCTGGTTGGCGATGCTCGGACCGGTGTGACCGTTGAAGAAGGTGCCCCGACTGCCGGTGTTCCAGGCGACGTTGTGGTGCAGCAGGAAGTGGCCGGAGTAGTTGTCGACGTAGAAGCCGACCTGGCCGTCGGCGTCGTGCGAGGTGTTGTGGTCGATGGAGGTGCCGGTGCCGTCGAGACTGCAACAGACGTAGAAGGGCGAGCCGTCGCGGGAGGTGCGCATGGCCTCGGACAGGTCGTTGTAGGCGATGCGGTTGCCGTGGAACTCGGTGCCGTTGAGCTGCCAGGCCGTGTCGATGGAGGCACGTCCGGTACGGCGGATCGTGTTGTGGGTGACCGTGTGGTCGTTGCCGTTGATCTCGATGCCGGGGGTGTAGCTGCCCATCCAGCCGACGTCGTGGATGTAGTTGCCGGTGATGGTGTTGCCGCTGCCACGTACCAGCACGCCGTCTCCGGCCGACTGCGAGATCTCGCTGTTCTTCAGGGTGTTGCCAGTGCCGAGGATCTGCACGCCCGAGTCGAGGATGCGGGAGGCGACGATGTGCCCCTCGAAGGGCGGGATCGCGAGGTCGCTGTCCGGTGGCATGGGAAGGGTCGAGAATTCGGAGATGTACGTGGCGTGCAGCCCGTCGGCCACAACTCCGCTGCTGGACTTGCCCGTTCGCAGCGAGGTGCCCCACAGGTCCAGGCCGCGGACGGCGACGTAGGAGCTGTCAGTGAGGTCGACGCCCCAGAGGCGGTGCTTGGCGGTCACGGTGTGGCCGGTCATGCCACCGCTCGGCGGGACCATGTAGAGGCGGTGCTCGGTCCTGTCGTAGTACCACTCCCCCGGCTGGTCGAGGGCGGCCTTCGAACCCACGAGGTAGTAGTTGCGGTAGTTCTGGTTGCCCATGCACAGCGGCGGGCAGCGGTAGTTGCCGCCCTTGAAGTCCAGCTTGCCTGGCGAGGTCGCGGTCACCGTGCCGGTCTGCTGGGCCCAGGGGTTGGAGCCGGCCCACAGGTGCACGGTCGCGCCGGTCCAGTCGGCGTCCGGGAGGTCGGTGTCGTCGATGTGCTGGTCGGTGGAGGTCGGATCCGCCTCCGCCCAGGTGGTGTTGAGCGGGTCGGACCCGGAGTTCGGCCAACGGCCCTCCGCCGCACGGCCGTTGTCGAGGAACACCGCGTTGAAGTCGGGGTCGAGCGGGAGGTTCGTATCGGCGGCGACCAGTCCGCCGCCGGCGTCCTTCCAGCCGGTGACCGGGTCGGTGCCGTCAATCGTCACGGCGCCGTCGCCGTAGGCGGCGAGGGTGATCGGGGCGTCCTTCGTGCCGGAGGGCGGGGTGACCTGCTCGCGGTAGGTGCCGCGGTGGATGAGGCAGGTGTCGCCGGGGTGGACGCGCGAGAGGCACTCGCCGATGGTGCGCAGGGGGCTCGACGGGGAGCCGGACGCGTGATCGCCGCCCCATGGGGCCACGTGATAGGTGCGCCCGGGGCCCGCCGCCTGCGCTTGGACCGGCAGAGCCACCAGCGCCGTCACAGCGGCCAGTACTGACAGTTGTCTCAGTCTCACATCCGTCTCCAGTGGTCGGTCATGGCTCAGCCCTTCTCCGGCTGGTGGATGTCGGGGTCAGCGAAGCCGCTGGAGTTGTTGACGGCGACCCGTCGACGCGTCCGGCGTCCAGCAGGCTGTCCGGCAGGTTGGCCTGGAAGTGCAGGAAGGCGGGGTAGACGCCGAAGGGGTAGAAGGAGAGCGGGAGGATCACCGCCTTCTTGTACTGCTGAGCACCCGGGGTACGGGTCTTGTCCACCCAGACCAGCAACTCACCTTTACCGCCACTCGAGTTGGCCGCCCCTCCCCCGGTGCCGCCGCAGCCCGCGAGTAACAGCGCGGTGGCGGCGGCCGGCGAGGTGATCCGCCAACTCCGGCCCGGACGCCGTCTCTTCATCGAGAGCCACCTGCCACCTCTACGCCAGGAGGACCGATTGCGATAGTTTTCGCAAGCTGCGGTCGCCGGGAAACGTAGGAGATTCATCCGATGACGTCAACAGTCCGGACAGGATCCGGCGGGGCACGGCGGCGCACACTGGCGGAAATAGCGGATGAGGCCGGGGTTTCCGTCTCCACGATCTCCAAGGTGCTGCACGACAGGTCCGATGTCTCGGCTGAGACGCGGGCCAAGGTGCAGCGGCTGCTGGAGAAGCACGGCTATCTCGCGCGGCAGCGGCCCGCGGCCACCGCCGCGCCGCCCGGCGGGCTGATCGATCTCGTCATCAACGAACTCGACAGCCCCTGGGCGGTCGAGCTGATCCGCGGCGCGGAGGACGTGCTGCACGAGGCGGGCATGGGACTGGTCGTCTCGGCGACGCACGGGCGGCAGAAGCGGGCACGCCAGTGGCTCGACTCGCTGGCCACGCGCCCGACCCGAGGGGCGATCCTGGTGGTGCCCGAGCTCACCCCAGAGCAGCACGCCGACCTCGCCGGACTCGGCATCCCGTACGCCCTCGTCGCCCCGATCGACGAGCCCGCGCCCGGCATCCCCTGGGTGGGCGCGACCAACTGGCCCGGCGGGCTGGCCGCGACCCGCCATCTCATCGAGCTCGGCCACCGGCGTATCGCCGTGATCAGCGGCCCGGAGCGCCGGCTCACGTCACGCGCACGCGTGGACGGCTACCGCTCGGCACTGACCGAGGCCGGGCTGCCCTTCGATCCGCGACTGGTCCGCTACGGCGACTTCACGCACGGTCTCGCGTATCAACACGCCCTGGAGCTGCTGGCGTTGCCCCACCGCCCGACGGCGATCTTCGCCGGCAGCGACCATCAGGCGCTCGGCACCTATCGCGCGGCGGCCGAGCTGGGGCTGCGCATCCCGCACGATGTGAGCGTGGTCGGCTTCGACGACCTGCCGTTCGCGGACTGGGTGACCCCTCGGCTGACGACCATGCGGACACCGATCGCCGACATGACGGCGCTGGCCGCGCGGATGGTGCTGCGCCTGCTGGCCGGTGAGGCGCCGGAGACAACGCGGGTGGAGGTGGCGACGGAGCTGGTGGTGCGGGAGAGCAGCGGGCCGCCGGCGGGCTAGGGCTCGTCCGTCAGGAAGAGTTCGACGACCGGTACGAGTACCTCGGGGCGCATGACCGGCAGCGTGAGGGTGAGCGTGTCCGAGGCTTGCGGCAAGGGGGCGAGGTTGGCGTGCGCCTGCGGGACACCGTCGAGCACGCTCAGGCCCACTTCGCTTCCGTCGCCCAGGAGTTGGGCGTACTTCACTCTGCCCGCGAGGCCCGGCAGGTGGACGTGTCTGAACGGCCAGGCGAAGAGGTGGAGGTAGAGGCGGTTGCCGCGCTGGGTGTACACGCCGTGGGCGGGTGGCGTGAACGGAGCCGGGCCGGCGCCGTGGACGGAGCGGGCGTGCAGCCGCATCCAGTCGGCAACGGCGTCGAGGATCGTCCGGGCCCGCGGTTCGAGGTTGCCCCGGCCGTCGGGACCGACGTTCAGGATCATGTTGCCGTTGTTCGACACGGACTGGACGAGCATGCGCACCAGGTCGCCGGGTTCCTTGAACTCCAGGTTGTCCCGGTGGTACCCCCACGAGCCGTTGAGCGTCTGGCACGCCTCCCACATGACCTCGGCGCCGTTCTCGTCGATGAGTGGGCGGTCCGGCTGGAACTGTTCGGGAGTGACGTAATCCCCCGGAATGCCGAGGCGGTTGTTGACGACAATGCCGGGCTGGAGGGCGCGGGTCATCGCCAGCAGTTCCGGTGAGTCCCAGTCCTCCGGGCCCTTGCCCGGCATTCCGCCACGGTTCCATGGAAACGTGAAGTCGTAGAACATCAGGTCCACTTGGCCGTACGAGGTCAGCAGCTCCCTGACCTGGCCGTGCAGGTAGGCGCGGTATCTGCCCATGTCCCGACCGGAGTTGAGGGCGGTCACCTCCGGTGCGTTGCGCAGCGGGTGGACACCGTCGATGACGTAGTCGGGATGGTGCCAGTCGAGGAGCGAGTGGTAGAAGCCGACCTTCAGGCCCTCGGCACGCATGGCGGCGACGAATTCGGCGACGAGATCCCGGCCGCAGACCTTCGCCGAGGAGTAGTCCGTGAGCGCCGAGTCCCAGAGGCAGAAGCCGTCGTGGTGCTTGGTGGTGAGGACGGCGTAGCGCATGCCCGCCGCGCGGGCGGTGCGGGCGATGTCGGCCGCGTCGAACAGGTCCGGGTCGAAGTGGTCCACGTACTTCTGGTACTCGGCGTCGCCGATCTCCTCGTAACTGCGCACCCACTCGTGCCGTGCGGCCATGCTGTAGACGCCGAAGTGGACGAAGAGGCCGAACCGCGCCTCACGCATCCAGCCGGTCACCGAGGGCGTGTCACGAGTCTGGGTCAATTTCATTTCCTCCGGATCGACTGAGGACCATTCTTGCCCTGAAACCACATCCGTCGAAACCCTTCTCCGACATACGAACCTGGTTCCATTGCATTTTCGAACCAGGTTCGTTTATCGCGTATTTCCGGTTTCTTCTTGACACCCGGCGTTCGCCGTTCACACAATTCGGCAACCGAGACGGGAGGTCAGCCGTGCGGCTCAGGCGTTCCTTCCGAACCGGTCCGGCAGCGGTGGTCGTGGTGATGAGTCTCGCCCTCACCGCCTGCCAGGACAGCGGTTCGGCGAATTCGGGCAATGGCTCGATGATGATCAACTACGCGTCCGGAAAAACCGTGCTCCAGCGCAACTTCAACCCGCTGACCAGCACCGGTGACGCGTCTCCGGGAACCAGGATCTACATGTACCAGTCGCTCATGGGGGTCGATGTCCTCAAGGGCGGCGAATTCGAACCGTGGCTCGCCTCCGCACAGAAACTCTCGTCGGACGGCCGCACATTGACCGTGGACATCGACAAGAAGGCCACCTGGAGCGACGGAAAACCGGTCACCGCCAAGGACGTGGTGTTCACCTTCCAGCTGGTGAAGAAGACGCCCGCGCTCAATTCCTACGGCGTTTCCTTCACGTCGGTGGCCGCGCAGGGCGAGAAGACGGTCGTCTTCCATTTCGACAAGCCCGCCTTCACACAGGTGGCGTCGATTCTCCAGCAGTACATCGTGCCGGAGAAATACTGGACGGGTAAGAATCCGGTCACCTATACCAATCCCAATCCCGTGGGCAGTGGGCCGTACACCCTGAAGCGGTTCGATCCGCAGCAGATCACGCTGGCGCTCAGGAACGACTACTGGCGCAGCAAGATGCAGGTGAAGCAGGTCCGGCTGCCCGTGGTGAACTCCGCCACCGAGCTGTCCCAGCTGACCAGCGGTCAGGAGGATCTGAGCGGCGGCGCGATACCCAATCTGGAGAAGCAGTACATCGACAAGGACCCGGCGAAGAACGGCTACTTCTATCCGACGTACGGGGCGCTGATCCTGGTCTTCAACCACGACCGGGGTCCGCTCAAGGACGTCCATCTGCGCAAGGCAGTCGAGCTGGCGATCGACCGCAAGCAGCTCATCCAGCTGGTCACCCAGCTCGGCGCCGACCCGATCAGCCAGACCGGCCTGGACGCGGCGACGCAGGGCAAATGGCTGGACCCCGCGTACAAGGACGCCGTTCAGACCGATCTCGCGGCCGCCAAGTCCCAGCTGCAGCAGGCCGGTTACACCCTCAGCGGCGGCAAGGCGGTGAAGGACGGCAAGCAGCTCACGCTCGACTACATCGAGGTCGCCGACTTCGCCGACTCCGTGCAGCGGGCCCGGATCATCGCCGACCAGCTCGGCAAGATCGGCATCAAGGTGAATGTGCAGACGCTGGCCAGCAGCACCTACACGGACACCCGCGCGAAGGGCGACTTCGACCTCGCCGCGTACGGGATCGCGTACGGCGCCGTGCCCTGGCAGATCTACAACCCGCTGCTGAACAGCGAGTTCGCGGGGACGGCGAACGGCGGCAAGGCGCAGACCAACAACTACCTGCGCTGGCGCGACACACCGACCGACGACCTGCTCAACCAGCTGTCCAACACCGGCGACGAGGCGACACAGATCGCGCTCACCCGGAAGCTGGAGAAGATCATCGTCGACCAGGTGCCGTACGTGACGCTCTCCAACATCACCGCCGGCTGCGCCTGGAGCGCCCGCAACTGGACGGGCTTCCCCAGCAAGGACAACCCGTACGACATCTGCGCGCCCTGGAACGGCGGACCGGCCTTCGAGAACGTGCTCGCGCATCTCAAGCCGGTGAAGTGATGGCCGCTTCCCAGGAGTTGGCGCGATGACGGCGACGACACTGCCGGTCGGCAAGGCGCGGGACTCGGCGGCTCCGCGCCGGCGCGGCGGCCGGGCCCGGGTCCTGCTGCGCCGGCTCGGCTTCTACGTCGGCACCGCCGCCGTCGCGATCACCCTCAACTTCGTCATCCCCCGGCTGATGCCGGGGGACCCGGCCTCCGTCATCCTCAACAAGCTCGCCCAGCGCTCCCAGGTCTCAGCCGCGACCGAGAAGTCGATCCGGGCCCTGTTCGGCGTGCCCGACCAGAGCCTGTGGCAGCAGTACCTGCACTACCTGGACCAGCTGGCCCACCTCGACTTCGGCGTCTCCACCGCGTACTTCCCGCAGCCGGTCAGCGAGATGATCTCGCAGGGCCTGCCGTGGACGCTGGGCCTGGTGAGCCTGACCACCGTCCTGGCCTTTCTGCTCGGCACCGGCCTCGGCATCGTCTCGGGCGCCCGGCCCGGCAGCCGCCTGGACAGCGTCATGGCACCGCTCGCGACCTTCCTCGGCTCGATGCCGTACTTCTGGGTCGCCACCATGCTGCTCCTGCTGCTGTCGGTGAACCTGCCGGTCTTCCCCTCGCAGAACGGCTACGACCTCAATCTCGAACCGGGCTTCAACCTCACCTTCGTCACCAGCGTGATCGCCCACGGCTTCCTGCCCGCGGCGACGATCATCGTGTCCTCGGTCGGCGGCTGGCTGCTCGGCATGCGCAACATGATGATCACGACGGTCGCGGAGGACTATGTGACTCTGGCCGAGGCCAAGGGACTCGGCCGCGGTCGGATCCTGCTGGCGTACGCGGCCCGCAACGCTATGCTGCCGCAGGTGGCGGGCCTGGCCATCTCGATCGGCACGGTCGTGGGCGGTTCGCTGCTCGCCGAGGCGGTGTTCGCCTACCCCGGCATCGGCTACCTCTTCTACCAGGCCGTCGTGAACCTCGACTACCCGCTGATGCAGGCCCTGTTCCTGATCATCTCGCTCTCCGTGCTGGTGGCGAACTTCATCGCCGACTCCGTCTACGTCCTGCTCGACCCGCGCACCCGGGAGGACGCATGACGCTCGCCGCCCCGCTCACTCCCACCACCGGCCGGCTGACCTGGCGCACCGCACTGCGCAAGCTCGTCCCCGCCAACCGCAAGGCCCGCGTCGGACTCGCCATCATCGGGGTGTACGTCCTCGTCGCCGCCGTAGGCCCGTGGATCGTGCAGTCGCTCATGGGCCTGTCCCCCACGGAACTGACCGGTGTGGTCCTCCAACCCCCGTCCTCCGCGCACCCGTTGGGCACCACCCAGGACGGCACCGACGTCCTCGCCCAACTCGTCGTGGGCACCCGCACCTCGCTCCTCGTGGGCGCGCTGGCGGCCGTGGTCTCGACCACGCTGTCGGTGGCCGTGGGCCTCATCGGTGGCTACTACGGCGGGATGGTCGACTCCGTGCTCGGGGCCCTCACGAACGTGTTCCTGGTCCTGCCGGGGCTGCCGCTGGTCATCATCCTCGCCGGGTATCTGCGGGGGCGGGGCGGTCCGTTCGCGGTGGCGCTGGTCATCGGGCTGACCGGCTGGGCCTGGGGCGCCCGTTCCAAGCGCGTGCAGACACTGTCCCTGCGCAACCGGGACTTCGTGGTGGGCGCGCGGCTCCTCGGCGAGAGCAATCTGCGGATCATGCTCGTCGAGGTGCTGCCGAACCTGCTGCCGGTGATCTCGGCGACGCTGATGCTCTCGCTGGTGACCTCCATCCTCGCCGTCTCCGGCCTGGACTTCCTGGGCATCGGCGACATCAACACCGTCAGTTGGGGCACGATGCTCTACTTCGCCCAGCAGCGGCAGGCGATGGTCTCGGGCGCGTGGTGGTGGTTCGTGCCGCCCGGGGTCGCGATCACCGTGCTGGGCGCGGCGGCCGGGCTCGTCAACTTCGGCATCGACGAACTGACCAATCCACGACTGCGCGGTGCTCGCCGCCCCAAGTCCTCGCGGAAGGGGGCACGATGAATCTGTTGCTGGACGTGAAGGACCTGAGCGTCGACTACGGTACGGAGGCCGAGCCCCTGCCAGCCGTGTCGCAGGTGTCCCTGGAGCTGCACCGGGGAGAGATCCTCGGCATCGCAGGCGAGAGCGGCAGCGGCAAGACCACTCTCGTCAACGCGCTGCTACGGCTCCTGCGGCCACCCGCCGTGGTCCGGTCGGGCAGCGCCGTCCTCCATCCGCGCTCGGGTGCCCCCGTCGACCTGCTGCACGCCGATGCCCGCGAACTGCGCCGGACGCGGTGGGAGCACACTGCCGTCGTCTTCCAGAGCGCGATGAACGCCCTCAACCCGGTCGCGCGGCTCGGCGCCCAGTTCACCGACGTCCTGCGCGCTCATCGTCGTATCCCCAAGGGGGAGGCCCGCGAACGCGCCGCGCACATGCTGGAACTCGTCGGGATCCCCACCAGCCGACTCGACAGCTACTCGCACGAGCTCTCGGGCGGGATGCGGCAACGCGCCACCATCGCGCTGGCGTTGGTGTGCGAGCCGGATCTGCTGGTGATGGACGAGCCGACGACGGCCGTGGACGTGGTGATGCAGCGGCAGATCCTGCGCCAAGTGATCCGGCTGCAGCGGGAGTTGGGGTTCTCCGTCGTGTTCATCACGCACGACCTGTCGCTGCTGCTGGAGATCGCCGACCGGATCGCCGTGATGTACGGCGGCCGGATCGTGGAGAGCGGGCCCGCCGGGGACCTGTACCGGGATCCGCGGCACCCGTACACGCGCGGGCTGCGGGACTCGTTCCCGCCCTTGCGCGGGCCGATGCGCAGGCTGAACGGCATCCCCGGAAATCCACCCGACCTGCGCGGCCTGCCGCCGGGCTGCCCCTTCCAGCCGCGCTGTCCGCACGCCACGCCTGAGTGCGGCGCGGCCCCGCCCGAGCTCGCCGGATGCGGCACGGAGCGCACGGTGGCCTGCGTCCACGCCGGGAGCCTGCCCGCGCCGACGACCGGAGGGCGATGATGACCGACGAGCCGGCACCCGTGCTGGAAGCGGTGGACGTCACCGTCCACTACCCGGTGCACCGCGCCCGCGGGGAGATCGTGCACGCGCTGGAGAAGGCCTCGCTGAGCCTCCGCCCCGGCCGTACCGTCGCCCTGGTCGGCGAGAGCGGCAGTGGCAAGTCCACGTTCGCCAGGACGCTCGCCCTCGCCCAGGAGCCCACCGACGGCCGTGTCCTGCTGGGCGGCGAACCGGCCTCCGCCCGCGGCCGCCGCGCCTACGCCCGCCGGGTCCAGATGGTGCTGCAGGACCCGTTCGGCTCCCTCAACCCCCTGCACCGCGTGCGGTATCTGCTGGAACGCCCGCTGCGGCTGCACGGCTCCGTCACCGGCCGCGAGGACCTGGAGCGGCGCCTGCGGGCCCTGCTGGAACGGGTGCGGCTCACCCCGCCCGAGCGCTTCCTGGACGCCTTCCCGCACGAGCTCTCCGGCGGCCAGCGGCAGCGCGTCGCGATCGCCCGCGCACTCGCCGTCGAGCCCGAAGTGCTGCTCGGCGACGAGCTGGTGAGCATGCTGGACGTCTCCATCCGCCTGGAGATCCTCAACCTCCTCGCCGCCCTGCGCGACGAGGAGCACCTCGCCATGCTGTACATCACCCACGACATCGCGGGCGCCCGCTACTTCGCCGACGAGATCGCGGTGATGTACGCGGGCGAGATCGTCGAGTACGGCACCGCGGAGGACGTCACCCAGAGCCCGGCCCACCCGTACACCCGGCTGCTGCTCGACTCGACGCCGGATCCCGACCGCATGGAGTTCCTGGCGGGCCGGCGCCCGGACGGCACCGACGGCGTCGCACCGGATGCGGTCGAGGACGACTACGGCGAACCCCCGGACCTGGTCCACCCGCCCACCGGCTGCCGCTTCCACCCCCGCTGCCCCCTCGCCCGGCCCTCGTGCGCCACCGAGGTTCCCCCACGCGTGGATGTGACGGACCGTCACTGGGCCAGCTGTGTCCTGCTGGTGGCCCCGGACAAGGAGGACACCCACGGCCGTACGACGACTCGGGAGATGACCTCGTGACCACTCTTCCCGGGGATCTGGTCGAGGCCGCAGGCCGCTGCCTCGTTCTCGGCTTCGACGGAACCGCCCTCCCCGACGAGCTGAAACGACTGGCCGACACCGGGCTCGGCGGCGTGATCCTGCACACCCGCAACGTCGCCGGTCGCTCCGAACTGCGGTCCCTCACCGACGAGTTGAGGGCACTCCGGCCCGGTCTCCTGGTCACCGTCGACCAGGAGGGCGGTGGTATCAGCCATCTGGCCAGGGCAGGGGCGCCGGAGACGCCCGGGAACTGGGCGCTCGGCGTCGCCGACGACACTGGGCTGACCGGCGCCGTCGCGGACGCGCTCGCCCGGCATCTCACCGAGTGCGGCGTGACCGTGAGCTTCGCCCCGGTCGCCGATGTGCACCGGGTCGCCGCCAACCCCATCGTGCGGACGCGCGCTTTCGGTGCCGATCCCGTCCACGCGGCCCGGCACGTCACCGCCTGGATCGAGGCCACGCTGGCGGCCGGGGTCGCTCCGTGCGCCAAGCACTTCCCGGGGCACGGCTCGACGACCGTGGACAGCCATCTCGGCGCCGCCGTCGACGCACGGGACGAGCAAGTCCTGCGCGAGACCGACCTGTTGCCCTTCCGCGCCGCCGTCGCCGCGGGCGTACCGCTCGTCATGACGGCACACGTCGTCTACCCGGCACTCGATCCCGCCGCCCCCGCCACACTCAGCCGCCGCATCCTGACCGACCTCCTGCGCACCGAACTCGGCTTCGAGGGCGTGATCGTGACCGACGCCCTGGAGATGAAGGCGATCGCCGACGGCGTCGGTGAGGCCGCCGCTGCCGTGGCCGCGATCGGCGCGGGCGCCGACCAGCTGATCATCGCGCGCCCGGATCCGGGCCTTTGGCTGCGCTGCCGGGACGCGCTGGTGGAGGCGATGGCCGACGGTCGTCTCGATCCTGCCAGGGTGGTCGAGGCGGCCCGCCGGGTGGACGCGCTGGCCGAACGCTTCGCACAGCCGCCGCCCCCGAGCCACAGCCCCGTTGCGGACATCGGGCTGCGCGCCGCCCGCCGGGCCATACGGTGGAAGCCACTGCCCGGCCCCGTCCTCGACCCCTTCGTCGTCGACCTGCACCGTCCCCCGAAACCCGCGCTGGAATGGTCCCGTACGGACCTGGTTCGCGTCCTGCGCGAGGTCATGCCCGGCACGGACGGCGTCGCGGCCACGCGGGACCCCGTCGACGTGGCCGACGTCCTGCGGCGGGCCCAGGGCCGGCCGCTGCTCATCGCCACGGAGGATCCGGACCTGCATCCCTGGCAGGCCGCGGTCCGCACGGCGCTGCTCGCCGGCCGCCCGGACGCGCTGCTGATCGCCACCGGCCTGCCGGACGCGGAGACGGAGGCGGCGGACGGGCTGTGCGTCTACGGGCGGGGCCGGGCCAACCTGCGAGCCGTTGCCGAGGCTCTGCTCTAGCCGATGGGAGGGCGGGAAAAACATTGGTCCGGGCGACGATCAGCCTGCTAGCTTCTCTCTCGGCCGTGACACCGCCCGAGGAGGTGAGACCCATGAACGCTGCAACGCCGTGGGTGCTCCCCGTCTCCGTCACGGGCGCGCGACCGATCTAGGGGTCGCCGGGAGCGCCTCGACCACAAGGCACTCCCGAAAGGCAACATCCCATGGACACTGTGCACTTCACCGCGGAGACGACGTCGGCGGACGGTGTCGTCGAACGCGACTTCACGATCGGCGAGATCACCGGCGCGCTCTGGTCCCCCGCCTCCGGCCCCGAGCGGGCGCCGCTGGTCCTGCTCGGCCACGGCGGCGGCAACCACCGCCACTCACCGGCCATGGTCGGCCGGGCCCAACGCCTGGTGACCGGCGCCGGTTTCCACGCGGCCTGCATCGACGCGCCCGGGCACGGCGGCCGGCCCCGGACGGCGTACGACGAGCAGGAGATCGCCGCGATGCAGCGGGCGATGGCGGCGGGCCAGCCCGTCGGCGAGATCGTCGTCCGCTACAACGCCCACCTTGCGGAGCAGGCGCTGCCCGAGTGGCGGGCGACGCTGGACGCCCTCCAGCAACTGCCTGAGATCGGCTCCGACGGGCCGGTCGGCTACTTCGGGCTGAACATGGGCACCGCGATCGGCGTGCCGTTCGTGGCGGCCGAACCCAGGATCACGGCCGCGGTCTTCGGTCTCCACTGGCCCGATGCCCTCGCCGAGTCGGCGAGGCGGATCACCGTCCCGATCGAGTACATGCTCCAGTGGGACGACGAGTACATCCCCCGGGCCGCCGGTCTCGCGCTGTTCGACGCCTTCGCCTCAAAGGAGAAGACGCTGCACGCCAACGCGGGCGCACACAAGGAACTGCCCAGGTTCGAGGCCGACAAGGCGGTCCACTTCTTCGCCCGCCACCTCGGCGGGGCCGTGGCCACACGGGCATGACCCGACGGGTGTCGGCGACCGGCCCCTGGTCGGCCGCCGGCGCCCCCGACGTCGTACCCTCGCCCGATGGAAAAGATCACCGCACGCCTGACGGCGCCCGCCACGCCGTCGGCACCCGCGCTCGTACTGCGCCCCTGGATACCGACGGACGCCACCGCCCTGGTCGCGCTGGACTGGGACGACGCCCTGCGGCGATGGACGACCGCGACCACGGACGACGAGGCGAGCGCGACGCGGTGGATCGGGATCCAGCAGCAGGGATGGGAGACGGGACACCGCTTCGCGTTCGCCGTCGTCGAGTCGCCGACCGGGGACACCGAGGGCCTATTGGCGGGTCACATGGTGCTCAAGATCGTCACGCCCGGCAGCGCGTCCGCCGAGGTCGGCTACTGGACAGCGGCACACGCACGTGGGCGCGGAGTGGCGCCGCGAGCCCTGGAGGCACTGACGGAGTGGGCCTTCACGGCATTGCCCGGTGAGGAACTGACACGCCTCGAACTCCTGCACCAGGAGGACAACACGGCGTCCTGCCGGGTCGCGGAGAAGACGCGGTACGCGCTGGCCTCGATCTTGCCCGCGTCTCCGCCCGCCTACCCTCATGCCGGTCACGTGCATGTACGGACACGCGCGTTCTGACCCGGCGCCACACCCCCTAGCGGGCTCTCAGGTGATGCCCGTCGCCGGAACCGGTGAGGGCCGCGTCGATCGCCAGGCGGTACAGCCCGGTCGGGCGGCCCTTGCGGTGGGTCTGGGTGCAGCCCTCCGAGGTGATCAGGCCGTGGGCGTGGAGTTTGCGGATCAGGCGGCGGCCGCTGGGGTCGGTGATGGTCATGCCGTCGGCCAACTCGCTCGGGGTGACGGGGCGTCCGGCGAGGTCGTGCTCGATGGCGGCCAGCCGTGACAACGTTGCCGGGCTCAAGCCGATCGTCCGGGCGAGTTCGCGCAGCCGGTCGTCCTGCTCGCGGCACGGCTCGCTCCGCGGCTGTCCGCCCGGCCCCATCGGGCCGATGACCAGCCCGCCGTCCTCCATCAGATAGCCGCACGGCCGGTTCTCCGCCTCGGCGCGGGCGACAGCCCGTTCGGCGAGCACCACCGAGGACCGGGCCGACGGTCCCACGCCGAAGCCCGCTGCCACCTCCACGCCGAGTGACTCCCGCGCCCGGTCCAGCAGCGGCAGGACGAGCCAGTCGCGGGTCAGGCGCTCGAACAGCGTCCGGCGCCCGAGCACCACCGCGCCGCGGCGGCCGCGATCCTCGATCCAGGCGTCGGCGAGTTCGGGCGTGGCCCGCAGGAGACGTACGAGACCCGTCCGCGCTCGCTCCGACTCCCCTGAGTTTCCAGGTCTGTTGATGCTGAAGACGCCCGCCGCGAAGCCGGCCGCGCCCGCTCGCTCCGAGCGGATGCGCAGTGCCAGCTCGTGGAGTTCCGCGCGGATGCTGGACGGGGTGGGTGAACCGTTCAGCACCCGCAGGGTTCCGCGGAGCTGTCGCAGCACCGCCGTTCGTGCGGTGATGACATAGCCGTCGCCGTCCTGGAGGGACCGGTGGTGGAAGGCGCAGATCTCGTCGATGGTCTGGTCGTCGGCGTACGGCAGGCAGGTGACGCGGGTGCGGTCCAGATGCACCGACTCCGTGACCTCGGAGACCACCTCGTGGTCGAAGGTGTCGATGCTGACCGGGACCGGCTGCCAGCCGCGGGCCTGCGCCTGTGACAGGGCCAGCGCCAGGTCGAGGGCCGAGCTGCGGATGACGGCGACCGGGAGGCTCGGGGGCAGGGCGTCCCGGCAGGCGCGATGGGGGACGGCACCCACCAGCAGCCCGTCCAGGGCGTGTCCGTCGACCAGGCGCTGGACGCGGGGGCGGATCTCCTGTTCGTGCCCGTAGGTGACCCACTTCAGCGAGATGCCGGAGAGTGGTTCCACGGCTTCCTCGAAGACGCCCCGGCGGCTCGCGTGCACGACCACCCCGATCGACGGACTCACCGTCCACCACCCTTCACCGCGAAGAAGCCGGGCTCGCTGCGCAGAGTTCAGCGATAGCAGGTGGTGATGCCCGGGCGCCAGGGGCAGGCGATCCCGGCGAAGCCGCCGTTCGCGACGACGTCGACGTCGAACTTGTCGCCGCCGCGCAGGACTTGGCGGTCCTGGACGAGTCCGTCGGCGCCGTCGCGAATGGTCTCGACGAGCCAGCGTCCGGATCCGACGGTCAGCGGAACCTCCGCCGTGCGGGCCGCGCCGGCGTACACCCCGCCCAGGAACCAGCGGTCGCCGCTGCGGCGGGCGAGAACGGCCTCCTGTCCCGGGGTTCCGGCGAGCAGCCGGGTGTCGTCCCAGGCCGCGGGGACCTGGTCGAGGAAGGCGCGGGCCAGTGGCCGGGCGTCGTACGACTCGGGTGTGCCCGCGAACATCTGCAGGCCCGACTCGTAGGCGACGGTGAGGCCGACCTCGGCGGCGTCGGAGTTGGGGCGCAGGCCGACGCGTTGGAAGGCGCCGGGGGTGAAGTCCATGGAGCCGATGACGTTGCGGGTGAAGGGCAGGGTGGTGAGGTGGGCGGCGGTGTTGGTGCGTTTCTCCTCGCCGCCGACGCCCTCCAGGGTCATCACCTGCGGCCAGGTCCGCTGGATGCCCTTGGGGATGGTCGAGCCGTGGAAGTCGATCATCAGGTGGTGGGCGGCGGTGTCCTTCAGGATGGCGTCGTACCACTGGAGCATGGACTGCGCCTCGGAGTTCATGAAGTCGATCTTGACGCCCTTGACACCCCAGCGCTCCAGGGTGGGCAGCCACTGGGCGCGTTCCTCGGGTGTGTCGAGGTCGCGCTGATGGATCCAGACGACGATGCCGACGCCCTTGGCCCTTGCGTAGTCGACGAGTTGGGGCATCCAGCTGTCGGTCTGCCAGTTCGGGTCGGTGGTGTCCCACGCGTCGCTCTTGAAGTACCAGCCCGCGTCGACGGCTTCGTACGGCCAGCCCCGCTCGGCGGCGTAGTCGACGTAGGCCTTCTGCGCCGTGAGGCTCTGGCCGGCCTCCCTGCCGCCGGCGAGCCAGGTCCACAGCACGGTGCCGGGCCGGATCCAGGAGGCGTCGCGGACCTTGGAGGCCGGGGCGAGGTCGTCCGTGAAGGTGGAGCGGGTGACGGTGGCGAGGTCGCCGGTGACCATCGCCCGCCAGGGAGTCGCGAGCCGGCCGTCCGTGTGGACCGCGTCGTCGGCCAGCTTGATGCGGTAGGTGCCGGTGCCCTGGTCGTGGGCGAGGCGGGCGCCGGAGTAGGCGCCGGTGAGGTCGGACTCGGCGAGCAGGGTGTAGCCGCCGTCGGTGGCGAACAGCGCCTGGTCGGAGTACTCGCCGGTGGGCGCGGTCGCGGCGGTGTACTGGTTGAACGGGCCCTCGTTGTCGACCCGGTAGGTACCGAGCCAGGCGTTCGCGTCCGGCGGCAGGTTGAACGCGGAGGTCTCGCCGAGCACGTCGCCGTATCCGGTCGGGAGGACGTAGCGGTAGGCGACGCCGTCGGCGGAGGCGCGGACGACGAGGTCGAGTCTCGCCCCGGCTGCCGTGGCGAACGACAAACGGGTCTCGTTCATGCGGACTTGGCGGTCCAGCCGCTTGCCGGACTTGGTCCGGTAGTGCTCCTCGACGAGCCGGTCTCTTCGGTGCAGGAAGTGCAAGTCCTTGGAAAGGTCGGCCTGTTGGGTGACGATTCCGACCGGTGAGGGCTCGATGACGGTACGGCCGCCGCGGGACACGGAGAGGCTCAGTGCGCCGGTGGTGTCGTCGAGGGAGATCCGTGCGAGCGGTTCGTGTGCGGCCGCGGTGCGCTCGGGGCCGGAGACCGACCAGACGTGTTCGGGGGACGTGGTGTCCTGGCCGGCCCGTGCGGGCGCGGTCGTGCAGAGTGTGGCCGCCAGACCGGCGCAGAGCGCGGCGACCGCGGTCCTGACAGGAACCGCCATGTGAAGCCTCCCGTGTTGACGTGCCGAACCGGACGGATCATCGAGACATCGGGTGTATCCGGGAACCTAGACACCTCCTGCACACCTGTCAACAGTCCTGGCATCACCTGAATCGCGCACAACTCCTTGACTCATCCGATGTATTGGGGTTCTCTGCGTTCGCCTCGACTCCCCTCCGGAAGGACGGCTCCGCATGGGCAAGGTCTCGGTCGGCACTTACTCGCGGCACTCGCGGTGGCACTGCCCCTGGCACTTCTGCCCCTGCCCGCGAGTGCCGCGCCGTCCGCATCCGCGTCTCCAACCGTCTCGGCACGGCACCCCTCCAACTGGGCGCCGCGACGGTCGCGTTGACGGACGGCTCCGGCTCGATGGCGAGCGTGAACCACTGTCGGCATCGCGGGCAACCGCGTACTCCTCGACGGGACCGACCCCAGCGCCCTGTCCCGGCTGGACGCGGACGTGCTCTCCCGCAGCGGTGTAGGGGCCCTGGTCGTCGTGGAGGGCGTCAACGACATCAAGGGCAGCCCGAACCAGACCGACCCCGCCGCCTTCGAGGCCGCCTACAGCGAGATCGTGGCCCGCGCGCACGCCCACGGCATCCGCGTGATCGGCGGCACGATCACCCCGTACGGCGAGATCTTCGACGCCGTGGTGCGCGCCCCCGCTTCCCCCGACCGGATCCTCCCTGCGTACGGCTCCGGGGACCATCTGCACTTCAACGACGGCGGCCTCCAGGCGACGGCCGACGCGGTCGACCTCCACTCACTCACCGGAAAGGACAGGACGCGATGAACAGGAGAACTGTCTTACGGGCCGGGGCGGGCCTGTTGGCGGGCGGCGCCGCGCTCGCGCTGCCGCCGGCCCCGCTCGCCGCCGCGGCAGCCGACCCCACCGACGGCTGGACGCAGAAGTCGTTCACGTACAGCTGGCAGAAGCCGTGGAACCTCGATCTCAGCGACCGGCACAGCTCCAGTGGCGGCGTCGACCGGATGTGGGTGTACGCCACCGACGAGCCGTTCGAGGAGGGCAGCTCCACCGACCCGCGCACCGAGATGCGCTGGAAGGTCGACTACAGCACGGGCAACCACATGTGGGACGCCGACGTGTACCTCCCCTCCGGCACCGACGGCGCGTCCTTCGTCCAGATCCTGCGCAGCGTGCATCCCTCGGGCACACCGGCCACCGACATCATGCTCAATGTGTACGACACCGGCGGCGGGACCGTGCGGCGCTACGACGGCACCGTGCTGAGGACGAACGCGTACGACACCTGGTTCAACGTCAAGATCGCCCACCAGGCGAGCAGCGGGACCGGCACGATCAAGGTCTACCTGGACGACTCCCTGACCCTGACGGTCGCCGACCGGGGTCCCGCGACCCGCTACTTCAAGAACGGCGTCTACAACCACGGCTCGGGCCGGGCGGAGGCGCGTTTCCGCAACATCCGTTACTGGACGAAGTGACCGGCAGGGGCTTCTGACCTGTGTCGGGAACCCGCGAGCCCGGGTGGACGTTTTCCGGACAACCCCACCAGGGGCGAACCACGGAGCACACCAGGGCGGCGGTATGAGCGAGTTGGTTCCCGGGGGCAACATGCCCCTCCCGGGCGGCGCCGTGACCGTCCGGGTGCCCGGGCCCTTCGACGTGTCCGCGTTGATCACGGACGACGGGGGCAGGGTCCGGGGCGACGCCGACTTCGTGTTCTACAACCAGCCGTCGGCCCCGGGCGCCCGTCTCGACGGCGACACGCTCACCGTCGACCCGCCGAGACTGCGCCCGGGAGCCACCCGCGTCACGATCGCCGTCAGCCCGGCCGACCCCGGCACTCCCCTGGGCCGGCTGCCCGCACCCACGCTCCAGGTGACCGGCGCGGGCGGCCGTTCCCTCGCCCGGTTCGCCCCGCCGCGTCCGCAGCAGGAGACGGTGCTGCTGCTCGCGGAGATCTACCGGCGGGGCGGCGCCTGGAAGCTGCGGGCCCTGGGGCAGGGGTACACGGACGGACTCGCAGGTATAGCAAGGGACTTCGGCGTGGATGTCCTCGAAGACGGAGCCGGGACGCCGACGCCGGCGCCGTCGACGAACAGTGCGCCGACCCGCATGGCACGCCCCGTCATCCCGGAGCAGCGAACCCCCGGCCCCGGGGCGGCTCCCGCCGTACCGCCACCCTCGTACCGGCCTCTCCCCGCCGACGACGGGTTCCTCGCCCTGGTCAACTCCGCCCGCGCCAGGGCCGGTTCCGCCCCCGTCTCGCTCGACTCCCGCCTCGCGACCGCCGCCAACGCGCATGCCACCGCCATGGCATCGGCGGGCCGGCTCGGTGTCGAGGGCCCGGACGGCGTCTCCGTCCACCAACGGCTCACGGCCACGGGATACACGTACATCACCGTCGGCGAGCACCTGGTCTCCGGCCCGCGCACGCCCGCCGAGTTCGTCGAGTACTGCGTCCGCAACGAGCAGTCCCGGCAGACACTGCAGGACCGCGCCTTCACGCACGTCGGCGTCGGGCATGTCGCCGACGCCCGCTCCGGCGACGTCTTCTGGACGGCCCTGTGGGCCACCCCCTTCAGCCCCGCCGCTCTGGCCCGGACCGCCGCCGAGGTCGTCGACTTCACCAACAGGGAGCGCGCCAGGGCGGCCGGCCTGCCTCCGCTGGCCGTCGACCCGTTGCTCACCACCGCCGCGCAGGCGCACAGCGCCGACATGGTGGCCCGTGCCTTCTACTCCCACACCTCCCCGGAGGGCAGCCAGCCGTGGGACCGGGCGGCCGCCGCCGGTTCCACCCGCCGCTCGATCGGCGAGAACATAGCCTGCGGCCAGCGCTCCCCCGCGGAGGTCGTGGAGGGCTGGATGAACAGCCCCGGCCACCGGGCCAACATTCTCAAGCCCGACTTCACCCACATCGGTATAGGTTTCGCGGGCGGCGGCCAGGCCGGGACGTACTGGACCCAACTCTTCGGCGCCTGACCGCCGTAGACCCTCCGGACGGCCCCGGCGACGACCCGCGTCCGCGATCTTGGCGGAATGACTTCGTCCGGGCCAGGATGCCCGCATGAAGGGATCCCTCTTTTCCAGTGAGCACATGGTCCAGCCGGCCGCGCAGGCGGGCATGACCGTAGAGAACGCCAAGTGCATCAAGTACGCGGTGAACGGCGAGATGCTCGCCCGCCAGGGCGCGATGATCGCCTACCGCGGCAACCTCCAGTTCGAGCGCAAGGGCCAAGGCGTGGGCGGCATGCTCAAGCGCGCGGTCACCGGGGAGGGTCTCCCGCTCATGACGGTGCGCGGGCAGGGCGAGGCCTGGTTCGCGCACGAGGCGCAGAACTGTTTCATCGTCGACGTGGACCCGGGTGACGAGTTCACCGTCAACGGCCGCAACGTGCTGTGTTTCGACGCCTCGTTGTCGTACCGCATCTCCACCGTCAAGGGCGCCGGCGTCGCGGGCGGCGGCCTGTTCAACAGCGTCTTCACCGGGCAGGGCCGGCTGGGGCTGGTCTGCGAAGGCAACCCGCTGGTCATCCCGGTCTCGCCGCAGTACCCGGTGTACGTCGACACGGACGCCGTGGTCGGCTGGACAGCGGGCCTGCAGACCTCGCTGCACCGCTCGCAGTCCATCGGCTCGATGCTGCGCGGCGGCTCGGGCGAGGCCGTGCAGCTGATGCTGCAGGGCGAGGGCTATGTCGTGGTCCGGCCGAGCGAGGCGACACCGCAGAAAGCCCAGCAGCACTGAGCCGCCTCCGAGTGATCTGTGCCTCACGAGCAACCTCTCGGCGACCCATGACGTCTTGATCGGCAACAGGTGATGCCCTGGCCCCCGCAAGGGGTCAGGGCCTAATTTTCACCGCCCTATACACACTATGTATACGCAGGGTGCATACACACCATCTATACACACTGTGTATACCAACCGAAAGGGATGCATGTACGGCAAGGCATTCGCCCCTGAGTACCAGGGCGCCCTCACCACCCTGTCCGTGAACTCGTCGCTGACCGACGTACTGGCCGCCGGGACACGGGAGTTGAAGGCCGCCGAACGGGCCGGCCGGCACGGGGAGGCGGCGCGGTCCGGGCTCGCGGTCGCCGAGGCGCACCGCCGGCTGGGGCAGATCGGGGACGCCGACCGGGCGTGGAAGGCGAGCTACCGCGCGGCCCGGGCGGCCGGCGACACGGCGGCCATGGCCTGGGCGCTGTGGAGCGGCGGCACCCTGGCCCGGCAGCGGGGCTCCTTCCCGCTGGCCCGGCGGCTGCTCGGACTCGCGGCCGAACTCGGCGAGCTGGGCGGCGACGTCGTAGTACGCGGCTACTCGCTCGCGGGCCTCGCCGAGACCGGCCGGATCCAGGGCGACTACGAGGCCGTGGCCAGGCTGCACGAGCAACTTCTGACCGAGGCCCGGCGGCGCGGCGAGGCACGGCACACCGTGTGGGCGCTGGAGGGCATCGCGCAGATCCACCGCAACACCGGCCGCTACGACACCGCGTACGCGCTGTTCGAGGAGGCGGCCGAGATCGCCGCGCGGGCCGAGGACCGGCGCGGTCACGCCTGGGCGCTGCGCGGCCTCGCGGACGTGGTCTCGGTGCGGGACGGCGACACCGCTCGGGCGCTCGCGCTGCTGTCCGAGGCGGAGACGACCTGCCGGGCGATGAAGTTGTCCAGCGCGCTGGCCTACAACCACAAGATGCGCGGCAACGTCCTGTACCGGGCCGGGCGTTACGCCGATGCACGCGACCTCTACGAGCAGGCGCTTGCGGAGTTCCGCGCGATGCGCGAGCCGCGCGGCGAGGCGCTGTCGCGGCTCGGGCTGGCCAAGTCACTGGCCCACCTGGGCCGCGACCGCGCCGAGACCGCGGCCGAACTCGATGCACTGGCCCACGAATTGGACCGGATCGGGCTGCGGTACGCACGGGAGATGGTGGCGCGGGCGCAGGAGGAGTTCGGCGTGACGGCGGAGGTCGTACGGTGACGGCGCTTCACTCGGTGCTGCGGGCACCGGCCGACGCTCCCCAAGTCCTCGTGCGGTGCCGGGAGTTGGTGCGGCCAGCACTCGTGGAGGCGGTGGGGCGGCTGCATCCGTGGGTGAGTGAGATGGCCGCGTACTCCTTCGGCTGGTGCGAGGTGGGCGGTGCGCCGGCTGTCGCGTCCGGCGGCAAGGGTGTGCGGCAGGCGCTGGCCGTGCTCGGTGCGGAGGCCGCGGGCGCACCCGGGGCGGCCGGGGTGCCGGCGGCGGTCGCGGTGGAGCTGGTGCACGTCTTCTCGCTGCTGCACGACGACATCATGGACGGCGATGCGGCCCGCCGCGGCCGCCCCACGGTCTGGAAGGCGTACGGCACCGGGCCCGCGGTGCTCGCGGGCGACGCGCTGTTCGCGCTGGCCGTCGAGACGCTCGCCGCTGCTGCCGGGCCGCAGGCCGTGCGGGTGCTGTCCGTGGCGCTCGGCGACCTGGTGCGCGGGCAGGCCGACGACCTGCTGTTCGCCACGCGCCCCTGGACCGGGCCGGAGCGGGTGCGGCCACGGGAGTACCGGGCTATGGCCGAGCACAAGACGGGCGCGCTGCTGGGATGCGCGGCCGCACTCGGCGCCCTGCTCGGCGGCGCGCCGCCCGCGACGGTCACCGCCCTGGACCGGGCGGGGCGGCATCTCGGCATCGCCTTCCAGATCGTCGACGACGTGCTGGGCATCTGGGGCGATCCCGAGGTCACCGGCAAACCCGTGCACGGGGATCTGCGGGAGCGGAAGAAGACGTATCCGGTGCTGGCCGCACTCGACTCGCCCTCGCCCGGGGCCCGGCGGCTGGCCGCGCTGCTGGACCGCGGCGACGCACCCGAGGAGGCAGCCGCGCTGATCGAGGCGCTGGGCGGCCGGGCGGGGGCGCTCGCGGAGGCCCGGCGGCACACCGACGCCGTGGAGACGGCTCTCGCCGAGGTGTCGCTGGAGGTGCGCGCCGGGGAGGAGTTGCGGGCACTGCTGGACGACCTGTTGCGGCGCGACATGTGACGCGCTGTCGCCTGCTCGTTGCTCGCCGGGAGGCACCTCGGGCGTACTGCCGGAATCCGGTTTGACCTCGGCCGCGTCCCGGGTCAGGGTGCAGAGGGCGCGGTCCGTCACCCCGCGCCGGAAGGGTGAGTACCTTGATCGGGATCTCCGACGTCGAGGCCGCGGCCGAACGCATCGCCGGGCACGTCCTGCGCACACCCACGCTGCCCAGCCCGGGACTGACCACGCTGCTCGGCGCACCGGTCACCGTCAAGCTCGAACTGCTGCAGCGCACCGGCTCGTTCAAGTCCCGTGGGGCGACGGCCAAGCTGCTCTCGCTGAGCGAGCGGGAGAGGGCGGCCGGGGTGGTGGCGGTCAGCGGCGGCAATCACGGGATCGCCCTCTCGGTGATGGCCGCGGCGCTCGATGTGAAGGCCACGGTGGTGATGCCGCGCTCGGCACCCGCGCGGGCCGTCGAGATCGCGGAGGACGCCGGGGCCTCGGTGCGCCTGACCGACGACATGGCCGGGGCGTTCGCGCTCATGACCCGGCTCCAGGAGGAGGGGCTGACCCTGGTCCACCCGTTCGACGACCCCGTGGTGATCGCCGGTCAGGGCACCGTCGGGCTGGAGCTCGCGGCCGACGCCGGCGAGCTCACCGACGTCCTGGTCAGCATCGGGGGCGGCGGGCTGATCGCCGGTGTGGCGACGGCGCTGCGGGACCGCAGGCCGGACGTCCGCGTCTGGGGTGTGGAGACCGAGGGCGCCGAGGCGATGTCGCGGGCACTGGCGGCGGGCGGGCCGGTGCCGGTCGAGCTGACCTCCGTGGTGTCCACGCTCAGCGCGCCGGCCGTCTCACCGCTGACGTACGAGCATGTGTCCGCGCAGGTCGACGAGGTGCTGGTGGTGTCGGACCGGGAGGCGGTGCAGGGCACCCTGGACCTCGCCGACCACGCCAAGGTGTGGGCCGAGCCCGCCGCCGGCTGTCTGCTGCCCGCGGCCCGCCGGGTCCTCGAACGGGTCGGGGAGGGCGCGCGCCTCGGGCTGGTCGTGTGCGGGGGCAACGCGACGACCGGCGATGTCATGGGGTGGGCGGAGCGCTTCGGGCTGCGCTGAACTGCTTTCATCGTCC
The DNA here is from genome assembly GCF_040643775.1 of Streptomyces sp. NPDC047081. Lineage (NCBI taxonomy): Bacteria > Bacillati > Actinomycetota > Actinomycetes > Kitasatosporales > Streptomycetaceae > Streptomyces > Streptomyces sp. NPDC047081. Next base: position 15,048 of record NZ_JBEYUY010000033.1, on the reverse strand, counting down.
ACTTGAATGACCGGTCCTGAATTCCGGTCAGGTAAAGGGGAGTTCCCGGAATTAGGTCGACGCTGTGTGAGCAAATGCGGCTGCCTGAGCATGATTTGCGGATGCTTTGAACACACCCCGTCGCACCCCGCGTACCTCTGTGTACGGAAAGAGCCAGGGGTTCGACGAGGGATGACCATGGTCAAGGCGCATGTCTTCACACAGGAGTTGGTCGCCGGAAGGTACCGGCTCGTGGACGTCGTCCATCGCGAGACGAACCGGGTCTGCTGGTACGGCAAGGACGTCGACGCCCAACGCCCCTATCTGCTCACCCAGATATCGCTGCCACCCGATCCGGACGGCGAGACCGGAATGCGGGCGAGCGCCCGGGTCATCCGCATGTCCGAGACCATGGGGCTGCTGTGTCCGGGCGCGGTCGCCACGGTCGTCGACGCCGTGGAGCAGGACGGCACGCTGTGGATCGTCACCGAGTGGATCGACGGGACGCCGCTGGGCGAACTCCTCGCCCAGCAGGGCACGTTCAACTACGTACGGGCGGCGCGCACCGCGCTGGAGATCCTCGACGTGCTGGAGGCGGCGCACGGCGAGGGCATCACGCACGGCGAGCTCAGCCCCGGCCAGGTCTTCGTGCGGGACCGCGGATCGGTCGTGGTCACCGGCTTCGGACTGGCCGGCGCCACCCTGGCACCGAGGGTGACCGCGCCGTCGTACGCCTCCCCCGAACAGGCCCGCGACGAGCGCATCGGGCCGGCCGCCGACCTGTGGGCGCTCGGCGCGATGCTCTACACGATGATCGAGGGGCGCCCGCCGTTCCGGGACCGGGACCGGCCCGAGGCCACGCTCAAGGGCGTCGACCGGCTGCCGCTGCGCAGCCCGCTGCACGCGGGTCCCCTCACCACGACCGTGCTGGGGCTGCTGCGCAAGAACTCCCGGGAGCGGCTGACCCGCCAGGTGGTGCGCGAGGCCCTCACGCGGGTCGTGACCGAGGATCCCGACATGCTCGCCGCGACGGTGCCCAGGCCGCGGTTGCGCGGTGCTTATGCGGCCGCCGTGCATGCCGCGCCGGGCTGGAGCAGAAGGACCATGGCCGCCGGTACCGCGCTGGCCGTGGTCACGGTCGCGGTGGCCGCGCTGGCCGCCACCGACCAGCTCCCCGGGCTCGACAACTCCTCGACGGAATCGGCACCCCGGCCGTCCGCGTCCGCCACCGCTTCGACGCCGGGCAACAGCACGGAGGGCCGCAAGTCCGGCCCGTCGGCCTCGGCCACCGCATCGCCCACCGCGTCCGCGACGGCATCGTTGTCGCCGTCGGCCCCGGCGTCCCCGTCGGCCTCCGCCCTGCCGCCGGGTTTCCACCGCTACACGGCCGCCGAGGGCTTCTCCGTCGCCCTGCCCAAGGGGTGGAAGCGGGTGGCGACCTCGAAGGTGGGCGATCTGTCGACCCGGGTGACCTTCGGCGCGGACGGCGATCCGCGCACCCTGGCGATCACCTACAGCACCGTCCTGGGTCCCGATCCCGTCGCCGTGTGGCGTGACGACGTCGAGCCCGAGCTGGCGCAGGACGCCGGCTTCAAGCGGATCGGGGACATCGAGGCGACGACGTACCAGGGCCACAAGGCCGCGGACATGGAGTGGCTGTCCGAGGAGGACGGCACGCAGGTGCGCACCTTCGGGCGAGGTTTCCTGCTGGGCGGCGGCCGCGGGTTCTCGCTGCGCTGGGCGACCCCGGCCGCCGACTGGAACGACTCCGCGAACCGTCAGGCCCTGAGCACCTTTCTGCGGACCTTCCGTGTGGAGTCAGACTGACGCGCGGGGTGCGCGCAGCGCGCGCAGCGGGGGGCTGTGCAGGGGTGTCGTACGCCAGAGCGCGGTGAAGGTCCCGGCCGGGAGCGAGCAGGTCACCGCCAGGCGGTGCGGTGTCTCCAGGAACACGATCTCCACGGCGAGGGTCTCCGCGTCGGCCCATCCCCCGCTCACGGCGACGGGCAGCGGTTCCTCGGCGACCGTCCAGCCCGCCCCGCCCACGGGCAGCTCCAGCGGGCGGCCGTCCTCGGTGAGCGTGACGCTCCAGCCGTCGGGGCCCGGGCGGACGGCGACGGAGGCGAGGTTCGGCTGGTCGGCGCACACACCTCCGGCCGGAGTGAATTCGGCGCCGGACCAGTCCTCTGTCCGCTCGGGCGGTGCTGGCCTCCCCGCGGCCGGCGGCAGCGCGATCCGCGCGAGCCGCTCCCCCAGTGCCGCGTCCTCGGCGTCCCTGCCGGTCAACGGCTCGGGCCCGAGGGCGGGCAGCAGGTGCTCCCACACCAGATCCAGCGTGTGCTGCATCTGCTCGGTCGCCGCCGTGATCGCGACGACGGCGTCCTGCTCGGGCAGCACCAGGCAGAACTGCCCGTACGCGCCGTCGCCCCGATAGCCGTGCCGGGCCATCCAGAACTGGAAGCCGTATCCCCGCTGCCAGTCCGTCATCGGCCCCCAGCCCGCGCTGTCGGCGTTGTCGATGTGCACACGCGTGGCCTCGGCCACCCAGCCCTCGGGCAGCAGCCGCTCCCCCTGCCACACCCCGTCCCGCAGATACAGCTCGCCGAGCCGGGCGATCGCGTCGGTGGTGGCGTGCAGCCCGCTGAAGCCCAGCTCACGACCCGACCGGTCACGGGTCCAGGCCACCTCGCCGACGCCGAGCCGGTCGAGGAGCCGCGCCCGCAGGTACTCGGTCAGCGAGCCGCCCGTGACCCGCTGGATGATCGCGGCGAGTGTGTACGTGGTGGGCTGGTTGTACGCGAAGACGGTCCCGGGGTCCCGGTCGGGCGGCAGCAGCAGGAACCCGCGGACCAGATCCGTCCTGTCCAGGGCACGCGCCCGTTCGTACGTCTCCTCGACATGCCCGCTGGACATCGACGCCATGTGCCGCACCAGCATCGCGCGGCTGCGCGGGTCGGTGATGTCGGCCTCGAACTCCGGGAAGTACGAGATCACCGGATCGTCGAGCCGTACCAGCCCCTCGCCGACGGCGAGGCCGAGGGCCGTCGAGGTGAAGCTCTTGCTGAGCGAGTACAGCAGTTGGAGGCGGTCCGGGGTGTACGGGGCCCACCAGCCGGAGGCGACGAGGTGACCGTGCCGCATGATCATCAGGCTGTGCGGCTCGATGTCCGGCGCGGCTTCGAGGGCGTCGAGGAAGGCGTGGACGCCGGCGGCGTCGACCCCCTGGGCCGCGGGGGTGCTGGAAGGCAGCGGACGGGCGCTCATGAGGGCATCCTCTCCCATGATCCACGTCGGATCGAGGGGCCGTTTTCCGTCGCCCGCACAGGGGACTCGGCGGTTATGGTGCAAATCGGATACACGATGATGACCGAGCAGGCCGGCCCCCGTGAGCTGGTCGACCATCTGGTGCGGGCCGAGGACGCCGGTTACGACTTCTCGGTGACCTCGGACCACTACTTTCCGTGGCTGCGCTCGCAGGGCCACTCGCCGTACGCGTGGAGCGTGCTGGGCGCGGCCGCGCAGGCGACCTCGCGCATTCCCCTGATGACGTACGTGACGTGTCCGACCAGGCGCTACCACCCGGCCGTGTGGCACAGAAGGCGGCGACCATGCAGCTGCTGTCCGAGGGCCGGTTCCGGCTGGGGCTCGGCTCCGGGGAAAACCTCAACGAGCATGTGGTGGGCGGCGGTTGGCCTTCCGCCGATGTGCGGCACGAGATGCTCGCGGAGGCGGTGGAGATCATCCGCGCGCTGTTCGAGGGCGGCCATGTGAACCACCGCGGCACGCACTTCGACGTGGAGTCGGCCCGGCTGTGGGACCTGCCGGACGAGCCGCCGCCCATCGGGATCGCCGTCTCGGGCGAACAGTCCTGTGCCCTCGCGGGCCGGCTCGCCGACCTGGTCATCGCCCTGGAGCCCGAGGAGGGCCTGCTGTCGGCCTTCGACCGGCACGGCGGCGAGGGCAAGCCACGCGTGGGCCAACTGCCCGTCTGCTACGACCCCGACCGCGATACGGCGGTCAAGCGCGCCCACGCCCAGTTCCGCTGGTTCGGCGGCGGCTGGAAGGTCAACTCCGAGCTGCCGCACCCGGATTCCTTCGAGTCGGCGACCCAGTTCGTCACCCCGGACGACGTCGCCGCGTCGATTCCGTGCGGCGACGACCCGGAGGCCTTCATCGAGGCCGTACGGCCGTACGCCGAGGCGGGTTTCGGCGAGATCGCGCTGGTGCAGATCGGCGGCGAGTCGCAGCCGGCGTATCTGGACTGGGCGGAGAAGACGCTGCTGCCCGCGCTGCACGACGCGTTCGGCTGACCCTGAGCGCGCCGACACCAGGGACCTGGCAAACCATGGCCAAGGGGTGCATATAGGCTGCCGGTCTGCACGTTTCGCAGTCCGACAAGCTTTGCACAGGAGAGTCATCGGTGACACTGGCGATCGACCCGTCCGAGACATCCGAGTCGTCCGACACCCCGGAGGCGTCCCCCGCGCCGCTGTCCGACCTCGTGGCGCGCGACGCGCGCGAGTTCGGGGTCTACGCGCGGACCGGCGGCTGGGCCTTCGGCCTGATGGTGGCGCGCAGCGTCCGGCCCGGCGGCCAGGGCGCCGAGGAGACGCCGAAGGTGTCCGCGAAGGAGTTCGCGGAGCTGGCCGGCTGCTCCCCGGAGCGTGTGATGCGCTACTACAAGGCCTGGGACCGGGCGGCCGACGACGGAATGGTGCCGCACTTCGAGGCGCTGGCGCCGGGCCAGGAGGTGGAGCTGCCGGACGCCGACGTGTGGCTGAGCTACTACGTCTCCCGCAACAGCGCCACGTCCGAGCGGGGCACCGCCATCGCCGAGGCGGCCGAGGCCGAGGGCATCCGGCCCACCAAGGCCCTGGAGGTCGCCGAGAACCCGACCGCGCTGCGGGCCGCGATCCTCGCCGACCCCTCCACCGCGCGGGCGGCCCGTCAGGCGCTGCTGGACCGGGTGCGCGAAGACCCGGAGCTGCAGGCCGAGTTGGCGCGGGACGTCGTACGCACCGACGACCTGAAGAAGGCCGTCGCCACCGAGAGCCGCTCGGCCGACCGGATCGGCTACGTGCGTCAGATCGCCGAGTCGGGCCAGGTCAAGACGCCCGCGGGACAGACCATCGAGGCGCCGGCCGACCTGCGCCAGGAGGCCGAGCGGCATCTCTCGCTCATCGACGAGCTCGACGAGGACGAGGACACCGGCGAGTGGGCCACCGAGGCCTACGACACCCTCAAGTCCCTGGTCGCCGAGACGGTCGAGGCCGACCCCGAACTGCGCGTCCAGGAGCGGCGGACGAAGTTCTACAGCAGCCTCCAGAAGGCGACGAAGGCCTTCGAGGAGCTGACCTTCGACGACGTGCAGGAGTTCGTCGAGGACGACATGGTGCAACGGCTGGAGGAGCTCCAGCAGGCCATCGCGAGCTGCCTGACCGCGCTGCGCGGCGCGACGGACTGAGCGTTCCCGTACCCGGTCGGGGCTGAGTAGCCGTACTCATGCCGCCGTCCACCCGCTCCACCAGCATGGGGGCTCCTACGAAAGGGAGCCCCCATGACTGCTGTTGCGCACTCCGCCGTCCCGCGACGGCAGCTGCCCGCCGTGCTCGCCGTCCTCGTGGTCCTGGGCATGGCCGTGTCGGCCTGGGGCGCCAAGGACCGCACGACCTGGTTCCTGGAGACGGTGTGGGTGCTGGTCGGGCTGCCGCTGCTGGTGTTCACCCACCGCCGCTTCCCCCTCACCGACCTGCTGTACTGCCTGCTCGCCTTCCACGCGCTCGTCCTGATGGTCGGCGGCCACTACACGTACGCGCAGGTGCCGCTGGGTGACTGGGTGCGGGACGCCTTCGGCCTGGACCGCAATCCGTACGACCGCTTCGGGCACCTCATGCAGGGCTTCGTACCGGCTGTGCTGGTACGGGAGTTGCTCAGCCGTACCTCGCCGCTGCGGGGCAGTCGGTGGCTGGCGCCGCTGACGGTGTGCGCGTGCCTGGCCTTCAGCGCCGTCTTCGAGATGCTGGAGTGGCTGGCCGCGGTGACCGGCGGACACTCCGCGGACGCGTTCCTGGCCACGCAGGGCGATGTGTGGGACACGCAGTGGGACATGTTCTGCGCGCTGATCGGCGCCACGGTCTCGGTGCTGGTGCTCTCGCGCGTGCACGACCGGCAGCTGGACCGGCTCGGGGTCACGTCGTCGTATGGCGGCGCCGGGTCCACAGCGGGATGACGTACCAGCACAGCACGTACCAGGCGACCACGCAGGCGACGATCCACGGCACCGCTGCGTTGTGGGTGGCGACCCGCAGGACCAGCAGCAGCGAGGAGGTCATGGTGGCGAGGAGGAGCAGCAGGCCGACGAAGGTCATCCGGGAGGCCCACTGGACGGCCTGCGGCTTGACCTTCCGCCCGGAGACCACGCGGTGCAGGGAGACGGGACCGATGAGCGCGCCGGTGGCGGCGGCGCCCAGGACCACCGTGACGATGTAGATGGTCTTGTCGGTCTGTTCCAGCGAGGCGTACTTCTGCTGGAACACCACGGTCAGCAGGAAGCCGAACAGGATCTGCACGCCGGTCTGCGCGACACGGACCTCCTGGATGAGCTCGACCCACATGCGGTCGGCACGCTCCTCCTGGGTCTCGTCGCGGCCCGTCCGAGGCTGCGTCTCCACCATGCGGTACGGGTATCCGCCGGCTGATCGCCCAAACGGACCGGGGGGACCGGCGGGGCGGCCGCTCCCCCCGTCCGGGGGTCCTACCAGCGGCTCTCCACCTGGTCCTTGATCCGTCGGTCGTAGAGGTCGCGGATCGCGGTGCGGGTCTCTTCGGAGAGCTCGGGGAGCCTGGCGGCGGCCGCGTTGGCGCGGGCCTGCTCCGGGGAGCGGGCGCCGGGGATCACGCTGGTCACCCCGGGCTGGTCGACGATCCAGCGCAGGGCGAGCTGGGCCGGGGTGTATCCCTCGGGGGCGAGGGCGGCGAACTCGGCGGCGGCCTCGACGCCGGTCGTGTAGTCGACGCCGGAGAAGGTCTCGCCGACGTCGAAGGACTCGCCGTGCCGGTTGTAGGTGCGGTGGTCGTTCTCCGGGAAGACGGTGTCCTTGGTGTACTTGCCGGACAGCAGGCCGGAGGCGAGCGGGACGCGGGCGATGATGCCGACGCCCGCTTCCCGGGCGGCGGGGAGGACCTCGCGCAGGGGCTTCATGCGGAACGGGTTGAGGATGATCTGCACGCTCGCCACGCCCGGGCGGGCGATCGCGGTCAGCGCCTCCGCGCAGGTCTCCACGCTGACGCCGTAGGCCGCGATGCGCTCCTCCTCGACCAGGGTGTCGAGGGCGTCGAAGACCTCGTCGGTGGAGTAGACGGGGGTCGGCGGGCAGTGCAGCTGGACCAGGTCGATGCGGTCGACGCCGAGGTTGCGGCGCGAACGGTCGTTCCAGGCGCGGAAGTTGTCGAGGACGTAGTTCTCCGGGAGCTGCTCGACGCGGCGGCCCATCTTGGTCGCCACCAGCACGTGCAGATCGGGCCGCCCGGCGAGGAACGCGGCGATGGTCTGCTCGCTGCGGCCGTCGCCGTACACGTCGGCGGTGTCGAAGAAGGTCACCCCCGACTCGGCCGCCGTCTCCAGCACCGCGAGGGCTTCCTTGTCGTCGACGTCTCCCCAGTCGGCGCCCAGCTGCCACGTCCCGAGACCGACGACGGAAGCATTCTGACCCGACCTGCCGAAAGTGCGCTCGTCCATGGCGTCAGTCTGTCATCCGTCGCGACCGTGCACGGAATCGGGCGCTCCGGCCCGCCGCCTGTGAATCGTTCACTCACACGGGTGATACGACCCGACAGGCGGCCGACTCGTGTCAACTCGCGCCTAGCGTGACCCCGTGACTGATCGTTCACTGAGCAACCACTCGTCAGAGGCGGCGGACGACCCGTCCTGGACCCGCCGCGGCTTCCTCCTCTCGGCCGCCGCGCTGGCTGCCGCACCCGTCCTGATCGCCGTCGATCCGGCGGTGGCGGCACAGGAGCTGCCGGACTTCCCCGAGGGCGTGGCCCTCTACCGCTCGGCCTACCGCAACTGGGTCGGCGAGATCACCGCCGACGGCCTGTGGGCCTGTGCGCCTACCGGCCCGGGCCAGGTGGTCGACGTCGTCAACTGGGCCTGGCGGAACGGCTGGACGGTCCGCGCCCGGGGTGCCTCGCACGGCTGGTCACCGCTGACGATCACCGAGGGCACGGTATCGGACGCGCCCGTCCTCCTGGTCGACACCGCCACCCATCTGACCGGCCTGTCCCTCGACTCGCCGACGGCCGTGCGGGCCGGCACGGGCGTCACGCTGGAGGCGCTGCTCACCTACCTCGAAGGACACGGCCTGGGCGTCACGGCCGCGCCCGCTCCCGGCGACCTCACGCTGGGCGGCGCCCTGGCCATCGACGCGCACGGCACGGCCGTAGCGGCGCAGGGCGAGGAGCGGCTGCCGGGTCAGACGTACGGCTCGCTCAGCAATCGCGTGCTGTCCTTGACGGCGGTGGTGTGGGACGAGGACGCCGGGGCGTACGCGCTGCGGACGTACGAGCGCGACGAGGCGGACTGTCCCGCCCTGCTCACCCATCTCGGCCGCGCGCTGGTGACCGAGGTGGTGCTGCGGGTGGGCGCCAACTCCCATCTGCGGTGCGTGTCCCATACGGAGATCCCTGCCGCCGAACTGTTCGCGGCCCCCGGCTCGGACGGCCGTACGCTCGCGAGCTTCCTCGACGAGGCGGGGCGGGTGGAGGCGATCTGGTTCGCGTTCACCGAGTTCCCGTGGTTCAAGGTGTGGAGCGTGTCGCCGACCCGGCCGCTCACCTCACGGCATGTGACCTCGCCGTACAACTACCCGTTCTCCGACAACGTGCCGACCGTGGTGGCGGATCTGGTGGGGCGGATGACGTCGGGTGCGGCCTGGTATCTCGCGCCGGTGCTGGGCAACGCGCAGTACGACGCGGCGGCGCTCGGGCTGGTGGCAACGCTGTCGGCCGACATCTGGGGTCCCTCGAAGAACACCCTGCTCTACATCCGGCCGACCACGCTGCGGGTGACCGCGAACGGATACGCCGTGCTCACCACGCGGGACCAAGTGCAGCGCGTGGTCGCCGAGTTCACGTCCTACTACCGTGAGCGGCTCGCCGCGTACTCGGCGCTGGGCCGGTTCCCGGTGAACGGCTCGGTCGAGATCCGGGTGACCGGTCTCGACGACCCGGCCGACGCCGAACTGGACGGCGCCCGCGCCCCGTTGCTGTCCGCGCTGCGCCAGAGCGACGCGCATCCCGAGTGGGACACCGCGGTGTGGCTGGACGTCCTGACGCTGCCCGGCACGCCGTACGCGGAGGCCTTCCTGCGGGAGCTCGAACAGTTCCTGCTGCGCACCTACGACGGCGAGCACGCGCTCACCCGCGTCGAGTGGTCCAAGGGCTGGGCCTACACGGACGACTCGGTCTGGAGCGACGAGGAGGTGCTGGGTACGGCGATCCCGGCGTCCTTCGGCGAGGCGGTGTGGGGGCAGGCCGCCGGCACCCTGGACCGGCTCGACCCGCACCGCGTGTTCGGGAACGGATTCCTGGACCGGCTGTTCCGATAAGCGGTTGCCGTCCCGCACGGGCGCTGAGAGGGTCGCGGTCATGCCGATCTTCTCCGCGCCCGACGGGACCCAGCTCGCCTATCACGTGTACGGGGACGACGGCCCGCCCGTGATCTGCCTGCCGGGCGGACCGATGCAGGCCTCCGCCTACCTCGGTGAGCTCGGCGGCCTGTCCGCGCGCCGCCGTCTCGCCCTGCCGGACCTGCGCGGCACCGGCGACTCCGCGCTCCCCCGGGACCCGGCCGGATACCGCTGCGACCGGCTGGTCGACGACGTGGAGGCACTGCGCGAGCGCCTCGGCCTGGAGTCGGTGGACCTGCTCGGGCACTCCGCCGGCACGAACATCGCCGTGCTGTACGCCGCCCGGTACCCCGACCGCGTGAACAGGCTCGCGCTGATCACGCCGAGCGCGACGGCCGTCGGGATCACGGTCCCGCCCGAGGTCCGGCGTGCGACGGCCCGGCTGCGCCAGGACGAACGGTGGTTCCCCACCGCCTTCGCGGCCCTCCGGGCCATCACCACCGGACAGGCCACGCCCGACAGCTGGGACGCCATCGCGCCTTTCCTGTACGGCCGTTGGGACGAGGCGGCCCGGGCCCATCACGCCGCCGGCGCCGAGCAACGGAACCAGGAGGCCGCCGCCGCATTTGCCGACCCGGGTGCCTTCGACCCGGTCGCCACCCGGGCGGCGCTGGCCGGGTTCACGGCGCCGGTGCTCGCCCTGGCCGGGGAAGTCGACCTCAACTCCCCCGCGCCCTCGGTCGAGGAGTTCGCCGGGCTCTTCCCGAAGGGCGAGTGCGTCGTGCAGCCGGGTGCGGGGCACTTCCCGTGGCTCGACGACCCCGGGCGGTTCGTGGCTACGGTCGCGGAGTTCCTGGCGTGAGGTGCTGCTGCACGAGGGGGGCGTAGCGCTCCACGACGTCGTCGACCTCGGCGGTGCGGACGTGGCTGCCGCGGGCGATGCCGTAGACCACACCGAGGCCGAGGAGCGCGGCGACGGCGAGTTCGGCGCGCAGGCCGGCGTCGGGGCCGTCGAGGCGGGCGGTGAGGCGTTCGGTGACCTGGGTGCGGAAGTTGGCGCGCAGGATGTCGCCCTGTTCGCCGTGCAGGGGCGCGAAGACGATGCGCAGCAGCGGGTCGGCGCCTTGCCGGGACTGGCTGACCAGCACGTGCCGGACCATGTGCCGGCCGAGTTCGGGCGTCGGGGCGTCGAGCAGGGCGTCGGCGTCGGCCTCGAAGGACATCACGCGGGCGAAGAGGGCGTCCTTGTTGCCGAAGTACTTGAGGATCAACGGGGCGCTGACACCGGCGCGTTCGGCGACGGCCTTGAGCGTGATGTCGGCGTGGGCGTGCCGGGCCAGCAGATGGCGGGCGGCCCGGAGGATGGCGGCCTTGGTGGCCTCGGCGTCGCGGCGGGCGGGTGCGGGCGCGGTGGGGGGAGTGCTCACGGCACTCATGCTCCCTCCAGGGCCTCGTCACGGGCGTCCCGGGCACGGCCGCGGGCGCGGCGAGTCCTCCCCTGCGCCGGGTCGCCGGGGATGGTCAGCGCGGTCGCGCTCGCGGCCAGGGCGACGATGCCCGCCATGGTGAACGCGAGCAGATAGCCGTGCAGGGTGGGGACGGCGACCGCGCCGAGCAGGCTGGTGTGGTGGACCAGGACGGCGGCCACGGCGGCGCTGGAGGTGGCCTGGCCGATCGTGCGCATCAGGACGTTGACGCCGTTGGCGGACGCGGTCTGCCCGGCCGGGACCGCGTGCAGGATGAGGGTGGGCAGCGCGGAGTACGCCAGGGTGGTCCCGGTGCCCACGACGGCCGCCCCCACGATGATCATCCACAGGTCGCGGCTGTCGGCGATGCGCACCGCGTAGCCGAGGGCGATGATCAGCGCCCCGATGGCGAGTGTGATGCGCGGCCCGCGGGACGCCGAGATGCGGGCCGACAGGGGTGAGAAGACCAGCATGATGAAGCCGCCGGGCAGCAGCACCAGGCCGGTGCTCACGATGGAGAGCCCGAGCCCGTATCCGGTGGCCTCGGGCGCCTGCACCAGCTGTGCGGTCACCAGCGAGTTGGCGTAGAACGCGAAGCCGGTGAAGAGCGCGGCCACATGGGACAGCCCGACCTTCGGCCGGCTCACCAACCGCAGGTCCACGAGCGGCTGTTCGGTCCGCAGCTGCTGCCACCACCACAGGGCGAGTACGACGACGGCGGTCGCGAAGAGCGCCAGGATCCGCGGGCTCCCCCACCCCCACTGCCCACCCTGGGACACTCCGAGGAGCAGGGACACCAGCCCGGCGGCGAGCCCCACCGCGCCCAGCACGTCGAAGCGCCCGTGTTCCCGGACGGGCGACTCGCGCACCGCCCACCAGACCGCGCTCGTGCCCAGCGCGCCGAGGGCACTGGTCACCCAGAACATGATGTGCCAGTTCGAGTACTGCACGATCAGCGCGGCGAGCGGCAGGCCCAGCGCGGCACCGATGCCGACGGTGGAGCTCATCAGCGCGACCGCGCTTCCCCGTCGCTCCGGCGGCAGTTCGTCGCGCAGGATGCTGATCGAGAGGGGTACGACGGCGGAGGCGGCGCCCGACAGCGCGCGGGCCGCGATGAGGACGCCGATGTTCGAGGAGAGCGCGCAGGTGACCGAGCCGACGGTCATCAGGCCGAGGGCCGCCATCAGCACCCGCCGCTTGCCGTACATGTCGCCGGCGCGGCCGAGGACCGGGGTGAGGACGGCTCCGGACAGCAGGGTCGCCGTGACCATCCAGGAGACGGTGCCCGCGGAGGAGTGGGTCAGCCGGGGCAGGTCGGGCAGCAGCGGCACGACCACGGTCTGCATGACGGCCATGAGGATGCCGCCGAACGCCAGCACCGGGATCGTCAGCCGATCCCGCAGGGCCCTCGCCTCGGAGGGCTCGGCTATCGGTACGGGCTGATCCATCGGCGCTCCCGGACGACACGAAAAACGGGTGAATGGCAATTCACCATAGCCGGTGAATTGCCATTCACCCAAGCGGGATTCCGGGTGCCCGCTACTTCCGGGAGGCCAGCGCCCGCGCGTGCACGGTGCGCGCGATCCTCGGTCCGAGCCAGCGCTTGAAGCGGCGCAGCGCCTCCAGCTGCCCGGCCGCCCTGTCGATGCGGTAGTAGAGCTGGGGCGGGACGTACGGCAGCAGGGGCGAGTGACGCTGGCCGAGCAGGGCGAACATCTGCTCCGGGGGCAGGTGCATGTAGCGGGGCAGGTTCTCGTACCACTGGGCGCTGTAGCGGGCCGCGCTCTGGATCGACAGGAGGGCGGCCTTGCGTTCCCGCTCGTAGACGGCGAGGGCCTGCGGGAGTTCGGGCTGGTCGCGCAGGGCGCCGGCCAGGGCGATCGCGTCCTCCAGGGCGAGGGTGGTGCCGGCGCCGATGGAGTAGTGGGTGGTGTGGGCGGCGTCGCCGAGCAGGACCAGGTTGCCGCGGGACCAGGTGCGGTTGGTCAGGGTGCGGAAGTTCAGCCACTGGGCGGCGCCGTCGGCCGAGGAGCGGCCGATCAGGGCGTGGCCGTCCAGGATGTCGGCGAAGAGCTTCTCCAGGAGGGCGAGTCCGTCGACCTCGTTCGCGGTGTCGAGGCCGAGGCCGGTCCAGGTCTCGGGGGCGCATTCGACGACGCAGGTGCTGCGCTCGGGGCTGAAGGCGTAGCCGTAGCACCAGATCCAGCCGTGGTCGGTCTCCACGAAGGCGAAGGTGAAGGCGTCGAAGACCTTGGTGGTGCCGAGCCAGATGTAGTGGTTGCGGCCGGGCCTGAGCTCGGTGCCGAAGTGGTCGGCGTGCGCACCGCGCAGGGCGCTGTGCACGCCGTCGCCGGCCACGACGAGGTCGGCGGCGGGCAGGTTCCCCTCGGTGATCTCGTGCTCGAACTCCAGCCGTACGCCCAGCGAGCGGGCGCGGGCGGCGAGGATCTCCAGGAGCCGGTGGCGGCCGATGCCGAAGCCCTCGTCGCTGTCGCGCCGGGTGGCGAGGTCCCGGACGCGGGCCTCGCCCTCGTTCCAGGTGACGGAGTGCCGCTCCAGGGCGCGGGCCGACTCGGGGTCGTGCTCGTGGAGCTTGTCGAGCAGTCCGCGCCAGTAGGTCACGCCCCAGCCGTAGGTCGAGCCCTCCGGATTGCGTTCGTGGACGGTGATGTCGTGGGACGGGTCCTGCCGCTTCAGCAGGATCGAGAGATACAGGCCGGCGGGCCCGCCGCCGACGCAGGCGACCTTCACGCACACCCCTAGGAGTTGCCGGAGTTACCCAAAGCTGTCATTTGGCAACGCAGGGTAGCAGGGCGTGCGGCCGGTGAACGGTGTTCGCGATCGGCGTCAGCCTCACGAGGCACGCCACGGCGCGCTCGTCCTCGGCGACATCCCGGGGCCGGAGCCTCTAACGGTCCGCGATCGGGTGGTCGGCGGCCTGCGCGGCCCATGAGGCGAGGATGCGCAGGCGGTCGTGGCTGGGGGTGCCGGGCTCGGCGGTCAGGGTGATGAGCTGCTGGTCGGGGTCGTCGGTGGAGGTGAGGAAGGACCAGTCGAGGGTGAGCGGGCCGACGACGGGATGGTTCAGCGTTTTCGTGCCCGATCCCTGGGTGGCGACGCGGTGGGCACCCCACCAGCGCCGGAAGTCGGGGTCCTGGAGCGACAGTTCGCCCACCAGTTCGGCCAGTCGCGGATCCTTCGGATCGCGGACGGCCTCCATGCGCAGCTGCGCCAGGGTCATCTGCGCAACCCAGTCCCAGTCGGGGTACAGCGCCCTGATGGCCGGTTCGCAGAAGACCAGCCGTACGAAGTTGCGCTGCCTCTCCGGGATCCGCGCGAAGTCGGTGAACAGGGCGGCCGCCATGGCGTTCCAGGCGAGGATGTCCGTGCGGCGGCCCAGGACGACGGCCGGCGTGGTGGAGAGGTCCGCCAGGAGGCGCCGCAGCTGCGGCTGGACCTTCTGCGCGGTGCGCCGACGCGGCCGGGCGGCGTCCCGACCGGAGAGTTCGAACATGTAGGCACGCTCACCGTCATCGAGCCGGAGGACGCGCGCGAGGGTGTCCAGCACTGGTTCGGAGGCCTGGCGGCGGCCCTGCTCCAGGCGCGTGTAGTAGTCGGGGCTGATCGACGCCAGCAAGGCCACCTCCTCGCGCCGCAGGCCCTTGACCCTGCGCCTGCCGGCCGAGTCGGGCAGCCCCACTTCGGCCGGGCTCAGCTCTGTGCGCCGAGCTTTGAGGAAGGCGCCCAGTTCGCTGTCGCGGGAGTTGCTGCTGCTCATGGGTACGAGTGTTGCAGCCCGCCGGGCCGGTGACAGTGGGCCTGGCCTGTCCCAGGACCGCGGTGTCCGGGGACAGAAGAAGCCTCTTATCCGCCCGGGTTTGTGAACGATCACGTAATTCCCCGGGCCCGGCGTCACGTAATTCCCCAGGTCCTGACCTTGTTCATGTCTACTTGATCGAGGGCTTGTTTGTCTT